>CAZWMN010000003.1:0-142853 GCA_964635075.1 uncultured Pirellulales bacterium | reverse complement strand
AATTCCTGCGGCCATTCTCGAAGCGAGCTTCTATGCTGTCCGCAGAAATTGTTCCGTGCCGCTGTTGCGGCAGCGAAAAGCTGAAATAAACAACGCTGTTCCAGCAACTCTTAATTGGAAGACCACGAAGAAAAGATTAAAATGGTGGGTGGTAAGAGGAAAGAAATAGAAATTTAAGCAATGGTTTTATAAAGGTTTACAGAAAAAGTGTCTGAGCCTTTTATTTTACTTTGACCCTTTTATTTTACTTTATTGCCCTGTATATTACCCTGTTCAGAGTGTTATTACCCTATTCGTTTCCATCGGGCGTTTTTACCTTTGCCCAGACATACCAGTCTTTTCTCTTTCTGTAAACGGCGGAAAATCAAGCGGATCATGTCTCGACTGACAAACGGGCAAAGCCTCTCTATGTCGGAAATAGAAAAATCTTCCTTCTGGACGGCAATCGTCTCAAGCACCAAATCTGTTTTTGACCCGCGCGGCGAAGCGACATCCCCGGCCCGCTGCTGCAATTCCCGGTAAGCGGAGTGGATGGTTCCAAGAAAATAATTCAGCCAGCCGGTTATATCATGTCGGGCCTTGAGCCACTGCCGGGAGCTTTTATTGAGCGATTCATAATACGTTTCCTTGGTCTGTTCAATAATCCGCTCCAGACTGATGTATCTGCCGACGTCAAAGCCCTGCTGGTAAAACGCCAGCAGCGTCAGCAGTCGGGAAACCCTGCCGTTGCCGTCGCGGAATGGGTGGATACAGAGAAAATCGAGAATCAGGCAGGCCACCGCATACAACGACGGAATTTTTTCCTGTTCGAGACTGTGCCGGTAAGCCAGGCATAACTGCCGGACGGCTTTGGGAGTCAACGCGGCGGAAAGCGGACGATAAATAATCTCCACTTCGCCCGCCGACGTTTTGCGGATGATTTCATTGTCTTTTCTTTTCCATTGTCCGGCGTCGCCGGAATCGGCCATACACAACCGGTGCAATTGTTGTATCGTCTGCGGCGTAATTTCAATATCGCCGTATTTTTTATGAATCCAGTCCAGCGCCTTGCGATAACCGGCGACTTCTTCTTCCGAGCGATCCTGCGGTTTGGCTTTTCCCAGCACCAGCGGGCGAAGACGTTTGCTGTCAACGGTAACGCCCTCGATACGGTTGGACGATTCGGCGCTTTGGATGATCGCCATTTCCACAAGACGTTTGAGCAATTGAGGCGACTGACGGCTGTAAAGCTCCTGTTTGCCTTTGTATTCACTGATGGAATTCATCAGCCAGACAGCGCTTAATGGCAGTTTTAGTTGGTCTTTTACCTTTTTGAATGAATTCATCTTACATTTCCTTATTTCACCGAATTTTCCACAATGGCGATTTCGTCCGCCGTCAGGCCGTAGAGTTCATAAACCAGTTGGTCGATTTGGTCGTCCGTGGCGTCGATTTGGCGCTGGAGGACGGTTTTTTCATTGGGGGTTTTGGCAGAGGCAAGTTTTTTATGCAAGTCCAACATCACCTCTACCAAAGAGACCATTTTGTCATGAAGGGTCTTTTCACTTTTATTGGAAAAATCAATATTTCGTATGGGTAAATTTTCGAGGTCATAATGTTGAATATAAGGATAAGCAATCGGATTTGTAATAAAACAATTTTGAAATAAGTACTGTAGCAATTTGCTGTTCAATATGCTTATTACAAAAGAGGGATTGATGTTGGGTTGCGGCAAGAGTAAATAAACACTTTGTTCCGCATATATGCCCTGATCATCCAAATGTGCAACTAATTTGTTGCCCGTTTTACGAAGGAGAATTTTGGGGAACGCTTCATGTTTTTCTCTATTCTTGGTGCCTCCAAATATTTTTGCTTTTGAGTAGTCAAAATAATAAGTGTTTACCAATGAATACCTTTGAATACACCTGCCTTTAATAATGAGATTTTGGGACTTGTTGATTCGCTTGAGAGTAAACAAGTTCTTATTATCTTTTATCATAATACCAACATGCGCCGCAACAAAGGTCTTTAGTGGTTTTGAGATGCGGTTACATTTCTCCAAGATATTTGAAGCATGTTTGGTTGTCAGGAGGTTAATAACAGCCTCTGAATCAGATAGAATGTTCTGTACAGGCAAATTATTTATATGTTCAATTTTGTCACTCATCCATTGCTCAATATTTACGGAATACGATTTTTTCTTTGGAGTTGATATGAAGAAAACAGCATTTCCAACTATTGCATTATCAAACGCTCCGGACAATATCTCACGAATTTTTTCGAGCGTCCCGTGTTTTAAGATGAACTGCCTGCAAGGAACGTAGCTCGGAGTAAAAAAGAACCTGTCTGGAATAATCATTGAAAAAAAGGCCTGTTCTTTCCTCAAGAGTCTAATAGATTGCTCTATAAAAATAGGGAAAAGATTCTTCTTGAATGCTGAAGTAGATACATAATGTGATGAATAATACTCTAATTCATTTTGACTTTCAGAATGGAGTACTTGTACATACGGTGGGTTACCGATGACGGCGTCGAAACCGGGATTTTTGCGTGAGAAGATGTCTTTAAATTCGGTCTGCCAGTCGAAAGCGTTGATTTTATATTTCTGTTCATCATCGAACATTGTCATTTGCTGGTTACGGTAGAAGTCGGGGGCGATGAGGGAATTGCCGCATTTGATATTTTGGCCGAGGTCGGGCAGAGCACGCTCTCTGTGGAAAAGGACGAGTTGTTTTTCGCCTTCGAGGACTTTGAGGAGCAGGGAGAGCTTGGTGACCTCGACGGCCTGGGAGTCGATGTCCACGCCGAAGATGTTGTTAAGAAGGATGCGTTTGCGACAATCGAGAGTCAATTTATAGGCGCCACCCGTCTGGATTCCCGCCTGCGCGGGAATGACAGGAGTAGTTTGGCAGATGGGTGGAGTTCTCTTTTTGGTCCAGGATTTGGGGTCGTTGTCGAGATACCATTTCAAGTGCCAATCGAGGAGATACTGATAAGCGCCGAGAAGAAAAGAGCCTGAGCCGCAGGCGGGGTCGAGGATTTTGATTTTCTCGACTTCCTTCGGCGTCTTGCCTTCGACGAGTCTGCCGACGGTGTTCCGGACGATGTAACCCACGATATACGACGGGGTATAGAATACGCCTCCGGCTTTTTTGACTTCGGGCTTTTCCTCGACTTTGGCGTGGTGGCCGGCGGTGAGTGTGATGACTCTGCCGAGAAATTGTTCATAGACCTGTCCGAGAATCTCCGTCGGAAGAACAGAGAACACATAAGGGCTTTCGGGATAGTAGAGTCGCCGGAAAATATCCTTGAGGACTTTGTCGTCGATGGCCAGCGTTGGCGTCAATTCATCGGGGTCTTCGGGGCGATCTTTGTCCTCTTTGAGGTGGAAGAGGCCGGAGTTGTATCGGTCGTCAGCGTTGAGGAAGAGTTCAAGCAGTCGCTGGTAGGTGTTGTCTCCATTGAGCAAGGCCTGCAATTGGCCGGGGGATTCGACGCCGCGGTCTTCGCAGATTCGCAGAAAGATGATGCGGTCGATGGTCATCTGAACGGCAAAGTTCAGTTGGCGGTTATTCAGTTTGGGATTTCTCAGGGCGATGCTGCGGGCCAACTCGCTGCGCCAAGATTCGATTTCGAGCAGAAAGGCATCGTCCACCTGCGCGGTGCCTTTTTTGAGACGGGCTGTATCAGCGTACTTGTCAAACGAACCTTTGAGGACGGCGTCTTTTGAGAAGATGGATACGATTTTGTCCCAGTTTTCAGTATAGTCGGTGTATTTCAGATAAAAAATCCTCGCCGCAGAGGACTTGTCGGTTGGAATGGGACGGATGCGACAGTCATAGACAGCAAACTCCTCGAAATCGGTCAGGATTGACAGGGGCAGCTTAGCCGACCATGCGTAGCGGCGGAGTTGATAGGCCGGGCCTGGGTCGCCTTTGATGTCGATAGATGGTTTTTTGGCTTCGAGAAAGAATTTGCGAGAACCTCCGATGCGAAAACAATAATCGGGGGCTTTGGTGGCGGAGCCGATTTTGATAGCGTCTTCGTGAATGACGTCTTTGTAATTTTCGGCGTTGCCCTGTTCGTTGTCTATATCCCAGCCGAGAGCCTTGAAAAATGGGTCGATAAACTCACGGCGAAGCTGCGTTTCGTTATAATGTCCCGCCCGGTACGCCTCCCGGTTGCGGTCGAAACGCTCAACCAGATCGACAATGATACGCGGGGCTGTCATCTGCCGTAAGCCCTCTCCTTGCTTATGATAGTCGGTGTTGTCATCTCTGCTCCTTGAAATCGCGGAAGGCATTATATCGAAAGCAGGGGTGAAAACAAGAGGGGGTATAGAATTGCAAATTGTAGCACCCCCGGCCATGAACCCCCTCACATAAAGTGAGGGGGCTAAATGATGAGGAATCGCTCCCCGCCTTCGCGAGGACAAGCTTCGGCGATGGGGGAATAAACAGATTCCTCACCCCACAAGGGGGATTCGGAATGACCCCGGCACGGTAGCCCTGGCCGTGGATGGTTTTGATGTAATTGCGCCGGTATGTCTGCTGATTATCGCATCCGTCTCATTACTGGTTTTGGGGCGCGCTGCGGATACGGCTCAAATAAGCGGTTGCTGCGAACCGGCAAGGGAGGTATTGGAGGCACTGTTTAATTTCGCATATTCTCCGACGATGTCCGCCAGACGATGCAGAATAGTTCTGCCGTCGATGCTCACCTCCAGACCGAGAAATTCCAGACCGAGATAAAGTTTTCCCCCATCTTCTTCGGGACGCAGATGGACGATTTGTGCCTCCACGAGGATGGGTTTTTGATAAAACATCGGCGTAAACTGCAAGCCGATAAGCTGGTTGGGCCGAAAACAATCCGAAAGCGCAAGAGCTACGGACACCTGAGCGCCGGCAGCGGAAAGATTAACCAATTGTCCCTGCCAGTAACTTTCAATAGGAATATGGGTAGTGCTGTCCGCATATCCCCGATGCCAGAATAAAACCTGGATATTCAGATTCGGCGGAACTGGCTGGCGTTCATAAGCCCGTCGCGGCATTTTTTCCATCACTTCCGGGATTTCCAGGAGAATTCGTCCGCCCTGAGCGGCAATGGCGGATTCAAAACCAATAATGACGCTGTCAAAAATAAATTTTTCATAGTCAATCTGAAAAGAGATGCCGACCGGCTGATGAATCTGGAGTTTTTCAAGATGGGTATTGGGGCCGGCAGACATTTGGATGACAATGCCGCTGTCGGCAAGTTCCCGCAGGGTCACATCGTTGCGAATCCATTTTCCGCCAGCCATGTGACACATTCGGGCAGTCGTATTTTGGCGGGTCGCTTCAGAAAGGGCTGCAAGTGCCTTCTGGTCTTTAATTTCTGTCTGGTCTCTGGAAAGGCGATTCACGTTATCCTCTTTGCCCTTAAGAAATTCTGCCTGAGCCGCTTTATAATATCTCATCGGCAGAATAATATCAAAAGCTTGAGCTTCGAAATTTTGTCTGGCTGGATTGAAAGAAGCGATTTTGCGGTTTGCTGACAAAGGGACTCTCAGGAAATGGCTTCGGACAGAGTTAAAATGCCTGCCCTTTGTCCCCAGGCGGTGAGTCGGAAAATGCTATCGTTTCCGGGCAGAAAGAATCAGCTTTGAGCAAAGAAGCGTTGCAAAAATATCCTTTGGGAGTATGATTTGGCGTATGCGAAGCGGCCTGTTCAACCGACAATCATTTTTAGAACTCTCGCTGCTGGCGGTATTTGCAGCAGGGTTGCTCATTGCCAGGTTGGTTGTAGATTCCCGAAGTCGCATTTTGTTGGGACCGGGAATTCAACTGATTGGTTCTGGTCTGACGGTACATTTGCCGGTGCAGCGCGGCTGGCAGGGGTTGACGCAATGGCAGTATGAGCGGGACAATAGTTTTGTGCTGCCGGCACGCCTGGCAAGCCGGCTTAGTCCGGTTATGGATGTCTATTGGATGTATAAACTGAATACGACAGCCCACAACAGTCGGCAGGTGCTGGAGGAGCTTGCGTCAGAGGCGGGTGGTAAATTGCAGGACGTACAGGATATTGCCGATGCCTGGCCGATGAAGTACGGCAGACTGTCCACACTCCAGGACGGCAACGAGCGGTACATTGGGACGGTACCGCTGGATTTCGGCAGAGTACTGGTTTTACAGGTGCAATCGGGAGCAGGGGACCCGGCTTTGGCCAAAGAGGTGTTTCTGACGCTGGCTCGCAGTGTCCGGTATGAAACGCCGGCAGAACTGGCCAGAGGAGTAGAGTTGCTGCAGAAAGCCCGGCGTTTTGAAACTAAAAAGTTTTTTTCCAGTCTTCAGCCGCGAACTTTTCTGATTCGGGATGCGGCCGGCAGTGTTCGAGGTTACGAAACAGTTCAGGTCGAGATAGACTCACAGGGGCGGTTGCGGATTGACAAAACGACGGCGTTCAATACGGCGGCGCTTCGGCGAAAAGAGCATCTGTTCGAAAGTTCACGTCCGTTTGAAACGTTTGACTGGCGATGTCAAGACGGCGGAATTTCAGGACCGTCCGGCGGTTGTCGTTTGCAGTTGAAGGAAGGCGGCGTCTTGACGAGGGAAGACCCGCCCGGGCAAACCCGCGTTGCTCCGTCGGGGCCAGCGACCGTCAGCGAGATTCTGCTGGACTCGCTGGTTCGATATTTTCTTGAGACCGAACAGCAAAAAACCGTTGTGGATATTCTTTACGCCGACGGATTGATTATCCCGGCACAGATGTCCTCGATTCCGCTGGCGCTGGCGCTGGCCAAAGGCGGAGAAATGGCCTTTGCCGTGCGGGCGGACTCGCTCAATGGCGCCACGACGGAATTTTATTTTACTGCGGATAAAAAACCGCTGGGAAAGGTGACGGTCGAATCCCGTCGGGGGATTCTGCTGTGGGAGCCGGCCGAGATGAAAGAGATTGAAAAACATTTTAACACACGAGCGGTTCGTAAGGGGCCGACGGCGAAAAATGGTAATGGGAAGAAAAGCTGTTTGCCCGTTTCCTGAAGGAAAAGAACGAGTATGAGTGAGCGGATTTGGGATTGCATTATTGTCGGCGCCGGGCCGGCGGGGCTGGGGGCGGCCCTGTACGCGGCCCGAGACCGTTTCAAAACGATTTTGCTGGAGAAATTCTATCCCGGAGGACAAATCAATACCACAGACCGAATTGAAAATTATCCCGGCTACGCTAATATCAGCGGGCCGGACTTGACCGAAAAAATGCTGGCCCAGGCGACTTCTTTTGGGGCCGAGCTGCGCAGCGGCACGGAAGCGACCTCGCTAAACCGGCGGGAGGACGGACTGATTGAGGTATTCTATGATAAGGGAAAATTTGTCGGCCGTGTGGTGATTTTGGCTCCGGGAAGTTCTTATCGGCGTCTGAATGTTCCCGGCGAAGAGGAATTTCGCAGCGCAGGCGCAGGTGTCAGCTATTGCGGCACGTGCGATGCGCCGTTTTTCAAAGGTAAAATCGTTGTTTCCATCGGCGGCGGAAATACCGCCGTGGAAGACACATTGCATTTGTGCAAATACGCCGCCAAAGTCATTATGGTACATCGCCGCCAGGAATTTCGTGCAACGAAGGTGCTGGTCGAGGAGCTGACGGCCAAAGTCAATGAGCCGAATTCCAACCTGAGCCTTAAACTCGACAGCGCCATCACGGAAATCAAGGGCTCCGGCAGGGTGGAAAAAGTGGTGGTAAAGAATGTAAAAAACGCCGCACAGGAAGAAATCGCCTGTGACGGCGTGTTTATCTTTGTGGGAATGGTGCCGAACACGGGATTTTTGAAAGGGTTTGTGGATTTGACCCAAGCGGGTTTTATTCGCTGTGACCCGGCGTATCTGCGGACCAAAATCCCAGGCGTGTTCGCGGCAGGGGACTGCCGGGTGGGCGCGGCGATGCAGTTGGTCACCGCCACAGCCGACGGCGTCAACGCGGTGATGTGGATGAAACACTACCTGCGGGACGCCTCGTGGTGGCGTCAACCCCTGGAAAATACTCCGTAATTGCAGTCACAAAAAAACGGTTCATCCGGCAAATGCGCAGTTTCTGGATTTATCGCTTCAGGGCAACAGTCATCCTCCTTTTTCATTGCATAGCCGTGGGGTATTTTGTATTATGAGCCTATCAATAAAAGAACACCCCGACATTTCCATTGAGGGAGTATAAAATAGGGAGATTTATGACAAACTCATTGGCCATTTTTGAAGGTTATACCCTTCAGGGTAGTAAATGCCCGCGAGTAAAGTTATAACTGACTATTTCAAAAGCACTTATCCGCGGTGAAACGGAAAATTTCAACTAAGAGCACTATACAAGATTCGCCGTCATTTCGACGAAAAGACAGAAACATGGTATTTTTCGGTGGTGGATATCCTACAGGTGTTAATCCAGCAGTCGGATTTCCAGACTGCCAGAAACTACTGGAAAGTCCTGAAAAACAGGCTGAATAAAGAGGAAAGTGAAACGGTTACAAAATGTAACCGGTTGAAATTGGTCGCTGAGGACGGGAAAAAGGCTTAAAAGAAGGACTGCCGCCGGCTATTCAAATATCTTATTCAATTGACTCACAGGCAGCGTCCAAACATCTTTTTTGAGCGGGTAGCTTTCATTGCCTGGATAGACAACCCATGTTTTTTGAGGTTTTACTTCATCGATGGCATTGACAGAGCTTTTAGTAAGTTTTGGCGACAGGGAGTATTTTATTTCAACGGCGATTTCAACGGTTAATCCTTTAGTTAAAACCAAATCAATCTCCGCCGCCGCCGCAGAGAGCGTTCGATAGAAATACGCATCATAGCGAGATGGTTTCAATGCGATAATTTGTTCTATACAAAAACTTTCCCACGATGCTCCCATAACAGGATTTGAAGCAAGGTCATTATAGCTGTTAATTTTAAGGATGGTGTGCAAAAGCCCTGTATCACGGATATAAATTTTGGGCGACTTGACTAACCTTTTCTTGGTATTTGCAAAAAAAGGCTGCAATTGCCTGACCATAAACGTATCTTCCAAAATATCCAGATATCTGCGAGCTGTTTTCGAATCGACCCCAAGGCTTTCCGCAAGCCTGCTTGCATTCCATAGCTGGCTGGTACAATGGGCGGCCATCGTCCAAAAACGCAGCAGTGTTGTCGCAGGCGCCAGAACACCAAGGGCCGGCAAATCTCTTTCAAGATGGGTTTGGATAAAGTTTCGAACCCAGGTCGCCGCGATTTCATCTGAACCCGCCAGATAGCTTTCCGGGTAACCGCCGCGAAGCCAAAGTTTAATATAATTCTGATGGCCTGCGCCTATTTCATCCAGTGTAAATGGTGATAATTCGTGATATACGATTCTTCCAGCCAGAGACTCCGACGCTTGTCGTTTCAATGTGGGCGTTGCGGAACCGAGTATCATAAATCTGCCGGGTTTTCTGTTTTCATCAATCAAAGACCTCAGCAGGGGGAATAGTTCCGGTTTGCGATGAGCCTCGTCGAGGATCACCAGATAGTTGTTGAACTGCTGAAGATACAATTGGGCATCATTAAGTTTCTGGAAGTCCTGAGGATTTTCAAGGTCAAGGTAAATGACCGGCCGATCCATGTTGGCGGCAATCATTTTTGCCAGTGTGGTTTTACCGGCTTGACGAGGCCCCACCAGCCCGATTGCCGGAAACTGGCCGAGATTTTGAACAATACTGTCTTGTATTCTTCTTTTTATCATGATTGAATTATCGGCAATATACGCCGAAAAATCAACCATGTTTTGCGTTTTTTATAAAATCATTTCAGCGTAAACGTGTATCTAAAAACCGGAATGTCTCCATAGAATAAATCATAATCTATTGTGAATAATATACTTACATTTTATATAAGGGTGTCAATTTTGGGAAGTCTCATAGTCTTGCCGGTTTCCCGGTTTCCTATTGATTAGCCATAGCGGCATTTGGTATAATTTGGCCATTATAGTCCTTGGGACTCCTTACGGAGGACGGAAGAAAAACTGCTCCACAGCTTGGATGGAGGGACGGATGGAAAGAAAAAGACAATTTAGGTTTAGAACATTGAACCCACTTGATTGACAGGCGTATGTCTGTCGGCAGTGGGTTTTTTGTTTAAAACCTTAGAATTTGGAGGATGGAAAGATGAAAAATGCAAGAGTTTTGGTGGTGGTTGTGTGTGTGATGGCTGTAGTAAATTTTGCTTCGGCTGAAATCATACGCGGAATTGGGATGGATTTTGTAACTATCGGCAATGCGGGTAATGCTGGTGATACGGGTGGTACTCCCGGCTGTGGTGCGGTTAGTTATAATTACCGTATCGGCAAGTTTGAAGTTACCAATGCCCAGTGGAACGCTTTTACAGCCGCTGCCGGTGCCCCAACGGGCAATCCGAGCAATGCTTATGATAGCAGTGCATATTTCACCGGTGCTCAGCAGCCGACCAATGGAGTAAGTTGGTATGAGGCATCGCAGTTCTGCAATTACCTGACCAGCGGCGACAAGAGTAAAGGTGCATATCAGTTCAGCGGTGATAATACTAATCCAGGTGACTTTCTCGATATCAATCGCACAGCGGCCCAAGCGACTTACGGGACGATTTATTTCCTGCCGACCGAAAATGAATGGTACAAAGCTGCTTATCACAAGAACGACGGAGTAACAGGTAATTACTGGTTATACCCAACTCAGTCGAACAACGTGCCAAGCAATGATCTGATCAATCCCGATCCGGGCAATAACGCCAATTTTTATCAGGGCGGTTTTACCATTGGTAGTCCGGATTACCTGACTGCTGTCGGGGAGTTCGAGAACTCTGATAGCGCCTATGGTACGTTTGATCAGGGTGGCAATGTCTGGGAATGGAACGAGACTCTTATTGGTTCCGGTCGTGGCCTTCGCGGTGGGTTCTTTGGTATCGACGCCCCCGCCCTCGCGTCGTCCTACCGGAGCCTCAACTGCGCCCCGTTCGGCGAGACCGGCGATCTCGGGTTCCGTGTTGCCTCCGTCCCTGAACCCGCCTCCGTTTTCTTCTTTGTTGGCGGAATTTGTGCGTTTCTTCGTAAAAGATCGGGTAGATAGTATTTTAATGATTGGTGACTGCGGCGGGCAAGCCGGCAACGCTTTTACTGCTCGGCTTAGGCGGATTGGTCTTACGAGGTAGAAAAAAGTAAGGGATTTCCCCTTTTTACTTTTATTCTTTTACTTTGATAGTGTGGGCGATTCAGGAATGAGTCGCCTTTTTTCTGTCAACAAAGGGTAGTTTTTTGCAACCCGCCTACCCATTAACCGGATGAACCAAAAAAACAACGGCCCACTTCCTGATTGGGAATAACCTTCCGTGGGGCGTACAAAAAAAGACCTGCCGGAAATTTCCGGCAGGTCTTTTATATTCGAACGATTTTGTCGAGGACGCCGGGCTGATGTTGCGGCGTGAGCGATAATGTGTCGGGAAGACAGAATCCCCCCTTTCCCCTGAGGGGGGATTCTGCGTTTCCTGCTATCCGCAGGAAAACTTTTTCCATCTTCCTCTCCTCCGAAACCAGCTGTTTTACCGCCCAGGCGGTACGAAAGCCCTTTCAGGGGTCGGGCTTTCACCCGAAACGGCAAAACATATATAAAAGCTTCTGAGCCGGCGCAGAAATACACCCTTTTGCGCCGACCCAAAGTGTCTTTACTGTTGTGGGGTCAAACCCTCCTCGTACATTTGGCTTGACCTCTGTCCTCTCCGATAGGTACCATTATTGACAAATGCGTATCAAAAAATCAACAAAAATCTTTGCATATTTTTCATTTTGTTTTTTCGATATTTTTTGCCCACTTTGGCTGTTAGAAAAACAGGCTATAACATTGTAACATTTGAATTTATGGGCAAAGCGTTTCATTTTGATACGGAATTAAACTCATTAACAAACTGGATTCCCGCTTTCCCCCTTCGGTAGGGACAAGTCGCGGGAATGACAACACTCAAAATCAAATATTGTGAGGTACTATAATGCTTCCCGTCGAGTGCCTGTAGAACACAGAAAACGCTGATTTTTGCTTTTAGAGGGGGGTATCGAGGTTATGTTGACCCGGACAGCAGAATTGCCAGCACCGATGTGCCGTTAAAAAGGATGTGAATAAATATCGGCCGCAGGAGTGAGCCGCTTTTTTCGTAAGCGTACCCAAGGCAGCACGACAACGCGAAAATTCCGAGAAAATGTGTCCCGTAATGCAATAAGGCGAACAGCAACGATGTAATCCCGATGGCCAGCCAGGGTTTTACCAGGTACGCAGTGAGGGTTGACTGTAAAAGCCCCCGAAAAAGCAACTCTTCAAAAGTCGGCACAATCATCAGAACAGAAAACGCCAGGAAAATTTTCATCCCCACCGGGCCGTTTTGGCTCAATTCTACAAGCGTTTGATGTTTTTGCAGTTCGAACCCCGGCCCGGCAAATTGCTGCCCCACATAAATGGTCAGCCAGAGCAATAAAGAAATCGCCGGATATGCCGCGATGAGATTTACCGTCGCCCAGAATAAGTCCCTTCCGGCGGTTCGGAATTGCACCCCGAATCCTTTGAGCCCCCGGACAAACGCAAGCCGCGCGGCCAGCACAAAAAATGCCGCCATTGCGATTTCCACCGTCGTCAACGCCGTATTTTGGGCAAACCGCATCGTGCTTTCCGGTTGAAAGTACGGGAACTTTTTGAGAATTTCGTTGAGCAGTCCCGCCACGGCCAGCCAGACAAATAATTGCAAAAATGGGAAAAACAACGGCAGCCGGTTTCGCCGTATGGGACAATGATTCAGTGAGCTCAGCAACGGATGTTGAACCTGCCAGGAGACCAGCAGCCCAACCCCAAGGGCCAAAAACAGCACCGTCAAAAAACCTATCGTCTGCCGGGCTTGTATGCTTTGTGCCAAAACCGTAATACAGATATTTTCCAGTGTCATCACTTATCCAAATCCCTTGAATATGCCGATTTCTTATAGTAGATTGATAGGGTATTTGCAAAGGAAAACAGAAGCCATGGATATTTTTGAAATTGACGGTCCTGTTCGACTTTCCGGCACGATTGAGGCGGCGGGGTCAAAAAACGCGACATTGCCGATTATGGCCGGCGCTCTTCTGGCCGCCGGTGAAACGGTCGTTGAAAACGCTCCGACGCTGGCCGACATTGCCGGCTTTGAGACAATTATGCAGAGTCTCGGCGTGCCGACATGGCGCAATAAGACCGGCGGCTTATGTATCGATGCAACAAAAATTGACCGTCCAATCGGGGAGTACGACCTTGTGCGGAAGATGCGAGCCAGCATCTGCATCTTAGGCCCGCTTTTGGCCCGTTGCGGTCAGGTCAAAGTTTCGATGCCCGGCGGCTGCGCTATCGGCGACCGGCCCGTGGATATTCATCTTCGCGGTCTCAAAGAGCTCGGCGCCCAGATTCACCTTGAAAACGGTTATATTGTCGCTTCCATACCGCCCGGAGGCTTACGCGGAAAGCAAATCTTTCTGGGCGGACCTTTCGGCTCGACTGTGCTGGGAACCGACAACGTGATGATGGCGGCCTGTTTTGCCAAAGGGACAACCGTAATTGAATCCGCCGCCTGTGAGCCGGAAGTAGGCGACCTGGCCAACTTCCTCAATGCAATGGGGGCCAACATCAAAGGCATTGGCTCGCCTCGGTTAGTCATTGAAGGGGTCAAAGAACTAAAACCCATTCGCTATAAAGTCATCGGCGACCGCATTGAGGCCGGTACGTTTATGGTCGCCGCCGCAATTACCGGCAGCAAACTGCATATTCACAATTGCACTCTGAACGATATGGTGGCGGTGACCGACCGGCTGAATCACATCGGCATAGACGTAAAAGAAACCCCCGACGGATGCGTCGTCAGCCGTGAAGGTCCGATTCTGCCTGCCGACATCACCACGCAGCCCTATCCGGGTTTTCCCACCGATTTGCAGGCCCAGTTTATGGCGATACTGGCCCTGGCCGGCGGCAACAGCGTCGTCACAGAAAAAATTTACCCCGACCGTTTTATGCACGTGGCCGAACTGAATCGTATGGGCGCCAATCTTCGCAAGGAAGGGCCAAGCGTATTTGTCCCCGGCGCGGACAGGCTAATCGCCGCACCGGTGATGGCCTCGGATTTACGCGCCTCGGCGGCGCTGATTCTGGCGGGAATGGCCGCTTATGGCACCACTGTCGTCAACCGCGTGTATCATATCGACCGCGGCTACGAAAAAATCGAGGAAAAACTCAACGCCGTCGGCGCAAAAATCCGCCGGATACAAATCTAAAAACCGGAAATACAGGCGCCTCAATTCCTGCAGATACACGATAGATGAATTGCTCACAATAGAAACGGATTGTATCGTTTTTCGCTGCCAATGGTGGTGGCGGGGCCGTGGCCGGGATAAATTTTTGTCGTATCAGGCAGTACCAGCAGCTTTGTTTTGATGCTTTGGATGAGCTGCTCATAATCGCCGCCGGGAAAATCGCTTCTTCCGATTGAACCGGCAAACAGCGTATCGCCGACAAAGGCGATTGACTCCGAAGCATCATACAAACATATCCCTCCGGGTGTATGGCCCGGAGTATAAAACACATCAAATCGCAAACCCGCAATTTGGATTTCGATATCGCCGTCCAGCATCCTCTCCGCCGGCCGTGCCTGAAAAATCGTTCCGGCCAGCGCCGAAAGATTTTCATTCGGGTCGGCAAGCATCGCCGCGTCGGTTTTGTGGATATAGACCTGTGTATTCGGCCAGTGTCTGCGCACTTGCTCAAGACCGCCAATATGGTCAATATGGCCGTGAGTCAGAACAACCGCCGCAGGGACAAGATAATGATTCTGCAGATGCTGAATCATCGCAAACGGGTGCAGTCCCGCGTCGATGAGGATGCAGTCTTTTTTGTCCGAATCGGCCCGGACACAATAACAGTTCGTCTGGAAATCGCCCAGCACAAACGTCTCAATGTGCATACGATAACTCCCGCAAATCCATTGACGGAAAATGTACCAGTACCAGAAAATGCGCCGCCGGCCAAAGAAAATCCCGCGCCCCCGGCGGTTACGCCATCAGGCGTTCCTCGATCTCGCGTCGGCAATTGTGGGTCCGAAGCAAAACCTCGTCAGCCAGGACATGAAACAGCTTGTCATCGCCATTGTTTCGCAAAGCGGATTGCAACTTCTCCTCAACCCTGTCTAATTCGGCAAGTTCCAGCCGCATACGCGAGTTATCATATCCCCAATCGTCCAGGGCGTTTTCCACCCCAAAGACGTATTTGGCTAATTCTTCAGTCTCAAACCAGGTCATCGTCGTCGCCCTTTCAAGATGCAAACTTTTACTGATTTTATCCTGTGGGCCTCTGAAGCGACTACGCCTGCCAGCGGTTTCGTGTTCGCAGTAATAAACTTCCAACAGAGGGTGCCTATTTATAATTCAGCTTTTCCACCCTGTTTTTTGGGCGGTGAGCGGGTATAATTATCCTGAACATGTTTAGGACAATAAATTGTATGGACAAAAACAAAAAAGGCATAAAGGTCGATAAAGACGACGCAAAACAACGGACGCTGAAATTTTTCCCAATTCTGCGAAAGACCTATCCGGAGGCGAAAGTTTCGCTGAATTATGTGGCGCCATTGGAACTGCTGATTGCGACAATCCTGGCGGCGCAGTGCACCGACCAGCGGGTCAACATCGTCACCAAAGATTTATTCCACAAATACCGCAAACCTGAAGACTGGGTCAATGCGCCGCGGGAAGAACTCGAACAGGACATCCGCCCCACGGGCTTTTTCCGCAATAAAGCGGCGAATATCCAAAAAGCCTGCCGAGCCCTGATTGAAAAATTTAACGGACAAGTACCGCAGAGGATGGAAGAGCTGTTGACGCTGCCGGGCGTAGGACGCAAAACCGCTAACGTCATTTTGGGCAACTGTTTTGGCCAACCGGCCATTATCTGCGATACGCACATGATTCGTCTGGCCCGCAGGCTGGGTCTGTCGGAAAACAGCGACCCGACCAAACTGGAGTTTGACCTGATGGAAGTTGTGCCCAAAGAAAAATTCGGCGGCTGGACGACGTTCAGTCATTGCATTGTCTTTCACGGCCGGGCCTGCTGCAAGGCGCGCAAGCCGGATTGCCCGAATTGCCCGATCGCCGGGTACTGTCCCTCAGCCAATCAGCCGGAACTATGGTAAACATTCGAACGGCTTCAGCTGCGAATCCGTTAACCTTCTATTTCTGATAAGCTGCAGAAGACATTTTGAATTTGCTTGAAATGATGCTGTGCAAATAATACTATCTTTTCGTTTCTCGGATGTTTTTAACCCGCATATTGATTATTATGGTAATTATAAGAACAAAATGAAATTAAAAATAAGAGGAGTTACAACATTAAAAAAAATATACGGGTATATTAAAATACTCGCAAAAAGAATTTCTTTCATCGGAACGCGGCGATACTGCCCAATTTGTGGACGACACTTCAGAAAATTTGATACCTATGGCCTTAATTCCCGGCCGGACGCATTGTGTATCCATTGTAAATCCCTTGAAAGACATCGGCTGGTTTGGTTGTTTCTCACCACAAAAACCAGTCTATTCAACGGTCAGCCCCACCAAATGCTGCATGTTGCTCCCGAGCCTTGTTTTAAAACAAGGCTGAAAAAACGTCTGAAAAATGGGTATATTACAGCAGACCTGCATAGCCCAAACGTTCAGATCGTGATGGATATTACCAATATCCCGTTGGGAAACGAAGTGTTTGATGCGATTTATTGCAGTCATGTCCTCGAACATGTTCCTGACGACCAAAAGGCTATTTGTGAATTTTATCGTGTTCTCAAACCCAGTGGCTGGGCTTTGTTATTAGTCCCCATTAATGTCGAGAAAACCGTTGAAGACCCATCGATTACAGACCCACGGCAACGAGAACGGCTTTTCGGGCAATCTGACCATATACGGAAATACGGACCTGACTTTATTGACAGAATACGGGAGGCGGGTTTCAAGGTGCATAAAATTCTGCCGAGCGATTTTCTAAGCGCGGAACAAATTTGTAAATGCGGCATTACCGTCGATACACCTCTGTTTTACTGTACAAAACAATAGGGCTTTTCAAAGTCCATTCTGTTTATTTGCCAAACCTGCTGTAAGGCCCGTAAACCCGATTGTTTTATCGTCCGCCACTGCCCCGCGGCTGACAAGCCCGAATTATGGTGAACATCGACCCGCTGATTGTCGATATAATTGTGTTGGTCGAAAAACATTCTGTTCGTGAGTCCTATAAACAGGCTTTTATGACTGATTACTCAAAAATCGCTGTCGAGGAGACCTGGCGGGTTTTCCGCATTATGGCCGAGTTTGTAGAAGGTTTTGAGGAACTTTCGAAAGTCGGGCCGGCGGTGTCGATATTTGGTTCGGCCCGGGCGAAGCCGGGAAGCAAGTATTACGAACTGGCTGTCAATACCGCCCGCGCCGTCGGCAAGGCTGGTTATGCGGTCCTCACCGGCGGAGGCAGCGGCATTATGGAAGCGGCCAACAAAGGCGCCAGTGAAGCCGGCGTTAGAAGCGTCGGTCTGAATATCGAACTACCTCATCAGCAGATTCCAAACGATTTTCAAAACCTATCGCTGCATTTCCGGTACTTTTTCTGTCGTAAGGTGATGTTTCTCAAGTATGCTCACGGCTTTATCGTGATGCCGGGGGGCTTCGGCACAATGGATGAATTTTTCGAGGCCATGGTACTGATTCAGACGCTCAAGCAGGCTTATTTCCCCGTGATTTGTATGGGAAGCGACTACTGGAAGGGTCTGATGGACTGGATGCAGAAGATAATGCTGAATAAATACAACCACATTGACCCGCAGGATATGAATGTCTTTACGCTGTGCGACGACCCGGACGAGGCGGTGCGGATTATTGTGGATTTCCACAAGTCCAACGGCCGCGGCGGCATCAAACAGCCGCCAGGCATCAAAAAAACCTGGAACGGCATACAATAACAAATCCGTTCTTCTTATCACATTGCCTGGGCTTCCTGTCTTTGTGCTTCCTGAACTCATCTTGCCTTTCTTATGATAAAGCGGTATAATAGCTGAACGTTATGGAACGGACGGATAATCTTAATATCAAGCGGTTTCGGCCGCTGATTACGCCGGATGAAGTCAAAAAGGACTTGCCGGAAGATCCACAGGCTGCGCACGTGGTGGCCGGCTCGCGGAAGATTATCCAGAATATCCTGACGAATAAAGACAAACGCCGATTGGTGATTGCAGGACCTTGCAGCCTGCATGACCGCGATGCGACTCTCGAATATGCAAGACGGCTGAATAAGCTGCAGACGGGGCTATCCGAGAAAGTGCTGCTGGTCATGCGGGCTTATTTTGAAAAGCCGAGGACGACGCTCGGCTGGAAGGGAATGCTCTACGACCCACATTTGGACGGCTCGTACGACATTGAATTCGGCCTGCGACAGTCGCGCGGGATTTTGCTGGAGATTGCCAAACTCGGACTGCCCGCGGCGACGGAGTTTCTGGACCCGATTGTGCCGCAGTATTTGTCAGACTTAATCAGTTGGGCGGCCATCGGCGCCCGTACCAGCGAATCGCAGATTCACCGGCAGATGGCCAGCGGCCTGTCAATGCCCATTGGCTTCAAAAACGCCACCGACGGCAACCTGACCGTTGCGCTGGACGCCGTCAAAGCCGCGTCCAGCCCGCATTCATTCCTCGGCATCGACAGCAACGGCAAGGCGATTATCGCCGAGACCAAAGGCAACAAATACGGCCACCTGGTGATGCGCGGCGGAACCAGCGAGCCGAATTATTCGAGTGAATACGTTGCGTTCGCCGAGGTGCTGCTGCAAAAGGCCCATATCGCAAACGGCATCGTGATTGATTGCAGCCACGCCAATTCACACAAGGATTACAAGCGGCAAAAAGAATCGCTCTATGACATCGCCGACCAGATTCGCGGCCCAACGACCATTATCGCTGGCATTATGCTTGAAAGTTTCCTCAAAGAAGGGCGGCAAAGCGTCGAGTCGGCGGAACAGCTTAAATATGGCGTGTCGCTGACCGACTCCTGCATCGGCTGGGACGAAACCGAGGACCTCATCCGCCATTTCGCCGCGGCAATTAGTAATTGAAGGGGCAGGTATGATACTGGCTGCGAAAAATAAGGCACAAAAACAAATAGAGAGAATGGTCGGGCGCATTGTTAAGCGGTTTCGTCCCGATAAGATCATTCTCTTCGGCTCGCACGCCCGCGGCGATGCCGCAGCGGACAGCGACGTGGATTTGCTGGTTATAATGCCGGTAGTCGGCTCAAAACGTCAAAAGGCAATCAAAATCGGCGTATTGCTGCACGATATTCCCATCGCCAAAGATGTGATTGTCGTTACGCCGGAGGAATTTGAATGGCGTAAGGACATCGTCGGCACGATTGAATGGCCCGCATCGCGGGAAGGGAAAATCCTCTATGCCAGACAATGACAAAATTTTCATTGTCGCGCACGAATGGTCAGACAAAGCCGACAACGACCTGAAAAATGCCGCCCATACACTGAAACTGGGCAGGGATTGCCCCACGGATACCGTATGCTTTCATGCGCAGCAGTGCGTTGAGAAATACCTCAAGGCATTTCTCGTCCTCGTGGAAACCCCGTTTCCGAAAACACACGACATTGAATTGTTAATCTCGCTGATGCCCAAAGGTATGCGTATTCCTCTGTCGCCCGGCCAGCAAAGACGTCTGACGGATTATGCAACCGTTACGCGTTACCCTGGATCTTACGAGACGATTCCTCTGACGGAAGCAAAAGAGGCGGTTAAACTCGCCCGCCGAATCCGGCAAAAAATCCGCAAGCTTCTTGAAAAAGAACCGTTGTTCTGATTTGAAGTAGCAATCTGTGACATCAAAACCATTGACAATTCGAACAAATTTGGAGCCACGACTTGTGATTTCAAAGGGAAATGGGTGGCCTGCTTGTCTCCGACAAGCAGGTTTTTACATCGATTCCTGCTTGCGCTTGTCGCAAGCAGGCCACCAACCCAGCCATCAACCCAAGAACGAAAAATCATAGGCAGGTCTGGATTCCGGCTTTCGCCAGAATGACACAAGCGAGTTTAGATGGCTATCGCCACTGGTGCTGGCGGACGCAGGCGAGGATTTTTTCGGCACATTCGAGTGCGGCAAGGCCTTCTTCGGCGGTCACTTCCGGCCGACATGAGGGGTCAACCACGGCTTTCAAAAACGCCTGCTGCTCGACTTTTAACGGTTCGGCTTCGGTGATGTCCAATTGTTCAATGTGCAGCATCTCGGCCCAGTTGATGGTGGAGAAATCAAAGTCCTGTGCCTTTTGATGTTCACGAATCCACTTGACGATGTCGATATTAGGGGCAACCTTGATAATACTGCCTGTTTTTTTGTGATAATCGAGCGACAAATACGCCTGTCGGCTGAAGATACGCACCTTGCGTTCGGTCTTGAGGGCCAGGCGCGAGGCGGTGATGTTGGCGATGCAGCCGTTTTCAAACGTGATACGGGCGTTGCAGATATCTTCCTGGTCGGCGATGACGTTGACGCCGACGGCCTCGACCTTCTTAACGGGACTGTCGGCCAGCGACAGGATAATGTCGATGTCGTGAATCATCACGTCCAGCACCACGCCGATATCCATCGAGCGAAACGGATAGGGACTGACCCGCGTGGATTCAATGAACATCGGCTCGATATGCAGCCGTTTCATCGCCTGGACAACCGGATTGCACCGTTCGGAATGGCCGACAGCGACAACGGTGTTGTATTTTTGGGACAGTTCGACAATCCGCCGGCCTTCTTCAGCGCTCGATGCCAGCGGCTTTTCAATCAATACCGGAATCCGATTGGAAATAAACAACTCCGCAAGCGTTTTATGCGCAGCCGTCGGCGGGGATATGGTTACCGCATCGACTTTACCCAGCAGTTTTTTCGGGTCGGACAAGGCTTCACAATGGTACTGCTGCGCCAGATTTTGCGCCCGCGCCAAATCCGTATCCACGACGGCGACCAACTGTGCCTTATCCAGTTTGTCATAGACTTTGGCGTGGATAGCGCCCATCTTGCCTGCGCCGACAACCGCTGTGCGAATTTTTGCCATAATATATCCTTATCGTGTCGCTTGCGCTCCACGCTTCTGTTACTCGCGGAATAATTCCAGATAGCGGCCGAAACGCTGTTTGCTCATATTCAGCACCAGGTCGATAATTGCACGGACGTTTTCGTCGAGACCGTCTTTCTCGGCCAGCGCCTTAACCTGCTCCAGCACAGGTTTTCTGGAGCGCCAGATAAATTTATAGGCCTCTTCAATCTGTTCTTGCTGCCGTTCATTCAGACCGGCTCGTGTCATCCCGCGTTTGTTAACGCCGCGGACTTCGGAAGGATAATGACCGCTGACAATCACAAACGGCGGAATATCATGCGCAATACCGGCATAGCCGGCCGCGTAACACCATTTGCCGATGGTGCAAAACTGATGCACCGCCACCATTCCCGAAAGCCAGGCGCCGGTTTGTATGTGGCAGTGGCCGCTGATTTGCGTATAGTTGCTCATCACAATCATATCGCCCAGAGCGCAATCGTGGCCCAAATGTACGCCAATCATCAGCAGGTTGCCGCTGCCGATGACCGTGTTTTTGTCCGGATGCATACTCGGATGAATCGTGACGAATTCCCGGATGGTATTGTTATCGCCGATAGTCAAACCGCCGGCAGGTTTATTAAAATTCAGCACCTGCGGCCCACGGCCGATGACACAATTGGCGAAGAGCCGATTATTTTTGCCGAGCCTGACATTTTTACCTACAACCACATGTGCGTCGAGAACGGTGCCGTCTCCGATTTCTGCGCCGGCTTCCACCAGAGTAAACGGCCCCACCACGACCTCATTGCCCAGCTTTGCTGTCTTATCTATCACGGCGCTGGGGTGGATCACTGCACCCATATTCTGATTTTTACCTCCGCTGAATATACCCAACACTGCAGATGTCAAAATGTCTCATCGTCCACAAGCATAAATTTCAATTGCGCCTCGGCAACGATTTCGTCTCCGACCATCGCCTTGCAATTACACTTGGCGGCCCGGCTGCGAATCTTGTCGGCCTCGGCAATCAGAATCAACTGGTCGCCGGGAACAACGGCGCGCCGAATCTTCACATGGTCAATCGTCAATAACACCGCCAGCTTACCGGTATTCTCCAGACGCTGCGCAAACAGCAGGCCCGACATTTGCGCCAGCGCCTCGACAATCAGTACGCCGGGCATCACGGGCGTCCCGGGAAAGTGCCCCTGAAAGAACTGCTCATTAATGGTAACGTTCTTAATTCCCTTGATGCGACGGTCGCTTTCAATCTCCACCACCTTATCGACCAGCAGGAACGGATAACGGTGCGGCAGAATCTTCTGTATCCGCCGAATGTCCAGCAGCGGCTTGTCCGCGGCGGCGGCTTTTTGTTCCCGTCCGCGGGCCTGTTCGACGATTTTCCTGACCAGCTTCTGATTGAGATAATGACCGGTCTTGTAAGCGACAATCCGTCCGACAATCGAACAGCCCGCCAATCTCAAATCGCCGATTAAATCCACCACCTTATGGCGAACACATTCGTCGTCATAGCGATAACTGTTCTTAATCGGGCCGTCCGAGCCGATGACCAGGATATTTTTGGGTCCCAGATGAGCGCCGACGCCCATCGCCTGCATTCGCCAGGCCTCCGCTTCCAGCACAAACGTCCGCGCCCGCGCCAGGTTCTGTCCGAAATGCGCCTCGCTCAGTTCGCAGGAATACAACTGTCTGCCGATACCGGTGAACTGGGTATAATCCAAATCATACGTAACGCTCAGCCCGGCGCCGCTGTTGGGAAGCGCGTAAATGGATTTGTCGTCCTCGGTGATACAGACCGACTCGATAATAACAATCTCTTTTCGCGGTGCGGATTGTTCCGCGGCGCCGCTTTTTTGAAACGCCTTAAAATATTCTTCCGCACTGCCGTCAAACCCCGGCAGTTCCGGGCCGTCAATCTCAACGACCAGGTTATCAATTTCCAGCGCATACGCCGCCGCCAGACAGTGTTCCGGCGTTTCCACAAAGGCGGCGCCGTTCTGCAGCACCGTTCGGCGGTCGCGCTGCATGATATACTCCGGCAGGACGGCTATTTCCGTCGGCGAATCGAGGTCGGTGCGAAAAAACACAATCCCACGACCCACATCGGCGGGTTTGAACACCATCTTTGCCTCCTTGCCGCCGAATAATCCTCTGCCGGACAATTTGAATTCTGATTTAATCGTTTTTTGCCGCTTCAAGCTGTTTCACCCGTTTGGAAAGTTCTTTCAGTTCTTTCGCCAATTCAGGCAGCTTCTTGAAAATCGCAACGCTTTTCAACTGAGCGTTCATTTCTATCGCCGGCGTACCCCAGACTTTCTGGCCGGGAGCAATGTCGTCAAATATGGCCGCCAAGCCGCCGACAATGACGCCGTTGCCGATGGTCAGATTGTCGGACGTACCGGATCGACCCGCCATAATCACCCCGTCGCCCAGCCGCGTACTGCCGGCAATAGCAACCTGACCGGCCAGCAGGCACGCCTTGCCGATGACCACATTATGCGCCACCTGCACCAAATTATCAATTTTCGTGCCGGCGCCGATGACGGTGTTGCCGAACTTGGCGCGGTCCACGCAGGAGTTGGCGCCGATTTCCACGCCATCCTCAAGAATCACTCCGCCATTATGCGGAATTAACTGATGCCGGCCGTCGATGAACGCATAGCCAAACCCCGTTGAACCGACCGTCGTATTGGCCTGAATAATACAAAAATTTCCGATTTGACAATTATGATAGACCGCCACATTGGCGTCGAGACGGCAATTGGCTCCAATCGTCGTATTTTCGCCAACGGAGCAATTCGGACCGATGACGGTATGCTCGCTGATTTTCACGTGATGACCGATATACGTCCCCGGCCCAATCGACGCCGTCGGGTCAATTCGTGCATCAGGCTCCACAACCGCCGAAGGATGAATCCCTTTTTGCGCCGTCAGCCCGGGAGCGAAAATCGTCATCGCGGCAATCAGCGCCTTATCGACACTTCCAACAACCAATTGCGCTACGGGGCAATCGGCTATCGGTCGTTGCGTCAGGACTCCCGCGGCGCGGCAAGATTTCAATTTCTCAGCGTGTTTTTGCGAGGAAAAAAAACAAATTTCCTCGGGCCCGGCGCCCTGAATCGTGTTGACGCCGCGGATTTTGACCACGCCGTCCCCAAGCAATTGCGCACCGAGTTTCTGGGCCAGTTCATCCAGCCGAATTTGTACGGTTTGGGCAGCCATATTCGGATGAAAAAATCCTTATTGCGTCTCGTCCAGCGCCGCCAGAACGCTGTCGGTAATATCTATCTGCGGATTACAATACAGCACTTTTTTGGTGCGCATGCTCAGCATAAAATCCCGCAGGCTCGGCGAAGGCAATTCAAGTTGTTCCTGCGCCAGCACAATGTCTATCCCCTTTTTCTGAGCGATTGTCGCCGTGATTTCCAGCATTCGGGTATAAAGGCTTTCCGTCCACTGCTGCATTTCGATGTTGATTTTTTCCTGGTAGAACTTGTCCTTGGCATCCAGCAGGCTCTTTTTGTCCAGAAAGTCCTTCATCGCATCAATGTAGTCTTTGCTGCCGACTTTGAGCAGGTCGAGATTGGCCTTCAGCGCTTCCAGCTCCTTCTGGCTCTTCTGGAATTCGGCCTTCATCTGCTCTTCGTCTTTGGTCATCTTTTCCTGCCACTGTTTGTGTTTTTTGCTGTTTTGCAGGACTTTGGTCACATCCACAATCGCCACTTTCGCCGGGGCGATTTTGTCGCCAGCGGCGACACCCTGCCGATAACCCAACGAGATCCCCAGAACCGCAATTGCAAAACCAATAAATAAAATTCTACTGAGTTTCATAAATTTCAATCCTTTCTTTTTTCGGCCCGAATGGCCGGCCTTAACTTTTCCCTTTGTCTTTTATCTTTTACCTTAGAACAATGCTCCGACTGAGAAACTGAAGATGCGGGTGTCGTCTTCGCCGTCTTTGGTTATCGGGGCGGCAATTTCAAACCGCATCGGCACCGGGCCGAACCATTGCGGAATCTGAATCTGGATGCCGGTGCCGATGGCCGAACGCACTCCGCCGGTCTCCACCATCGCCGCATCCACAAAGAACAGCCACGAAAACGTTTCGCTGCCCAGCGGGACCGCAAGTTCGGAGCTGCCATTGACAATCCAGTCACTGCCGACGGGGTCGTTATTGTTTCTGGCCCGCGGGCTGATACCGCGATAATCGAAGCCGCGACAGTTACTGCTGCCGCCGGCGTAAAACTTTTCGAACAGCGGCGCATCGCCCACTATCGCTCCGCCGTGAATTTTGGTTTCCAGCACCGTCTTCAGCTCCGACAAGTCCTCGTATAGTGTACGATACCACCGCTGGGTTCCGCTGAGAATGCCGAAGGTATGGTCGCCGCCGACCTGCTCATAGCCAAAATCAAAATTGTATCCCTTGGTCGGGCGGAACCGACTGTCAGTGGTATCTTTGCCGATATATAATCTGGCCCCGGTCAGAACATTGCTGCCCTTCACATCTTCCACTTCCTCGGGCGCATCGTCCTCGAGGCTGGCCACATCGACATTTTCCAGCCGGAACGAAACACCGCGCCGCCAGTCGTCACTGTACCGCTTCTCAAAACCCAGCCGGGCTCCCAGCCGCTTTTCAGTATAGGATTCCCACTCCCGCTCAAAACCCATCGCCGCCACTTCCATCGAGACGGGCTTGTCATACAAGTACGGCTCGACAAAACTCACCATATAGCTGCTTTGCAGGGTTCCGGGATTGAGCGAAATTCGAAACCGCTGGCCGGCGCCGCGAAAGGCCTTGCCGGTAATCAGTTCATTCCAGCTTTCCGGTGTGTCTGAAATATCAAAGTTTCTCTGGTCAAATGCGATCTGACCGATGACGCCGCTGTCGCTGCCGATGCCGGCGCCAAGCATAATCGAGCCAGTCTGGCCTTCCGTGACCGCCACCAGCGCATCCTTGCAGTTGGGGTCCGCAGATGGAACATGCTGAATCGTGGCAGATTCCGTATAGACTGTTCCTTTTACCGTCTTTTCCAGTTCTCCTTCGCCGTTGCCGCGGGCGATATCGGCGTTATACCAGTTGCCGGGGGTGAATTTTTCTTCGTCCAGCACCCGCCGAATGACGTTGTCATGCATAATTACGTTGCCGGTGATTGTCACCTGGCCGATGCGGAATCGGCCGCCTTCCGCGACCTGATGCTCCACGCGAACTCGGGCGCCGTCGAGAAAGGTCCGCTTCATCTCCACTTTAGCGTCAACAAATCCCTGTTCCTGGTATCGGCTGCGAATTTTTTTGGCGTCGAATTCCGCTCTGTCATTGCTGAACAGTCCGTTTTCCGTCAATTTAAACCCTTCCCGCAGTACCGCGGCATTGAAAAACTGATTGCCGGCAATCCAAATCGATTCCACCGTGTAGGACGGGCCTTCGGAAATATAAAACTCCAGAAATGCTTTTTGCTTGTCGTCGCTGAACGTGATTTTCGGCTCCACTCTGGCGTCGAGATAAGAGCGTTTCTGATAGACTTCCTGTATCTTCAGGACGTCTTTCTGAATCTGTTCGTCGTTGTAATAGACCGACCAGAAGAAAAACTTTTTCTTCTTGGTTTTGATCGCTTTAGCCAGTTGCCTATTGCTCAGGACGCGGTTGTTTTTGAATTTGACGGCGACGATTTTAGGTCGGGCGCCTTCTTCGATGTCGTATGCCACCCTCCCGATAATCAGGCCCGGCTCATCGAGCGTAATCTTCGCCCAGGCGTATCCTTTTTCAAGATACACTTTGCGGATGGCGTCCGTGCCTGCGCGAGCGGCCAGAACGTCCAGATGATCCCCCGGCTTAAGACTCAGCTCTTTGGCCAGCTTGCTGTCGGAGATTTTACTGTTGCCCCTGAAAACCAGTTCCCGCACCAGCTGCTTTTCGACCACCACGTAGGTGAGTTTGATTTTTCCGTCCGCTTCTTCGGTCGTGTAGTACGTCGATTCTATGCCTTCCAGCCTGGCGATGCGGGCAGCGTCCTCTGTAGCAATCTGTTTGGAAAAAAGCTGTCCCGGCCTGGCTCGTATCGCCGAGAATATCTGCGCACGGGTCACTGTCACCGCACCGGTCGTTTCAACGGACGAGATGATTTTGTTTTCCGCCTGCTGCACCGTCGGCGATTCCTCGGCATAGCCCGACAAAGAAAAACTTATCACGACACAAACCGCGATCCCTGCGGCCGCCGGCCAGCTCTTCACATCCTTATGAAACATCGGCTTTTTCACTCCTTAAAATGGGCTGCCTGTATGCGCCAGATTGTCAAACCGCGTAAAACGCCCGTCAAAATACAGTCTCACCGTGTCGGTCGGGCCGTTTCGCTGCTTGGCAACGATGACCTCGGCGGTGTTGGTTTCATTAAACTCTTCTCTGCCTTTGTTATAATAATCTTCGCGGTGCAGCAGTAACACCACATCCGCGTCCTGTTCAATACAGCCGCTTTCCCGAAGGTCGCTCATCCGCGGCCGATGGTCCTCGCGCCCTTCCGAAGAGCGGTTTAACTGACTGAGCACCATCACGGGAATTTCCAGCTCTCGGGCCATCGCCTTGAGATATCGCGAAATCGTGCTGATTTCCTGCTGACGGGATTCCACCTGTCCGCCCATCGCCATAAGCTGCAGGTAATCGACAAAGATGCACTGCACATTGTGCTGGCTTTTCAATCGGCGGCACTTGGCCCGCAGCATCAGCGGAGTCAGTCCCGGTGTATCGTCAATGAAAATCGGCTTCTCGTACAATTCTCCGCCAACCCGACTTAATTCCGCGTGCTGTTCGGTGCTGACCATGCCCTTGCGGACCTGCTGCGAATCCACTTTCGCCCGGCTGCACAAAATCCGCTCCACCAGCTGCTGACGGCTCATCTCCAGAGAAAAAACCGCCACCGGCAGATTTTCATCCGCGCCGATGTGTTCCGCGACATTCAGCGCGAAACTGGTTTTGCCCATACTCGGACGGCCCGCAACAACAATCATTTCCCCCGGATGCAGACCGCACAAGAGTTGATCCAGTTCCACAAAACTTGTCGGAAGCCCCGTGATATGCGAGCCTTTGCGGGACTCAATATTTTCAAACGTTTCCGTCAGCAAATGCTTGATGGCCACGGCTGAGCCGGAAATTTTCTTTTCCGTCACGGCAAATATCTGCTGCTCGGCGATATCTAATTTTTCCCCGACGTCGCCGGTCTCGTCACAGGCCTGCCGCAGAATATCATGACTGACGCGGGCCAATTGGCGCAGCATCGCTTTTTCCTTGACGATGCGAACGTAATATTCCACATTGGCCGCGGTGGGCACCGACTCGGCCACCCGCACCAGATAATCCACACCGCCGGCCGCTTTAAGCCGGTCCCGATGAGTCAGCTCGTCGCGCAGCAACACCAAATCGATTTTACTGTTGGCCTCGTACAGACCGATAATTGCCTCGAAAATGTACTGGTGCTCCGGAAGGGAAAACGCGTCCGCGTCAATCTGTTCGACCACCTGGCCGATACATTCCCGGTCCAGAATCATCGACCCCAGCGCCGCCGCTTCGGCCTCGATGGAGACTGGTAATGTCCTGCCTTCCAGCGCGGAAGACAACGCCTGTGTAGCGCCGGATTCAGGATTTCTGTTTGTTTCTCTCGACGGATTCAACGGCTTGTTCCTGTTGTTGCTGCTGTTGCTGTGGTTGCTCCGAGATTACCCGAACTTGAACGCTCACCCGGAGGTCCTGAGCGATTTTCAGGCCCACTTCGTAGGTTCCGAGTTCCTTGATATGACCGCTGCTCAGGCGTATCATCGTATCCTTGATTTCAAATCCTTTCTGGCGCAGTTGCTCGGCGATGTCGCGCTCGGTCACAGAACCAAACAGATGCCCCAGCTCGTTGGCGTTGGCTGCGATTTCCACCGCGGCGCCGCCAACCGCCTCGGCCAGCTTTTCCAGATGCTCGCGCGCCAGTCGGCGCTGCTCAGCCCGGCGGGTCTTTTCTTCGGCCATTACCCGGACTTTTGATTCGCTCGGCGCCACCGCCAGTCTCTGCGGCAGCAGATAATTACGGGCATACCCATCCTTGACGTTTACAATATCGCCGTACCAGCCGAGATTTTCCACGTCTTCACATAACAATACTTTCATATTTTCTCTCCAGCTTCGCCACGTGTCACATCATTTTTCAACACGGCATTTCACCGCCGACCGGACAGCCCGACGGCGCCGCGACGATCAGGCCGTAAACGGCAGCAGCGATATAAACCTCGCCCGTTTAATCGCCTGATTCATCTTCCGCTGGCAGCTTGCACAATTGCCGCTGCGTTTGCGGGAGAATATCTTGCCGCGGTTGGTCAGCAGCTTTTGCAGCACTTCGACGTCTTTGTAATCAATGTACGTCTTTTTCTCCCGGCAGAACCGACACTGGGTCTGCTCGCGGATGGTCGTCATTATCTTCTTTCTTCGATTAGGGGGGGTTGTCATTTTCCTCATATCTGTTCCTGTTCCATACTTGATTTACGATTTTATCATCTCTGTCTTTTCAAACGATTCTGCATTTCAGAAGGGAATTTCGTCTCCGCCGCCGGCGCCGTATGGCGGAGGCTCTGCATCCGGAGCCGGTGCCTCGGCAGGTGCTTCCTGAGCTTCCGAGGGCTGACCGCCGCGGCGGCCAACAAACTCGAAATTCTCTATAAACACCCGCAGCCTGCTTCGCTTTTGGTTGTCTTTGTCTGTCCACTGGTCCAATTTCAATCGGCCTTCCACAAAAATCGGGTCGCCTTTCTTGAAGTATTTATTCAGCACCTCCGCCCGTTTGCCGAACATCTGGCAATCCACAAAACAGGTTTCCTCGCCCTGCGAACCGTCCTGCTTTTTAAACCGGCGGGTCATTGCCAAGCCGAATTCCGCCACCGCCGTCTGGCTGGGCAGATACGATAACTGCGGGTCGCGCGTCATATTGCCCATCAGCAATACCTTATTCAAACTTCCCATACTTGTCTCCCTGCGAAATTTCACAGCCGAGGGCGGCTGTGCTACAACCATTAGACCTGCTCGCTGATTTTCTGTACCGGAATTTCTTCCCCAACCGGCGATTCAACTGCGGACGGCTCAGGTTCGCTGCGGCCCAGCATTGCCGGTGTCGGTTTATCCATATCTTCCGGCTTCATCCGCTCCGTGCGAACAACCAGCACGCGAAGCATCTCCTCGGACAACTGGACGTCCCGTTCAATCTGCCGAACCATCGAAGAGGGACACTCAAAGTACGCCAGAATATACGTGCCCCGGCTCTTGCCCTGCACTTCATAAGCCAGCTTGCGCTCATCCCACTTGCGGACGGAGATCACCCTGGCCTGCGCCCGCCCCAAAATCTTCTGGATCAACTCCATCACGTGGTCCCATTGAGCCGCGGCCAGAGCCGAATCGACCAGAAATAACGCTTCGTACACTCGTTTTGTTTCCAAACTTGTACCTCCCGTGACAAACAAAATTCTTTTTTATTCTCCCGTTGGAATCCGTCAGGAACGAACCCGCTCAGGATTTTGGTTCTTCCTCGCCAACGTCTTTTCCCGCAGCGTCGGTCAAACGATTTTTCACGTTGTACCGGTTCATCGCAGCCGACAAACCTTCCCGAATCCAGCACCACAGCGCCTCTTCGGCTTTGCGGACGCCTTCCGAAAACAGCGGGCCGTCCTGCGGCTCCGGCTTGCTCAAAACAAAATCCCGCATCGAAGCTTCGCTTTCAGAGCCGATTCCCACGCGCAACCGGGCAAACTGATCCGTTCCCATCTGCGCGATGATGTCTCGCAGGCCGTTGTGGCCGCCGCTCGAACCGTCGGGGCGGATCCGAATCAATCCCGGCATCATCGCCATATCGTCCGCGACCACCATCAGATGACTTAACGGCAGCCTGTAAAACCCCACCGCCGTTGCCACCACCTGGCCGCTGAGATTCATATACTGCTGCGGCTTCATTAAAATAATTTTGGTGTCTTCCAGCAGCGTTTCGCCGAACAGGGCTCCAAACTTTTTTTGCCTGACGGCAATTGCCAGCCTGTCGGCGAGTCTATCCACCACCTCGAACCCGGCGTTATGCCGCGTTCCGACATATTCTTTCCCGGGATTGCCCAGGCCCACAATCATTTTCATCCCGGCCATATACCACTTTCGGATGTTTATTCAGGCCGCCTGCCGCCGCGCAGGACGCGCCGCTCTAAATCTCACGCCGGTGATTTCTTCTCTTTGCTTTCTTTGCTTTCTTTGCCCTCTCCTGCGCCTTCCTCTTCCTTGCCGGCGCGTTCGGTGATGACTTCCGGCGCCACCGGCTGCTCGACCTGCAGTTCTTCGGTCGTCTTGATTTCCGCCACTTCGTGGCAGATGACCACCAGCGCCTTGGGGTCGGTCTTCAACACGCAATCGGCCGGGAGTGCGATTTGACCCGCCGTAATCGAATCGCCCACTTCCAGCTCACGAACAATTACAGGTATCGACTTGGGAATCTCCACCACCGGGCACTCGATTTCAAGGCTGGCCAGCAGTTCGTCGAGGATACCGCCGTGCGCGGCGCCTTTGGCCGTGCCGCGCAACTCCAGCGGCACTTTAACGGTCACCCGCTCGGTCAAATCAACACGCATAAAATCGACGTGAATCACGTCTTTGCCGAGGTAATCATATTGCAACGCTTTCAGCAGCAGCGTCTGCTTGCCGTCCGGCAGTTCGGCCGTGAAAAGCCGATGGCTGTGATGCAGCGCCTCGACAAACTCGTGAATGTTCAGCGCAATCGCTATCGACTCTTTTTTGTGTCCATACACGACCGCCGGCACTTTCCCGTTTTCACGCAGACGAGCCGCCTGCTTGGAGCCGGCCTTTTCTCTGACTTCCACCTGCAATGACATCATCTCGGACATAACTAAACCTCTCTGCTTATTTTAATTATTTGCCGGCGGTTCTATGCGCCGTCGAATTCTTCAAACATTTTGCTGAGCGATTCATTCCTGTGAATTCTGCCAACGGCTTCTCCCAGCAGCGGGGCCACGCTCAACACTGTGATTTTTCCCCATGCTTTCACCTCATCCTGCAGCGGGATAGTATCCGTCACTATGACCTCGTCCAGCGACGCCTGCCGAAGTTTTTCCACCGCTGATTCGCAGAATACGCCGTGTGTGGCGCCGACGTAAATTTTCTTTGCTCCGCGGCCTTTGACCAGATTCGCGGCGCTGGCGATGGTTCCGCCCGTGGAAATCATATCGTCGCACATCACAATGTTGCGATTTTGCACGTTGCCGATGATTTCCTCGCAGACGACCTCGCTGCCGCTGACGCGCCGCTTGTGAATAATCGCCAGCTCCGCCCCCAGCGCCGTCGCATACCGGCTGGCGGTTTTCATATTGCCCACATCCGGCGCCACTACCGTTAAATCTCTTGTCTGCTTGCCGCGCAGATATTCGACCAGCACAGGCTCAGCCGTCAGATGGTCCACGGGAATATCAAAAAATCCCTGCAACTGTTTGGCGTGCAGATCAACCGACAGGACCCGGTCCGCCCCGGCGGCGGTAATCAGGTTGGCCACCATTTTGGCCGTGATGGGCACGCGCCCCGCGTCTTTGCGGTCCTGACGGGCATAACCAAAATACGGAATCACCGCTGTGACCCGTGCGGCGCTGGCCCGCCTCAAACCATCGAGGAAAATCAGCAGCTCCACCAGATTTTCATCCACCGGCGCACAGGTCGGCTGGACAATAAAACAGTCGCGTCCCCGCACGTCCGATTCGAGGCGGATACATTTTTCCCCGTCCGGAAAACGCCAGATACGCGCCGTTCCCTGCTCCTGGCCGAGGTATTTGCAAATCGCCTCGGTCAACTGCGGATTTCCCGACCCGCTGAATATGGCTACCGGATGATCTTTCATAATTCTCAGTCCGGCCCGGCGGGCCGTCCTCAATCTTTGATTTTAACTTTCACAGCAGATGCACACGCATCCGCCGCGTCGAACCATTCAAATCTGACGATAACGAACTCCTAATCTCTCGATTTACTTAACTCGGTCAACTTATTCAACTCTCCTTCTATTAAGGCTAATTTTTTGGCCTTACTCCAACGTTTAATTTGCCGTTCCCGCTTTTCCGCTTTCAATCGATCTTCAAAAAATTCCTGATACAAAATACCGTTTGGTCTATTACATCGCGTATAATGGCCACCTTTACCTGAGACATGTTCGCCCAATCGACGATTCACATCTTGAGTAATGCCCGTGTAAAGCTGTCCCTTGTTGCACTCTAAGATATATAAGTACCACATACATTTTATTTCAGGTCTTTCCCAAATCTTCATAACCTACCCTTCGGCGCGTTCGGCCTTTGGCCTCACTTGCTCAGGGTGGTTCGACGCGGCCAATGGTGAGCAAGGCAGATGCGCCAGCATCTGCCGCGTCGAACCACTACCCGGCCTGGACTCGAACCAGGAATGGGAGGACCAAAACCTCCTGTGTTGCCAATTACACCACCGGGTAATAACCATTTTCAATTCACGATTGTCGATTTTCGATTGAATCTCGACGCAGAACAAAACAAAATCCGCGCAAAAACAAATCATAGCCGCAAAAGTTTTTTTGGTTTCCCGCTGGTCGCAGAATCCCGATGGTTCGGAATTGACCGGGCCTTGTCGGAGGCTTGAGCTGACCATGCTGCGAATCTGTCAGCCCCATCTCACAGGATATTTCCCGCGACTCGTCCCCGTGCGACATAGGCATCAGGCAGTCAATGTACAGACTTTGTGGAATTTTGCAAGCCTGATTTTTGCAAAAAAGACGGACAAAACTAAAAACCGCTTTATCAGGCCTGAAAGAGTGAATTATTTCTGTTGTTTTTTGTTCACAATATCTTCTTCTATCTTCACATTCGGAGTCGTAGCAGGCGTTGCGGGTTTTTGATGAACGATTGGGGGGGCGACAACCTTGACGCCCATCCGGCCCAGCTCCGCCGACACATCCGGCTGATACGGCCGAAGTTCCAGGCTTTTGCGGAAGGCGTCCTCTGCACGCACTTTATCGCCGATAGTCAGATAATAATAGCCCATTTCCTTGTAAATGCCGCCTTTGTTTTTGGCTGCGGTAAGAGCGTACTCATAGCAGGCCTGGGCCTGAATGTGCAGATTTTCCTTCTGCAGCGCCTTGGCCAGCATCACCAGTTCTTCATCCGTATTGCAGGAGTGCATCGCTTTATCCAGTGCGGCTTGTGCTTGTTCCTTCCTGCCCCAATCCTCATACATTTTGACCAGGCCGGCCTCCGGTAATTTGTTCAGCGGCGAAAAACCGATGGCGACCGTGTATTCATATTCGGCCTTGACCCATTGCTCCTGTGATTGATATATCTTGGCCAGCTTGTAATGGGCGTCCGGGTTTTCGAATTTCTGGTCGATCTGCCGTAAAAGTGTTTGTTCCGTGTCCGGCGCAACGGGCTTTTGAGGGCCGCAGCCGATTAGCATTACCACCATCAAAATTATGGCTATCCTGAAAATCGTCATCATCTTAGACTCCCTTCATATATTCAGGGTTGATTCTGTCCCGTATTTTTTATTCTATTTTCTTCTCAACAGCCTGTTTTGCAAGGGAAATTCGACCCTATAAGCGGAGATGTTTTCCCTTGTCTCTGTCGGTATATTTCTTCATTACCGGTTTTTAGATGTCTAAGTTTTGCACTTCCAGCGCATGTTCCTGGATGAAGTTTCGTCGTTTCTCCACGTCTTCGCCCATCAGGATGCTGAACATCCGGTCGGCCTGTCCTGCATCTTCCATAGTTACCCTCAGCAGTGTTCGCTGTATCGGATTCATTGTCGTACTCCAGAGTTGTTCGCTGTTCATTTCACCCAGACCTTTAAACCGCTTGATTTCCACGTCCCGGGCGCCGATCTGCCGGACGGCATGTCCAATCTGGTCGATCGTACCGACGCGGTAAACGTCGGCGCCGTTGCGTATCTCGAATCGGCCAACGGGGTCTTCTCCCGCCGCATTCTGCGCCGAAGCCGGCGCCAGATAATCCCGCATATCCAGTTCATACTCCTGACGCAGGCGGGCATTGATTTCATTGAGCCGCATCACTTCGTGCATTTCTTCCGCGGTGATTCCCTCTTCCTGTCCTTCGGCTTCGCTCAGGGCGGACTGGACTCCTTCGCCCAGAGAGTTTTTGACTTCCGCCAGCCGTTTGTCAAAAGTGTCTTTTTCATAGAAGAACTCAAGCTGCCCGTCGCAGCGCAGCAGATAGACGGGTAGTCTCTTGCCGTCATAAAAATCCTCGATGAATTTTTTAAAGAGGATTCCCCGCCGTTCCAGAACGCCGATACTGCGTTCGGCGTCGTTGAGAATTTTAACCAGCAGCGCCAGTTTGGCCTGCTCAAGCCGGCGGGGCTGGGCGTGCGGACGGTTGACAATCAGGACCGAGCCTTCCAGACCGGTATTTTCCATTCGCTTTCGCATCTGCGATTCGTCAAGTACGTATTCAGAATGTTTTTGTCCCTTGACCTGGATTTCATACAACGGCGGCTGCGCGATGTACACCCGCTCATTCTCAATCAACTGCGACATCTGGCGGAAGAAAAATGTCAGCAGCAGCGTTCGAATGTGCGCCCCATCGACGTCCGCATCCGTCATCAGAACAATTTTCCCATAACGGCATTTCTCCAGATTGAACTCGTCGGTCCCAATCCCCGTCCCCAGCGCGCTGATAATGGTGCGGATTTCCTCGTGCCCCAGTATTTTTTCCAGGCGGGCCTTCTCGACATTGAGGATTTTGCCCTTCAAAGGCAGAATCGCCTGCAAATTGCGGTCGCGTCCGCCTTTGGCAGAGCCGCCCGCCGAATCGCCCTCGACAATAAACAACTCCGTATCCACGGTATCTTTGCTGGTGCAATCCCACAATTTGCCGGGCAGATTCGCTCCGCTCAGCGCCCCTTTGCGCCGAGTCAGCTCACGAGCCTTACGCGCGGCCTCACGCGCCGCGGCGGCCTGAATCGCCTTGCTCAGCAGTTTTTTGGCGATGCCGGGATTTTCTTCCAGATACGTCGCCAGTTGTTCATTCAGCATCGTCTCGACAAAGGTTCCCACCTCCGGGTTGGACAGCCGTACTTTAGTCTGTGCCTCAAAGTGCGGCTCACGAACCTTGACGGAAATGACCGCCGTCAGACCTTCCCGCAAATCCTCGCCCGACGGCGGCAGGTCTTTAATCAGGCCGGTGTTCTTGGCATAAGCATTCATTGTTCGGGTCAGGGCTGCGCGAAAACCCGACAAATGCGTCCCGCCGTCGATGTTGCGAATATCATTGGCAAACGCCAGCGCCGTTTCACTGTAGCCGTCGTTGTACAGCATTGCGATTTCGCAGCCCAGGCCCGCCTCTGCGTCCTCCTTGGTAAAACACATCACGTCGCACAGAGGTGTTTTGCCCTCGTTAAGATACTCCACGAACGCCTTAATACCTGTTTCGTAGTGATAGACCTCTTTTTTCTGGCAGCGGTCGTCGATGAACGTGATGTGCACGCCGGCGTTCAGATACGCCAGCTCGCGGATGCGCTTTTCCAGAATATCGTATTTGAACTCTATTACTTCAAAGATTTCATCGTCGGGCAAAAAGGTGATTTTCGTCCCCCGTTTAGTGGTTGTTCCAACCTCCTTTACAGGGGCGGTAGGGATGCCTCTGCGGCATTCAAAATAATACTGCCTGCCGTTGCGCCAGACGTCCGCGACCAGCCACTCGCTCAGCGCGTTGACGGCGCTGACGCCGACACCGTGCAGACCGCCGGCGATCTTGTACGCCTTATTGTCAAATTTGCCGCCGGCGTGCAGCGTGGTCAATACTACTTCCAGCGCACTTTTCCTGGCCTCGGCGTGCATCTCCGTCGGAATACCGACGCCGTTGTCCTCCACCGAACAGCTTCCATCCACGTGAATGTGCACCGTGATGCGGTCGCAGCGGCCAGCCAGCGCTTCATCAATGGCGTTGTCCAGCACCTCACAGACCAGATGGTGCAGACCGCCTTCCTGGCGGTTGCCGATATACATCTCGGGCCGTTTGCGAACCGCTTCCAGCCCCTCCAGTATCTTGATACTGCTGGCGTCGTAGGTATGACCTGTTGTATCCTGGGCGACCATATTTATTCCGGGTTTTAACTTCCGCCCGCCTTTAGTGAATTAGTTTTTCACTCTGAAACGTACAGCCCACAGTTTCACCTTCGGGCATAACGTTTTAATCTTCTCGATAATCTCCGCTTCTCTCATTTTCAACAGGTGCAGGTATGGTCCCGGGGAACACCGGACGTATAAAATGCCCCTGTCAAGTTTATCCGGCTGACAATACTCGAGAAGCCTGTCGTCCACGACCTCTCTGAACGCAGCGACAACAGGCTCTCTCTTCCCGGAAACATCCATATACTGTTCGAGGCAAAGTACCACTGTTGCTCCCACCTGCTCCGGAGCCTGCAACGGTTTTTTCTGCCACACCGTCGCTGACCGTAATCGTTTTTCCTGCCGTTTTTTGTCTTCCGCTGTGGTTATCATAACCCCGCCGCTCACAGATTCACCGGCATCACAACATACAGAAAACTCGACCCGCTTTTAATCAGACCGGGACGGTCTGATTGTCCGAGGTGCAATTCAAACGTATCTGCTTTCAGCACTCGCAAGACGTCAATCAGATACTGCGGGTTAAAACCAATCTCCATCGGCTCTCCGGTGTATTCTACCGCCATATCGATTTGTGCGTCGCCTGTCTCCGGCGTCCGGCTGGTGATGACCATCTTGTCTTTGGTCAGCGATAACTTAATCCCCTTGCTGTCTTCGCTGGCCAGTAGTGCCGCTCTCCTGACAGCGCTGTGAAACGCAGCGGTCGGTAATACCAATTTCTTCTCATGGTCTTTGGGAATAATGTCTTCGTACTTAGGAAAGCTGCCTTCCACCAGATTGGAACTGATGACAACCACATCGCACATTACGGTAAGCTGGTTGTCAGCGAACTTTACAGAGGCAATCGTCTTATCTGAGGAGGGTATCTTCTCCAGCAGCGACATCGCCTTGCTTGGCACAATTGTCCGGCCCTGCGGCTCCTTAGACGCTTTTTCCAGCGAAATGGTGCTCTTGGCCAGTCTTCTGCCATCCGTGGCTACTAAGGAAAGTTTTTTGCCGTGCACTTCCCATAACACTCCATTCAGCGCGTACCGGGTGCTTTCCCTCGCTGCGGAAAAAAGCGTCTGCTGCACGGCCTCCTGGAGGTGAGCCAGACTAACTGTGATATCTGCCTGTCCGTCAAAGCCGGGAACGCTCGGATATTGCGCCGGGTCCTGTGTGTAAATTGTGAACAGACTATCCGAGCCGCGAAGGTGCGCGGTACTTTCCTCTGTCTCCAGCTCAATGGTTTCATCGAGGCTCTCCCGGACAATAGAGGAAAATTTGTCCGCGGGAATGACCACAGTACCCGGTTGGCTCACTTCAACCAGGCTGATGGTGTACGTGATCCCTGCCTCAAGGTCCGTGGCGCTGAGAAGGACGCTGTCCTTGTCCGCTGTAACTTTCATACACTGCAAAACCGGCTTAGGGGTGCGGCCAGGAATAACCGCCATAACCGCAGTTAAAGCCTCCTGTAGTGCAACCCGATTGAACTTAACTTTCATAAGAGCCTCCGTTTCATACTTACATTTCCTTACGTATAATCCGTAGTATAAACTATCTTTCTCTTCTTGGGAAGCAGTTTTTGACTCTATAAGAGAGGAATTTTCCCTGCGGGGTTGTGTGTGGGTGTGGGGGATTAATAAGAGATAATAAAATTCTCTTATTAGTATTTGTCATATTCCCTGTGAAATTGTGAAATTACCGAACGCAAAAGAGAATAAAGTGGGGAACAGCGAGGGTTAGCGAGAGAAAAGTTGTTTGTGGAGATGGTGTGAGTGGTCCTGTGTGGTTAAAGGCGCCAGAATCCTTGGTATAAAGCATATAGGTTTTCCTTAATAGGAATGAACACAACGAACAGACCACTTAACAGAGTATCCACACAAAATCCGACAAAGAAAGCGAACTACAGCCTTCTGAATTTCTGCAAGGCATTCAGAAGACATAGCATGTCTTTTGGCAACGGCGCGGTGAATAACAGTCGGCAGCGGGTCACGGGGTGTTCAACCTCCAATTTCCAGGCGTGCAAAGCGGTTCTGGATATCAACGGTTCTTCTGTTGCAGGCTCGCGGTCCTCAATCTGCCAGGGATAGACAAGTTTGCCGCCGTAGAGGTCGTCGGCCACAATAGGATGCTTCAAATAGGACAAATGAACCCGAATTTGATGTGTTCGGCCGGTCTTCAAATCCAGCTCCAGCAGAGAGTAGCCCCGAAACTTTTCAATCACACGATAGAATGTAACCGCAGGCTTGCCAGTGTCCGCACGGATGGCATATTTCTCCCGAATAATCTGGTGTACACCAAGGGGCATGTCAATACAGTCCGCATCCAGTTCCGGCACTCCGTGTACAATCGCGAGATAGGTTTTTTTGACCGTTCGCTGAGCAAACTGCCTCGACAGCTTCCAGTGGGCAGTGTCATTTTTAGCTGCGATAATCACGCCAGTCGTGTGCCGGTCCAGCCGGTGGACAATTCCGGGGCGAAAGTCTTCTGTGCCGGTGGAAAGGGTATTCTTGAAATGATAGACAAGTGCGTTGACCAGCGTCCCGCTCTTATATCCCCGCGCCGGATGCACAATCAGGTTCGCCTGTTTATTGATGACAACAATATCCTCATCCTCATAGAGAACATCCAGCGGGATATCTTCCGGAATCAGCTCGCGCAGCTCCTTAGGCGGCAGAATCAGGTCAATCTGGTCGCCCGGACAAAGTTTATGACTGGGCTTGGCGGGACGGCCGTTAACATTAACTCCCTGTTCCTTGATGAGTTTTTGCAGGCGCGTTCGGCTGAAGGCATTGAACCGGCCTGTAAGATATTGGTCCAGCCGGCGAAGCTTGATGTTGTGGCCCACGCGGAAGCAGAGTTGCTGACCAGCCAGTTCCCCGGTTTCATCCCCAGCCTGCGGTTCCTGTTGGTCCGAAGCATTTTGTTCCTCCGTCGGCGGGCGTGGAGAGTCTTTGTCAGGCCTTTGAGAGCCGTCGTGTTCGCTGGTTTCAGGCATAATGAGTGTTATTCTTTGTCTTGCTTGGGTGAATCTGTTTCCACAGGCTCTGCCTTGACAGGTTCGGTCTTGGCTGGACTTTCCGTGGACGAGGGAGCGATGAAAGCTCCTGTGGGTGCGGCCGAGGCTGCGGTCGGCGTCGCGGCGGGTTTTTCTTTCGGCGCCTCGATAAAAGAGTACTTTATGTTGTTGTCGGTCATTTTCTCGATGCGACCCTTGGCAATCGCCGGCAGGGGCGTGCCTGCGTAAGAAGGCTCGTCCACGATCTTCTGATAGATGCCCTTGGCCTGCTCCATCTGGCCGAATTCTTCAGAACAAATCCCCAGGCCGAATTGAGCCATCGCCTTGACGACAGGCAGATGGGCCTTGTCAAACGCCTGCTGGTAGGCTTCCTGTGCCTGTTTAATCTGAGCGGAAACGGTTTCCGCCGGTATCATTTCCCTGCGATAAAGCAGGTCCGCCCGCAGGGCCTGGCCGCGTTTAATCAGTACAATCGCCGCCAAATCGTCGGAGGGGGCTTTTTTAGCCTGGTCGGCCAGACTGTTGGCGGCAACCAGAAACGAGCCTGCCGCGGAATCCTGCTGGTTGTCCTGCGGCTGCTGACGTACCGCAAGGAACTTGCCCACCTCCAGAGCATCGAGTACCCCGGAAATTTCCGTCTCCACGGCGAAATCCGACTGCTGACGCCAGCGGTTCAGAATCGGCCAGCTAATCAGGCCGACGATAATCAGAGCGACGCTGATAAGCTGAGTTCGATATTTGTTCAAAAAATCCGGAACCTGGCCCATCCAGTCGGCCAGCTCGTTGGTCATCATTTCATGACGTTCTTTGGAGTCCATACTCGTTTCCTTGCACTTCGCCGCCAAACGGGCGTATCGGTTTCACTGTAGTTCGATGCCACACAAAAGAAAGAGTATTATAGAAACTTTAGTTTTGTCTTGCAACAAGACTTTAAAACAGCTTCCAGCGTACAGCGGGCAGCGTACAGGCCCATTCGACTGGTTCGACCGTGCTCACCATAAACAAGCTCAGGGTGGACAAAGTTATCCACAAATGGGTTCGTTTCGTTTTTTTACCTACCTTTTTGGCCTTCATTTCCGCGTTTTTGATATTGATAACGCATATTTGGTTGTGAAAAAATTGGGTTCGTTTTTGCAAAAATGCCTGCGGGCATTTTTGAAATTAAAAATCAAAATGCAAAAATCAAAATTGAGGAATCGGCGGAGCCGACGACCTAAATCAACAGATTCCTCCCCTTCGACAAGCTCAGGATCGGAATGACGGGGTGCGGCGTCGTTTATTTTGTCATGCATCGAACGCATTTTCATTTCCGGGAAAGCCAATTAAATTGGCTTTGTTTTTCCAAATTCAGTCCAGAGACGAGAGACCAGAGCTTATAGTTTATAGTTCATAGTTCACTGTTTAAAGAATTGGGCCGAGCGGAGACGTTTTGGGCGTCGCCGTAAAGGGCTTCATTGTGCTTTCGGACATATTGGAGTTTTTGCAGTTCAAAAATGGCCTTGTAAAGACTTCGCTCGATTTCGCCTTCATAGCGTAATAGACGTGAAATGAGATTGTTGCCTGTAAAATCTTTTTTGACCACACGGCCAAAAAGACTGGAGGGCGAAATATCCGTCTGCGGAATATTGGCGGGATCGGAGCCTTTTGTCGTGGTCATTGCCGTTAAAATCTTCAAAGGTCTCATCAGGCGGTCGTCTTCATCCTGCTGGGAACAGAGGACATCCCAAAGGGCTGTTTCCATCCGGCCGGTGCGTTTGAGACGCCAGAAAAAAGTGATAATCCGTTCGGCTAAAAAAATTTCTACCTGACCAACGAGGGCAAGCTCGCGCAGCGTTGCCTGATAAAAGACTTCAAATTGCTCGGGGCTTTCGTCCTTAATCAATATCTGGTTGGCCAACAGGCCATGAGTGATGGCATTGCGAGAGGCAATGGCTTTCCCTTCGGCTGTAGATGGGCCGGTGGATTTGAGCGAGTTAAAACGGTTGGCGAGAATTTGTTTTTCGGTGGCCATAGGTTACTCCTTCTGCGGCTGATAGCCGCTTCCTAAAATTAAAAATTAAGGATGCGGCTTCGCCGCAAACCAATTTAATCAGATTCCTCACCCTAAAGGGATTCGGAATGACGTCCCTTTGTTTTTGCCAGTTTATCTATGACACGATACTGTCCCCTTTCCGGAGGCGCAAAAGAGGCGCCTCCTATATCTCCTCCGCCCCTTCGACAGGCTCAGGGCCACCTCCCCTTATATAAAGGGGAGGTGTTGCGAATTGACGATTGCCGAAGTTCGATTGACGATTGGGAAAAAGAAGGACGAGGTGGACATAATGGACAATGTGGACTGGGTGGACGTGGCGATTGTAGATTGTAAAATGGGAAAGATTCAAAAATATAAGCAATGGTTTTATAATGGTTTACAGAAAAAATGTCTGCCCCCTTTAATTTTGTTCATAAGTTGACAGTTCTACCGAAACCCGATATTATTATCATTATGATGGCTTGGTTCTGTCACTGTTCTTTCATAGTCTGATGCCGTTGCCTGTCAGCAGGCCGAGGAAGAAAAAGGAGATTGCAAAAACAAAAATTAAACAGATAAATGTTCCCGATTAACGACAAGAATGAGGGTAACTAAAAATGAGAAAAAATCTTAAAGCGTTTCTGATTTGTACCGGCATATTGATTTGTCTGGCAACGACTCAGGCAGAAGTTGATCAAAAAACATACACATACAAAACAATCGGCGGCACAGAATTAAAAGCGGATGTATATTCCCCTGCCGCTGCCGCCAAAAAACTCCCCGTTGTCATTTATATTCACGGCGGCGGATTGATTTTCGGCTCACGTGAAAATCAGCCGAGCTCACCTCTTCGAGAAGCACTGCTTGATGCAGGTTATGTGGTTGTGGCAATTGACTATCGTCTTGCGCCGGATACATTAGCGGACAAGATTGCAGTAGATGTTGAAGATGCCTGCAAATGGGTAAGAAATGAAGGGCCGCAGCTTTTCAGCATTGATCCGAACAACATCATTGTTATGGGAGGTTCGGCCGGCGGCTACCTTACACTACTAATGGGATGCAGGCTTAATCCTGCACCGAAGGCATTGGTTTCTTTTTCAGGCTACGGTGACATACGATGGTTCGACCAGCCCAAAATCACCCCGGTGTCCGAATCCATCCCGCCTTACGAAGGCAAGCCAGGCTGGGACTTCTATGTTTACTGCAGAAAATACGGTATATACTTAAACAAGGTAACAGGTTTAGACCCTGCAAAAGATATAAATAATATCAAGCTGTTGTGTCCTGTAGATAATATTCATAAAAGCTATCCGCGGACACTGCTGATACATAGCCGGGCAGATAACGGTGTCCCCTATGAACAAGCCGTGCTTATGAAAAAGGCACTCGATTCAAATGGAATCCAGAACGAGCTGTTCACTTTGCCGGACGGACACAGCTCGGAAATGATAAGGAATCATTCGGATAAAATTATTAAGAAAGTGTTGGAGTTTTTAAGAACAGAGCAGTAGGGCATAATGGGGACAGGATGTTGCAAATATTTATTCGCCCAACGGCCCTATTCGACTCTTTTGACTATGCTCAAGACAAGCCTTTCGGGCCACCTCCCCTTGAAAAGGGGAGGAGTTGTGTGGGGGAGGTGAATTATTCTTTACCCAGCCCGCTGGGCTGGGCTAAGGTATTTTAGCCCTTTGGGCCGTTAGATTTAGACACCCCTCCGGCGCTTCGAGCCACCCCGTAAAAAAATCAAAGATTAAAAATCAAAATTGTGGAATCGCCTACGGCGATAGCTGAAAAGAATAGATTCCTCACCTACAAGGGGTTCGGAATGACATGACTTCACAGCCGGTTCGATAAGCCCTTCGACAGGCTCAGGGTTAAACTCACCACAGGCGAGGCGAGTTCGGCAGGCCCTTCGACAGGCTCAGGATTAAACTCACCATGTGCGGGTGTGCTACAAGCAAATCTTTTAGGATTGTTATTAACGGGAATTTTATTGCGATAGTTCATTGCCGATAGTACAGTTCTGCCAATATGATTTTTAGCTCACTTTTGCGAAAACAGGATGGTTTCATGAGGAAATACGGCGCATTTGCCGCTCTGCTATTTTGTCTGTTATCCCGCTTGACCCAGGCGGGGCAGGGGCCGCAGTGGGATTCTCAGCGCTATATCCGGGTTGATGAAGTCCGGACGGATATGCCGGCATACTGCCTGACGGTACTTGAAGGGGAGAAAGTAGAGAAATTTGACCTGAAAATACTCAGTATCATTAAAAACGTCCAGCCCAAAAGAGACATGATTCTGGTTGTCAGCACGGACGAGCGGTTCAAACATGCCGGCTCCATTCACGGGTGCAGCGGGTCTCCGGTGTTCATTGACGGCAGACTCGCCGGCGCCTTAGCTGCCGGCTGGGAAGGAGCGCTTGACCCGCTGTATATGGCAACCCCGATTGAATACATACTTCCGGTAGGACAAGACGTGTCCGAAGCAGGTAAGAATACCGTCTCCTCTTCGCAGGGAGCAAGTTACGTGGAAGTGTCCGCGCCGCTGGATATGAAGGTGATACGCCAAAAGGCCGCTCAGGCGCTCGAAAGGATGTTTGTATCCGGCGTGCGAATGCCGCTGGCGACAAATTTTTCTCCTAAGGCCTGTGAAGCGCTATCGGGTACGCTCGAGGCGGCAGGACTTGTGCCGCTCCAGGCCGGGGCGTTTTCGGGGACCTCATCCAAAACGACAATAGAACCCGGCGGAGTCCTCGCACTGCCTTTGTGTTCAGGGGATATTCGAATGGCGGTGCTTGGCACCGCCACCGAGGTCGTCGGCGATAAGGTTTATGGTTTCGGACACGCCTTTACCGGCGTCGGTTTGATAGAATTGCCTATGTCCGCCGGTACGGTACATGCAGTGATTGCGACACGAAGCGCCTCGTTCAAAATGGCCAGTGCCGGCGAAATCATCGGGACGCTGCGTTTTGACCAGAGCAGCGGGGTCGCCGGATTTATCGGGCAAAAACCCGGACTGATTGATTTGGAAATCAGGGTCAAATGGTTTGACGACCCGCAGGACAGGATATTCCGGTGCAAAATCGCCAAAGACAGGCAACTGACGCCGCTGATTCTGCGAAGCGCAGTTGTTGGAGCGGCGCTGAGTCAGGGGGAACTGCCGCCCGAACATAATATTCGCTATCAGTGCCGTCTGAAACTGGAAAATGGATATAGGCTGGAGTTCGGTAATCTCTCTTCCGAAGAGTCGGTTCAGGAGCCGGCGATGAATCTTTTTGCGCTGGCCGCGGCGTTAATGAACAATCCCTTTCAGTCGATGCCGCCGGAGAAAATTTCCCTGGAGCTGGAAATTCAGCCCCAAAACCGGGTCGCTTCACTGTGGGAGGCCCGGCTTTCCAACACGGTTGTCAGGCCTGGCGGCGTCGTTCAAGTCCATATCGCGGTAAAAGAATTCCGCAGCGACCTCAAAGAGTTTGTGGTTGACTTTCCCATACCGCCGGATTGTCCGCAGGGGAAATACACGCTTCAAATCTGCGGCGTCGAGGGGTATCAGAATTTTCTGACGAAAACGGCGCCGCAGCGCTTTCTGGTGACCGACGCCAAAACCCTTTTAGAGGGGCTTGATAAGGTGTTGAACATCCCCGGTGACCGTATTTATATCTGTATGCCGCTGACGCAATCGGGCATTTCCATCCGAAATACGGAATTGGCCGACCTGCCGCAGACCAGAACGGCGCTGCTGGCCGACAGCAAACGGCTGCAGCCGACAACGCCGTATCAGAATTTTATCGAAACCAGCGTCCCGACCGGTCTTGTGCTTTCCGGTTCGACCGCGGTGGAATTGACCATAGACAAAAATCCGTAATCAGAGGAATGTGTAAATGAAAAACAGGATAAAAACGGCGGCAGTGTGTATCGCAGCGATAGGTTTATTGGCGACGACGAGTCAAGCCGTTACGTCTGTGATTGTTCGGCATAAGTCCGGCGACGACCTGCTCAAGGGAACCACCGACGGGACCGTCGTGGATTCACGCGGAGCGATTCGTCTCGCGCCGAAGACGGAAAAATTGAATCTTGGCAAGGAGCTCGAGGACGTCTGGACGGTCAATACGATTCTCGCCGACAAAACAGGTACTCTTTACGTCGGCACAAGCCCCCACGGCAAAGTGATTCGTTTTCGCGACGGCAGGACGGACGTATTATATCCCAAAGAATCTGAAAAGCCCCAGCAGGTCAAAGCCAAAGACCCCAACGCCGTACAGGAAAATGTGCGGCCCGGCGAGCATGTTTTCGCGATGGCTTTTGACGTCGCCGGCAGAATTCTGGCCGGCGTCAGCGGCGAAAAAGGCAAAGTGCTGCGGATCAGCGCCGGTACGGAGGTGATTTTTGAGAATGAAAAAGTCCGGTACATCTTTGCCATCGCGCTGGATAAGCAAAACAATATCTACCTCGGCACGGGCCCCAACGGCCAACTCTGGCGGCTCGACGCCTTTGGACAAAATCCAAAGCTGATTTGTGCGTTGCAGGACAAGAACATCCTGTCGCTGGTCCTCGGCGAAGACGGGGTTTTGTATGCCGGGACGGATACTCGCGGAATCGTGTATCAAATCGATTCAAAGACCGCCCGGACAAGGGTTTTGTTTGACAGCGACCAGGAGGAAATCACCGCGCTGGTGCTTGGCGGCGACGGAAAGTTATTCGTTGCGGCCTCCAGCGCCGAGGTCGCCAGCCGGCCGTTTCAGGCCGCAGCGGCGATGAAAAAATCGCCGGGCCGGCCTGACGCCGCGACGGGTGATTTGCGAGGCCGTACCGGCGGGCTGAGCCTCAAGACCGCCAATTCCGATGAGCAAAAGGCCCCGTCGCAACCCCAGCCGAAACAGCCGCCCAAGGCCGTACCGCCTAAATCCGCCGGTCGCGTTTATCAAATCAGCGGCGAAGGTTTTGTGACGGCGATATTTGATGAACCGGCGATTTTTTATGCATTGCTTGAAAAAGACAATCGACTTCTTTTAGGCACAGGCCCCAAAGCCAGGCTCTTTTCCATCGACCCGAAAACGGAAGAGAGGGCCGTCATTTTTGAAGACAAGACCAGCAGTCAGATTACCGCCGCGGCGTTCGATGGAAAAGAGATGTTTGTCGCTCTGGCCAATCCGGCTGCCGTTGTGCGCCTCAGCGATGAGCTTGTTCGCAGGGGCGTTTATATGTCGGATTTGATTGACGCCGGGCAGCCCGCCCGCTGGGGCAAAATTCAGCTCGACGCGGATATTCCGGACCGGTGTGAAATCCTGCTTTCGACCCGCAGCGGTAATGTCGAGGAGCCTAATGATTTAACATTCTCGGCCTGGAGCGGCGATGTGAAAATGACCGCGCCTGTGGACGCGGATTGTCCGGTCGGACGGTTTTGTCAGTACCGCCTGACGTTGAAAACCGCGGATGACAAGGTCGCGCCGGTGGTGCGTGAAATCTCTGTGGCTCGGGCGATACCGAATCTGGAGCCGAAGGTTCTGGCGGTCGCCTTCCAAAAGCCGGACAAGCAAAAGCCTTATCTGGTGGTGATTGGAGCACGGGCAGAGGACGACAACAAGGACACGCTCGAATTTGCCTTTGAGTTTCGCAGACAGGGCCGGCAAAACTGGATTCTGCTCAAGGACAAGGTCGAACAGTCCAAATATGAGTGGGACAGCCGTACCGTTGAAGACGGTCGCTATGAGGTGCGCGTCACGGCCAACGACCGGCTTTCCAATAGCGAACAGACCGCGCTGTCCAATTCGCGTATCAGCGATCCGATTGTGATTGATAATACCGCCCCGGCGATCACCGCCGCAAAGACCAAAGTCGAAGGCACAACAGCCAGGCTGGAACTGACCGTGGAAGATGAATTGTCGGTTGTCAGCAAGGTGCAATATACCGTTGACAGCGACACGGCGTGGAAGTCCGTTCTGCCGACCGACGGGATTTATGATACGACCAAAGAAAATGTCGTTATCGTCATACCGGAACTGGCTAAGGGCGAACATGTCGTCGCCGTCCGCGTCGCCGACGATATAGACAATACGATGTACAAAAGCTACCTGCTGGAAGTAAAGTAAAAAGACAAAGGGCAAAAGTCTTAAACAGTCGAATTTTGTGATAACGAAACAAATTTTATACCAGACCGTTGCCGGCGCCGTCAGGGACTTGGCGATTCGAATAGCGTATGAGTTGCCCGCGGATGTTAAGCAGGCCCTGCAAACAGCCGTCCGAACCGAATCTAATCCTCGCGCAAAGCGCATCCTCGAACAGTTGATTGAGAATTACCGGGTTGCCGAGACGGATAAAGTCCCGCTGTGTCAGGATACGGGATTGGCGGTGGTGTTTGTGGAGCTGGGGACGCAGGTGGCGATACAGCCGCCGCGCGACCGGCCCGATGCGACACTGGTTGACGCAATTAACGAAGGCGTCGCCAAAGGATATAAAGAAAGTTTTCTGCGGAAAAGCGTCGTTGCCGAGCCGCTGAATACGCGCAGCAATACAAATACCAATACGCCGGCGGCGGTGCATTTGTCGATTGTGCCGGGCGAGCGGTTGCATATTACGCTGATGGCTAAAGGCGGCGGCTGCGAAAACAAAAGCCAATTCCGGATGTTTAATCCGACCGAAAAAAGAGACGTCGTTACGGCCTGGATTGCAGAGGTGGTCAAAAATGCCGGGGCGGATGCCTGTCCGCCGTTTGTGGTGGGTGTGGGCCTGGGCGGCGATTTCGAGCAGTGCTGTCTGTTGAGCAAAAAAGCCCTGCTGCGCAAAATCGGCTCCGAACACCCCGACCCGTTTTACGCGCAGATGGAAAAAGAATCGCTGGAAGCGGTCAACGCTTGCGGCCTTGGCCCGCAGGGCCTCGGCGGCGATACGACGGCGCTGGGATTGTTTATTGAGACGGCGCCGTGTCATATCGCCTCGCTGCCGGTTGCCGTCAACATCGAATGCCACAGCCACCGCCGCGGAGAGGTGATATTGTGAAATATCGCAGATGATAGTCGCAAAGATATATGGAAATGAGTTATAAAACGAAATACGATAATATAAAAACAGGACTGTCCCGACAAGTCATTTTATAACCTCCTTATACTGACCGATTCGATGTGTCATACCCGCGCAGGCGGGTATCCAGTATTGAATTGAATGTTCTGGATTCCCGCTTTCGCGGGAATGACATTTTGTTATATCTTCTTTTATGGTAAGAAGTTATAATGTTTTTCCTTAACCAATCGGTCAGTTTGAGTAACCTCCAAAACGAGGCGTTTTTCAACACTGAAAACGCGGTTTTAAAATGTTATGAAATGCGTTCTATCATCTTCCGTTCACATCGGAAGTCTCAGTTTATATTTTTATTTTTTCTGGAGATGAAAAAATGAATGCTGGAAATAAATTAATCCATGATATAGAAACTAATAGGGGTGCCATTTTCGACTTGGGGAAACCATCTAACCGTCATGAAGAAAATGATCTTACAAAGAGGCTTTTTAAGGCATTGGGCTGGCGCGTTGACAAGAAAAATTACGAAGGATTATTCGGATGGAAGGGCTTCAGAACTGACGGCTGTCTAAAAATCGATGACACCTTAGTAATTATCGAAGTAAAAAAAATAACCGAGGTTTCTGAATATGGTTACTGGCATGCATTCTCGCAAGGTTTGATATACTCTTATCAACAACAACGTGAACCTGAAAACGATTTTCTGGTACTATGTATTATCCTGGACTGGGGGAGAGCTGCCGGACGAAAACTTAGTGGACACGAAAAAAGGATTCTTAACTTTTTTCGAGAACGACAGATTTATTTCCTACGAGTGAGCATGATTGAAAAACAATTTATTGAACACAATATACACATGGACTGGGAGAGCATCGAGTAAAATGGCGGAAGGAAATTAAAAATAGAAAAATAGAGAAAAGAAAATAGGGGCAGAAAACAAGGACAATCGCCATCGAATGCCACAGCCACCGTCACGGCAAAATCATACTCTGAGATATTTGGTCTTCGGTTTTATCTTGTTTGCACCGGGGTGAAATTGTATAATCTGTTTATGGATATAAAGCAGCAAACACGGTACTGGATTGTCAGCGGCGAAGAGGACTTTGCGGCGGCGCAGTCACTGCTGGACAAAGGACACATGAGGCACTGCTTGTTTTTTGCCCATCTTGCCATTGAAAAGATGCTCAAGGCACATGTCGTTAAGACTACACTGGAAACCCCCCCCCAATACACGATCTGATTCGTCTTACCGAAATCGCGCAATTACATCCGACACAGGAACAAATGAGCTTTCTGCGCCGCTTTGGACTTTACCAACTCGAAGGACGTTATCCGGATACCGCACAGGCAGTAATAGATATGGCGACAGTAAAAGAAAAAATCGAGTCCGCAAGGGAGATAATGAAATGGTTGAAAGCACAATTATAGCGACCATTCAGAAATATCTTGCCGCGCTGGCGGAGACGGGTATCCATGCGAGCAAAGCCGTGTTATTTGGTTCATTTGCCAGAGGCAGCGCCGATGTCTGGAGCGACATTGATCTGGTCGTTATCGCCCCGGAATTCGATGGGCAAAAAAAATTAGGGCTTATCGAAACACTCTGGCAAACACGAGTCATCGACAGCCGCATCGAACCGATTCCCTGCGGCGAAAAGGAGTGGCAAGTTGACCAAAGCCGCCCTATCCTTGAAATCGCCCGGCGGGAAGGCCTTGTCATTACGCCGTAAAAATAGCAATGAAAATCATGCTCTTAATCAACGCTATGTTGCATTGCATCACTGTCGGCGGCCGTCAACATCGAATGCCACAGCTACCGCCACGGCCGAATTACACTATGAAGCGATATGTGAAATAAACTAAAAAATCGTTTTCATAGAATGAGGTTATAGAATGAGTTGCAATAATATAAAAATTGGAGGTGATTGTTATGAAAATGAAACCGGGATTATTCTTGCTATCGGTACTACTCTCGTTGACTACGAACGCATTTGCAGATCCAAATCCGAATTTTTACATCTTCCTTTGCTTTGGACAGTCAAATATGGAAGGCTATCCAGGGATTGAACAGCAAGACAAGACAGGTGTGGATAAACGCTTTCAGGTTCTGGCAACTGTTGATTTTCCAAAGCAGGGCAGAACAAAGGGTAATTGGTACGACGCCGTTCCTCCTTTGTGCCGGGACAATACAGGTCTTTGCCCCGCTGATTATTTTGGCAGAACAATGGTTGCCAACCTTCCGGAAAATATCAGAGTAGGTGTTGTTAACGTTTCAGTGGCCGGCTGCAAAATTGAACTGTTCGACAAAGATAACTATCAGACGTATGCTTCGACAGCTCCATCATGGATGGCGAACATCATCAAGGAATACAACGGAAACCCCTATCAGCATCTTGTCGATATGGCAAAACTGGCTCAAAAGGACGGCGTTATCAAGGGAATCCTGTTACATCAGGGAGAGTCAAACACGAATGACAAGGAATGGCCCAAGAAAGTTAAAGGCATTTACGACAATCTGATCAAAGACTTGAATCTCAAGGCTGAAGAAGTGCCTCTGCTCGCAGGCGAACTCGTCAATGCGGATCAGGGAGGCGCTTGTGCAAGCATGAATTCAATCATCGCGGAGATTCCGAAAACAATTCCCAATTCATATGTTATTTCTTCGAAGGATTGCACAGGCCGTTCAGACCATCTGCATTTCGATGCGGCAGGCTACAGAGAGTTAGGAAAGCGGTATGCAGAAAAAATGCTTTCATTGCTGGGTTATACGATCAAACAACCTGCTCCCCAACTTGCGGCACCGTAGCAGCCAGGAACTATGGACAGTCGCCCATTTTTAATATGAAATAAATTAAAAAGTCGTTTTCATAGAACGAGGGTATAGAATGAATTGCAGCAATATAAAAATAGGTGCCTGTCTCTAGTTAGTTCGGTGACGAGGGATGGCGGCAGACAATAGGATGACAAAAAAATGAATGATTTAATGACCATACTGCTCGGGTCGGGCCTAGTGGGCATTTTTATTACCACCCTCGGTAATTTATTGATATCTCTTAAGAATTTGCACGCTCAGCAAAAATTGCAAACTCAAAAAGTTGCTCTAGATTTTCTTAAAGATAAAATAGAGGAACTCAGAAAAACTCGAACAACTCTATCTAAACCTGTATCTAGTAAACCTTATTATGAGGCAATAAAATCTAATGATATCAAGAAACTTACACAATGTGTCAAAAAAGATATTTCCGATTATCACGAAGAGATGAGAGCATATAAGGACATTAGATTTTATTTTCCCCCAAAAAACAGAAAGGCGTTGGACGCCTATATCAGAAAGATCGATTTATTAGAAAACCAAATAGGCCTATATTTGGCCAACAACATCGAGAGTGCTGAAAAGGATGACAAAGTGCCACCTGCCGTGCTCAACACGTTTGGCGATATGGGTAAATTAATATTATCTTTCAACCACATATTTCTCAGTGCACTAGATGATGAATTGACATCTGCTGCTGATAAGCTATTGAAGTGTGTTTGAGGATAACTTAGGTGTCAGGTATTTTTGAAAAACCGGAAAAACCGGGGTCATTGAAAAAGCCTCTTCCATCCTCTATATAAGGGTTTTGTATATCACCCCAGATATTTTCGGGTTTCGGAAATGACCACCGGCGTCAGCACAATCAGTGAAATCAGGTTCGGCACCGCCATCAGGGCATTGGCAATATCGGCAAATGTCCATGCCAGTTCCAATACTTTGATTTATCGATTAACGAGTTGCCATCTTTATTTTCGGTTCTGCTTTATGCGGTTGCTTTATAGACAATTTTCCCCGTTCGAAGAATTTCATTATAGAAGCTGCCGGAGGCGTTATTGGATTCGATCAGAACCGGTTCAATGCGCAAGTCAATATCTCTTCTCAGCTTGAAAAGCGCGGCGGCATTTTCCAAATAATCGCCGCTCATGGCGTCACAGATTACCGCGATATCAATATCGCTGTCTTCCGTCGCCGTCCCCCGCGCGTATGATCCATAGACCACAATCATTGTTGGATGACAATGGTCCCTGACACGTCTGGAATAAGCTTCTATTTTATCTATAACTTCTTCATAACCCATTGAAGTTCACCTTCCGTTTTGCGAATAATATCCGCGCATTTGGCGCTGGTTAATAACCCCAGCAATTTATTTTTTTGGGTCGGATAGCGCGCCTCGATGTTGAGAGGTTCAAGAAAATCCAGAAAATTCTTTTGTTCTTCCGACAGCACTGAATACAAACCTGCCTTTTGTGCCAATAGTCCCAGATTGTGAGTGTAGGGGGGAGTATCTTTAAAACGGCTCGAATAATATGCTTTCAGGGCTTTTTCAATGACCTGGTGACACATGAAACCCACATACAAATAACGTTTTGCGTCATTCATAACCTTGGCCGTTTCGAGGTCATATTTTGCCAAATCAAGCCAGTATTCGGTCTCGTTCACATTATTCTCGCTATAAGATCGCCGTCGCCCGTTTGGTAGGGGTTCCCGTACCCTCAACAGCGGGTTGGGTTGTTATATTTATCACCGTAATTTTACCAAAACCATCACTGCTTATGCAAGTTAAAACCACGATTTTCGGCTCCTGTGCTGCAGACGGCAACCATCACCCCAGATATTTTCGGGTTTCGGAAACGACGACCGGCGTCAGCACAATCAATGAAATCAAATTCGGCACCGCCACGGTAAAATCACACTTTGAGATAACGCAGGATGACGATAACAAAGTGGTGTTGTCAAAAGCTCCTTAAAACACCTTTGCCCGCTGTTACCATTTTTGCCTCTTTTCCATTTAATAGACAACCGTCCCCGGTTAACCCGTGTTGCCTACCGGACGACTATGGCATCGACGGCCACCGGTCCGGGGCCACGATTGACAATATGAATGGCGTGTTTGCCTGGAGTCAGGCCGCTCACCTCACACGCCACCTGCTGGGCTTGGCGCGAGCCCGTGGTGGACAAATCCGCTGTCGTGCGGGTTCGGCCGTCAATTTGAACCTCGATCTTTCCGGCTCCCGCTTCCTTTGGGGCGATGACCTCGACACTGGTGCCGTCAAACGGGCAGCTCCAGACATCCCCCGGCGTATCGCTGACGGTCAGGTCATTGTTGAAGTCGCCGGTTCCCAGGTTGCAGCGGCGAAGCCATCCCGGAGCGGTCGCACCCGGGTCGTCGTCATTGATCCAGCCCTTGTCATGGGTGATCCGCAAAACCCGGCACCCCGATGCCAGTTGCTGATTGGCAATCCCCGGCAGCGGCTGCGCCGATCCGCCGGGCGTCACCGTCAGCCCCTGATCATTTTGAACAAACGTCATTGCAAGATCAGAGCCGAGCAGTTCGACTTTGGACACTTTACCCAGGGTCACCCCGCCGGCGCGCAGGGCTTTGAGAACGATCGGCTTGCCTTTCCAATCCAGGAGCGTGGCATAGACATTGCCCTGGTTGCGCGTATAGCAAACCGCCTTCTCGCCATAAACTTCAAACGGGCGGGACCCGTACACAGCTTCGCCGTTGATTTTCAACCAAGCGCCAATGTCTTTGCAGATACGCACCACCTCAGGATCAAGATCGCCCCGGCCGTGCTGGGTGATGTTGAGCAGCATAGTTCCATTGCGGGAGACGTTCTCCATCAGTGACTGAACCAGACTTTTGGCATCGATGTATCCCTGGCCGGTTCGGTAGTGCCAGTCCTGAATGGTGGTCTCCGTCTGAAATGGATAGGCCATGATTTCCGGTTCGATGTGCGCCTCCGAGCTCTTAACGAGGGCGCGGCTAACTACCGAAATCAGTTCGGGGCTGTTTGGGAAACTGTTATATTTGCCGCCCACACACTTGAGGTTGATCGCAACGTCCATCTTCCCGTGGTTCCACTGCAGGGACTTGTTGTAGAAGTTCGCAGTCAGCGCGGGCGCCAGAAAGCCCAGGCCCATATTCACGCCCAGATCCAGAAGTGTATCCCCCGCAGCTTCATCGAAATAGATCATGTCGGGATGATACTTGGTGATGGCATCATCCACGCGCCACATAAACTGGTTGGCAAACGGCGAGAGCAGGCAATCGCGGTGGTCATGCGCAGGCCCGTACAGGTCCACCGGGTCCATCCCCTCCCACCATTTTCCTTTACCGTCCAGAATCGTTTGCATTGCATCGTAGGGCACATCCTGTTTCGGCCCTTTCTTATCGCTGGTGTAGCGCACCGGCATGAACTGGCCCCATGTCCGAGGGGGTGAGTTGTGGAAACCGATGCCGAATCGCAACCCGCGCTTCCGCGCGGCCTTTTCCCACGTGCCGACGACGTCCACCTTGGGGCCGATGCGGACCGAGTTCCATGGCTGATACGCCGAATCCCAGCAGTCGAAGTTGTCGTGGTGGACACCCATGGCCACAAAGTAGTGGGCGCCCATCTCAACGAACAGGTCCACCAATTCGTCCGGCTTCCAGCGGTCGATCACCCAGTTGTGGCAGATGTCCTTGTAACCGTATTCGGATGGATGACCGAAATGTTTGAGGTGATATTCATATTGCGGATGGCCCTGAATATACATGCCGCGGGCATACCAGTCCCCCTGTTCGGGCATGGACTGCGGATCCCAGTGGGCCCAGGCGCCGAACTTAGCCTCACGCCACCACGCCGGCACGGTATAAAGCCGACTCAACGCTTTCCAGTCGGCCGAATAAGGACCGGTTGCTACCGGCAGCGGCGGCAGGTTCCAGATATCCGGCGGCAGCCCCAAATCTCCGTCGCCGACAGTTATCCGATCAAGATTCACCGCAACGTCATTAGCAGCATGGCTGATGGTCAGCACGGCATTTGCGGGAAGCTTAATGTCAATTATCGCATGGAGAAAGGAACCGGTCAGAGCCCCGGATGAATGCACGTTCACCTTATGGGCCGGCTGGTCATTGACCACAACATGGATTGTACCCACTTCCACTGACGCATAGCGAATCGCCAATTTGCCGGCGGCCGGCAAGCTCGCGAACTTGACGCCTTGGCCGGGTTTGGCCATACTGACTAAGTTACCTCCGGAGGAGGCATTATCACTCACTTTCGACGCCCCGCCGATAAGTTCTGCGGATTCAGCCTCGAATAGCTGCCTTTGGGCAGCAAAGGCCAAAGCGGAAGCGACAAATAATACCAGACATCCAGCCAGGAACATCCGGATTTGATGAATCAAGTTAATCAGCATCATTCTATTTTACTCCTTTTGAACAGTGTATCTATAATCTTATTGAATTACACCTTAAAAAATATATTTCGTTTATACATAAAATATACAAATAACCAGCTTACTAACAGGTAAGCAATAGAAGCAATAAGCGTCTGCGCCGAAGGATCGGATGGATAAGCAATGAGTCCTTTAAAGAAAAATTCGCTCGTCCTCCGTAAATCAACAACTCCGGATTGACATGCATAAATAAAAATTGAATTCGATCCAATTACAACAAAAAATATTGACCATTTCTTTAGTTTCCAAACATCTATCACAAGATAAAATATCGATAAAAGTATCAAACTCCATCCTCCGGCATGAATGACAAATGAACTTGTCCATATCTTCTTGATAATGGGGAAAGTCATACCCCAGGCTAATCCAATCCCTACAAACAGAATTCCTGCAGCGCCCAAACATAGTCCTTTTTTAAATCCGGTTAAATCCTTGTTTTCGCTCATTAAAAATTGGCCCGTCAGAATTCCCATCAAACCCATTGCCACGCCGGAGATATGGCCTAAAAGGCCTTCGGGATCCAGAATGCCGGGGAAATACCACTGAAAAAACTTTCCGGGCAATAATAATCGATCTATATATCCGGCCAGATTCCCTTCCGGCGTCATGACTCCCGCACCATAACCGGGAACCGGGATTAACTTCATCATAGCCCAATAGCCAAGTAATAGGCCGATAAACCAAAGTAACTGACCCCTGGTTTTAGTATTTAAATATATTACTGTGGCAAAAAAACATCCAATACCAATACGCATCAGTACATGAGTATATCTGTAATTACCAAAGTCAAAACTATGGATTCCGCCATTGGCCAGCAGAAAGCCCAGCAGGACAAGTATAATCAATCGCGTAAAAGCATGCCAGTATATTTGTTTTCTGGTGTGACCAAGCTGAAGCCTTTTATGAATCGAAAAAGGCGTTGATACCCCGGCAATAAATAAAAACATGGGGAAGATCAAATCTTCAAAATGAAAACCTATCCAATCCACATGGGTCAATTGTTCGGCCCACCAGTTTAACACAGGCCAATGCGTACATTTAGCCAATGCTTCAAATATTGCGCCGCCGCCTATAATCCAAAACAGGTCAAAACCCCGCAATGCATCCAGCGACATTAAGCGTTCCGGTTTATTAGTTAACTCTTTATAAACCCTTGCAGAAAACCCCGGTCTTTCAAGGCCGGGGATGAATGCTGCCTCCCGGAGCGAAGCGGAGGCTTCTGCTTGAGGTCGGATACTCCGGGCTTTAGCCCGGAGAGTTCGTTCATTTTGTTCCATCTGAGTTTAAAATCCTTATCATTTTCTTTTTATTTTATGGGTACGGAAACAGTAGCGGTATTGTATCCCTCAAGTTTAATCCAGCGAGGTTTGGCGCCCTTCCAAATAGTTCCATAAATCTCAGCGGTTTCACCTGGATAGATGGTAACGTAATTATCGCTGTATTCGATTGGAAGAATTTCGTTGCCATCGCGTTCGGTGGAAATCGTAACCCGCTCGAAAAAGGCGATGTGCTCGGAGGGATTACGCAAACGGATCGTGACAAGGCTCTCCGAACCAATCTTTTTTTGTCGGGCTTCGATTTCGACTGTCACAGGCTTCATCGTATTCAGAGCGGTCATGTCAGCCCATTTTTCCTGCTGCAAAGTCGTGTAATAATCATTCTTTAAAGGACCAACATCGTCATCTTTCTGGGATTGCCAATAGGTATTATCTGCCACAAGTTTTCCACGGGTGTCAAACAACTGACAGCGAACGAAAAAGACCGGCGAACTCTCAGGATAACGTGGCAGAGACATTGCCTGTATTGTGCCATTATAAGAAACCGATATGTCATTTGCAGAGCGGTCATCACGAACCTTGCCGTCAAGATCATAGACGCGGACGCGGACACGCAGGCCGTGAACATCGCCGGGGGTTTGATTGAAAACGATAATTCCGGCCTTGCTGTTGTCACCGGTCGCATAGGAATCGAATACCACGGAGAGTTGACGCAATCCTTTTTTGGCCCCATAGTACACCCCGCCCGGGCTCATGTAATAATCAATGAGGTTGCCGTAAAACGAGGGCCAGTGGCTGTTCAACATCCAGTAAACAGTCATTTTATGTGTTGCCCAGCCACATGCGGCAAAACTCTCCATGAGTGCTCGGGCGTTCTCGTAATGGGCAAGCTGGGCTTTTCGCACAAAGTCCTCCACATTCGTTGAAGACCCGTAGCGTTTTTCCAATGCCAGTTGAATACCGCCCAGAGAACAATTATTACCCCAGGCCCCCGCATGCATATACCATGTATCATTGATGGGCCAGAGTTTATCTGCCGGAATGAATTTTTTGAGGCTCTCCAGCGTGGGAATTTGCTCGTTGTCGCCCTGCTCAACCGTAGAACCGCAGGTGGCAAGGTATTTCCCGCTGAACCAGTAACTGGGCGGCCGCCAGGCATACGGACCCTGCATGCGAATGCCATCCCACACAGGATTATCTCCATCTTTGACAAAAGCGGAAACCGTATCCACCACGGCGTTCTGCCAATGCAGCTCTGAAAGAATCTGATGGTATTTCTCAAGTGTTGGCTTCGGAGGCAGGCCGTCACTGGCGTTTGCCCATGCGACCACGGACGCATGATGGCCAAGCATTTGGATTTGCGAACGAAGACTCTGAGATGCGACGCAATGGCATTCATCGTCCCATTGATCCCATTTCTCCCATTGATTGCAGCACATCCACCCGAACATCAGAGGAATACCCTGCTCATCTGCCATGTCGATAATGTGTTCGCTTGCTATTTTCGATTCCCAGCGGAGAAAGTTAATACCAAGGTCTTTGACATAGCGTAAGATATCCGCTTCTCGCTCCGGATCATACCGATAGAGAAGGTCGGGAGTGTAGTTGCCGCCGCGAACGAGAAAGTCGCGACCGTTCACCTTCAGGTAGAAGTTACCGCCCTTCATCTGCGGGAACTTTTCATTACTATCGCGATGCTGCGTGATACTGCGGATTCCGAAGCGAATGCGAGCGCTGTCGGATTGCGTTTTGTTCTGCACAAATTCCAATTGAAGGTCATAAAGCGCTGGCGTACCCATGGTGTAGGGCCACCAGAGGTCCGGATTCTTCACGACCAGTTCAGGATATTTTTCCGGCGTAAACTCGGCTTCGTGATCCTCACCGGCGGAAAGATTGGTAACGGGCTGCTCGAAACGGATCGTCGGTTTCCCTTTCCGCGAAATCGTTCCTTTCAGCGTGCCGCTTACCGGCTCCGTCGAGAGATTGCTCAGGTTGGCAAAGACCGTCAGTCGGGCGGTGGATTCGGCCAGGAGCGGTTGCGAATTCACGAGAGCATGATTGACCGAAACGCTGCCCGTCACCCGCAAATAAACGGGTTTCCAAACGCCGGCATTGCGGTCCGGAACAAACGAAGTGATGGATCCCAGGCCTGTATCATCCGGCCGGGCATTGTATCCGAGGTATTTCCAATTGAGCCAGTCAAACCAACTGTCAGCCAGTTCCACACCGTTCACATTCTGGATCTTCTGCTCGGGAGTGATTCGGACAGCCAGCACATTCTGCGACCCCTGTTTGATCCACGGGGTAACATTGAAGTCGTGAGCGACATACATGCCAACCACTTGCTTGTTGTCGGCAATCTTTTTCCCGTTAAGCCATATCTCCGCCCGATAGTTGATGCCCGGAAATTCGAGCGTGAAAAATTCACCGGCGGGTGCTTTGAAAGACGTTCGATACCACCAGTCCTGCTTGTATAAATCCTGCGGCACTTTCTCGCGCAGATTTTTTCCGAAATACAGGTCGGGATAGACGCCATCTTCCTGTAGTATTTGAAGAACCGTAGCCGGCATTCGGCGAATCGGATACCAGGCGGCATCATCGTAACCAGCAGCAGAAACCACCTCGCCTTCTGATTGAACTTTATTCGCAGACGCAAGTTGCCAATTCTCCGCTAATTCAACCCGCCCAGGTTTTGTGGCGCGGCTTTCCTGCTTGGTGTCCGCGAAGGATACCGCGCCAAGCAGAACCATCATTGCCAACAATAACAGAATAACCTTTTTCTTCATTTTTTCTCTCCTGAATCAATTAGGATATCACAAAAGATTTCAATCCTTGTTCTCATTATCGCGCAGAGAACCGGCGCGGTTGGCATTCCAGCGCTCCCCCAGATGGCCTCGGAGTTCGGGAACCTCCTCGACCGTCAGTGGTTGCTGTACCTGCGACTGCGCTTCCGCGCTGTGCAGGTTGAATGCCAGGCCTCCCACGAGCAGGAGTGAGACAGCCATGGTTGCCTTATCGCGTCCGGTGAAACTTGTCATAAGTCCTCTGTCCTTAGGCTGATCTGGCCTTTGACGTGTTAGTCATGCCAATGCCGCAACCGCCACCATGGGTAGCATCCTGACGCTGTTGACTCTGACTCACTGCTGCTACTTCAGTGTCCCCATCACTTCCACTCCCGCTAATGCCGGGGATTCGCCGACGGGTTTGGCGGCTTCCGCCTCGAACATGTGTTTCTCGGCAGCGATGGCCGAAGTAGAAGCGAAGAATAACAATAACCAGCCAACCGAGAAAATCCTGATGTTATGGATGAAATTAAACAGCATGGCCCTAATCACTACCACAAAAACCGAAAACCGGGAAAACCGGGGACGGTGGGGCCGTTGAAAAAGTCCCTTCCATCCTCTATAACAGCCATCATACTTTGATGAAGGAATAGATTCAAGCATGAAGGTTTCGTACGTCACCCCAGATATTTTCGGGTTTCGGAAATGACAACCGGCGTCAGCACAATCAGCGAAATCAAATTCGGCACCGCCACGGCAGAATCATACTATACGTTCTTAGAGCATCTAACAAAACCTATTCTGTAACAAGTTATGACAAATAAGAATACAACCAATTTCAAGAAACGCTTCATGGATATCCGACCGGCGTTCATAACGAACTCGCAAGCGGCGGAACTGATGCAGCCAACTCAAGGTACGTTCAACAACCCATCGAAAAATACCCAGACCACTGCCATTTTCAGTTCGTCGTTTAGCCAAGACGGGAGCAATTCCTTTTTGGCGAAGTTCTTGTCGATGAGGTTCAGAATCATAGCCCCGATCCCCCTGCACACAATCCGGTTTTTGACGAGGCCGTCCTGTCTTTCCCGCAATAGGAGGAATGGCCTCGACCAGAGGCAGCAATTGCGTGATATCGTGGCGATTAGCGCCGGTCAATCGGACGGCAAGCGGGATTCCTCCTGCGTCGGTGATGACATGGTGCTTCGATCCCAATTTCCGTCGATCCGTTGGATTCGGACCTGTTTTCGCCCCCCAAAAACCGCTCGTACAGAAGCAGAATCGACGACGGCGCGTGAAAAATCGATCTGGTCTGATTCCCGCAGTTTGTTCAGCAAAATGTGGTGGATTTTGTCCCAAATTCCCGCTTTTTGCCAATCGCAAAGTCGTCGCCAACACGTCATGCCCGAACCGCATCCCATTTCCTGGGGCAGATATTCCCACGGGATGCCTGTTTTCAGCACAAAGAGAATCCCCGTCAAGGCATCTCGATTGCTGACAGCCGGTCTTCCACCTTTGGGATTGGACTTTTGCGTGGGCAATATCGGTTCGATGATGTGCCATAACTCGTCTGGCAATAGTGGCTTGGCCATGAATTTGTCCTCCATGACAAATAGCTTTAATTTGCTTTTTAATCATTGATTTCATCGGCTATTCCACTATTAAAAATTGAGGTTTTGTTATAGGCTCTTAGTTCGTAGTTCTTTGTTCTTAGACAAAAAAGTGTACAAGTATGCAAAAATAAGCAGGATAGGTCTTAGCCCGCTCTACTAATTTAAAACCCCCTTTACCTGCCGTTACTGTTTGGATATTTTTTGATTTAATAGGTAACTGTCCTTGGTTTAGAGTTTAGGGTTCATTGGCCATTTAACGTGACACTGGCGGCTTTCAATCCGGTGGACTGGGCTTTGAGCCTTATTTTGCCGCTCTTCAAAGTCGTCTGCACGATGACCTGAGCCAGGCCGTTGAAAGCGGAACGACTACAGGCTTTGTCGGATTCGTGGCTGCTGGGATCGCCGTTGCCCACACCAATCAATTTGGCGGGGCCGATCAGCGTAAAAGTTATATGGTTGTCGGCCACAGGAACCACCCGGCCTTGCGCGTCGAGAATTGCCACGTTCACCACGGCCAGGTCGGAGTTGTCGGCGGTCAGTGCGGTGCGGTCGGCGGTCAAACGAATCGTTGCGGGAGCGCCGGTGGTTTCTATCACGGCTTCGATTGGCTTGCCATCACGCACGCCCCTGGCGACCAGTTTGCCCGGTGCATACTTAACCTTCCATTCCAGATGATGATAAGGCTTTACCGTCTGTTTACCCTGCGAGACGTCGTTGAGGAACAACTCCACTTCCTGACAGTTGCTATGCACCCACACCGGAATTTCCTGACCCTCCCTGCCCGGCCAGTTCCAGTGCGGGAAAAGGTGCAGCACGGGTTTGTCCGTCCACCATGATTTGTAGTAGTAATAGCTGTCCTTGGGAAATCCGCAGATATCCATAATACCGTAGTGGCAATTGATAACCGGCCATCCGAAGGGCCGCGGCTCGCCCTTGTAATCAAAACCACTCCACACAAAGCCGCCTGCCATAAACTCATGGGTCGCAACGGGCGGCCAGGCATTTTCCACAGTCTGTCCACCCGGCCCGGCGTTGATACTATAAGCCGAAACGTAGCCGCGCTCCTTGTCGCCCCAATAATTGTCCCAATGATCTGTCCCGTAAAAGCCGCGAGTGCCTATCTCGCTGGCAATCTCAGAGGCGACGATCGGATTTGCGGGGCACAGGGCGTGAACCGCTTCATACACATCAGGATGGTAGTTGATGCCGATCACGTCCAGCACACCGATGAATCCTTCCTTGTCAGTAAAGCCGCCATTCATTGCCGCAGTGACTAAGCGAGTCGGGTCAAGTTCATGGATACGCTGTTTCATGGCCCGCGCCATGGCCCCAGCCTCCGGCGACCCCTGGATCCACTGCTCGTTGCACAACGACCAGAGAATGATGCTTGGATGATTGCGGTCACGCTTCACCAGAGCAGTCAGATCGCGATGTTCAACGGCGGGAGTGTCTTTGGGCGTCTGATCCGCATAGGTATCGCCGAGATGACGATTCTCCGCAATGACCAGAAAACCCATGCGGTCGCATTCATCAAGCAGGACGGGCGCAACGGGATTGTGTGAAAGGCGGATCGCGTTACAGCCCACCTCTTTGAGCCGTTCGAGCCGCCATGTGAAGAGCCGGTCGGGCATCGCCACTCCGACACCGGCGTGATCCTGGTGCATATTAACGCCCTGAATCTTGACGTGTTTGCCATTCAGAAAGAAACCATAGTCGGCATCGAAACGAATGTGCCGCACGCCGAAGTTCGTCGTCATCTGATCAACGACTTTGCCGGATACGCTGATTGTGTTGCGCAATTGGTAGAGATAAGGATTTTCCAGCGACCAGAGGCTGGCCCTGGTCAATGGAATCTGCTGTGTAACTTTTGCACTGACCCCGGCGGCAAGTGTCTTGGAAGTTGACTCGGTAATGAGCAAACGGCCTTTGGTGTCAAGAATCTCACTCAAGACAGTTGCACTGACAGCAGCGGCGCTGCTGTTGGTTACATCAGTATTGGCCGTAATCGTGGCATCCGCTTGAATGCCGTCGCCCGGATCAGTCACCACCGGTTCAACGAAGACCCCATCTGGCGCGATGTGGACCGGATCGAGCGTTACCAGTCTCGCGTGACGATAGATGCCGCCACCCTCGTACCACCAGCCGTCGTAACGCGGATCAACACGCACCACCAGAATGTTTTTGCCGCCGCATTCCGCCGCGTCCGTGACGTCGAAACGCGAACTGGTATAGCCGCTGTATTGACTGCCGATGTCCCGGCCGTTGAACCAGTAGCGGCTGTTGCTGAACGCACCGTCGAATTCCAGCCACAGCCGCTTGCCCTTCGCGCCGGCCGGAATGAAAATTGTTTTGCGATATATCGCAGGCTGCACCGGCAGGAAACCGTGAAGCGAATACCAACTGGTGTTCATACCCGGATATACAAAAGGATTGTTCGGATCAAAAACGCCTTCGACCACGTAATCATGCGGCACATCCACACGCCGCCATTTGTGGTCATCGTAGCCGGCAGCGATGACGTTGGCAGCATCTCCGAGGTGAAATCGCCAGTCTGAGTCCAGCGAAATAGTTTTGCGCGGCGAATCGGCAGCCAGCGAGGCAAAACTCAATCCGAGCCACAGGGTACAGAGCCAGCCACAGACGGCGGCCAAACGTCCTGGATGAAGAAAAAAGTGTGTCATAGGTCAAAACAGCCGTTTTAATAATATAATTCGACTTCAGCTATCGTAGGAGCCACTCGGTAACTGTCGAATCGAATGCGTAGGTTTATGGCACTGGTTTCCGGCACAGGTATGATACGCTTATAGCCAATAGTGGTGGCTTCGGCCAATTTCCGCCACTTGCCATCGGGATCCTGTACTTCGATGACAAAGGCCTCTACACGCTGGCCACGCTTGATTTGTTCCTGCAGCACTATGCGTCGATAGACCACCTGACGGGGCAGCGTGATATTCAGAGTGACAGGCCCATCGGCGCTGCTGGCGGTGGCGGCTTCCCAGTAGGTTTCGTACTTGCCGTCCAGGGCGGCGGAGGTGGGATGGTCCATCAGGGAACTGCTTGCAGTGACGGTTACGCCGGTGGCCAGATTGTTGCCGTAGCGGCTCTCTCGAAGTTCCCCAAATGCTTTCAATGTCGCCACTTCGGCGTCGGTGAACAGGCCTCGCTTGTCCGGCGGTATGTTGAGGATAAATGACGCGTTGTGACCCACGCTGCGTTCATACATATCCATCAACTCCTCAACGGATCTCATTTTTTTGTCCTCGTGATAGAACCAGCCCAGCAGGATCGACGCATTGGCTTCGGCCGGAAACCAGTGTAATTCGACGGCCTTAACCAGTGTCGCGCGGTCCCCCAGAATACTATCCGTCATATCCCGCCACTCAAATTCCGCCAGCGGCTTGTCCAGACCGATGACGCTCCACTCGGTATCCCTGGCCACGCCGCCCTCGTTGCCCGCCCAGCGCACATCCGGCCCCCTGTTGAAGATGACGGCCTGGGGCTGGAGTTTGCGAACAAGGCCGGTCCAGTCATTAAGGGCCCATTTCTGCCCGCCTTTGGTCTTGGGCAGCGCGCCGTCAAACCAGACCTCCACGACGGGTCCGTATTCCGTGAGCAACTCATATAATTGATTGAGGAAGTAGCGGTTATAGGAATCAGCTTTACACGAATAGGTAACATTGGCTCCAAACCCTTGGGTGGGTATTTGACGAGTCTTGGTGGGATTGCTTTTGAATGAAGCGGGATCGGTCGGGATTACCGTATCCACATAGGCACTGCCGTCGCCGTAATACCCGGCCGCACTTTCAAGCTGAAACAGGTCTGCCGGGGAAAGATAAATACCCACTCCCATGCCCTCGGCGCGAACGGCATCGACAAATTCCCGTACGACGTTGCCCTTGCCGTCCTTCCAGGGACTGTTTTTAACCGAGTGTTCAGTATAACGCGACGGCCACAGACAGAAGCCGTCGTGATGCTTGACTGTGAGAATGGCCATGGTCATACCGGCCGATTTCAAAGCTTTGGCCCATTGCCGGGTGTCTAAGGCGGTTGGATTGAACACGGCCGGAGTCTCCGTGCCGGTACCCCATTCACGCCCGGTAAACGTATTGGGTCCAAAATGGATAAACGCATATACATCGTGCTGTCGCTGCCATGCATATTGTCGTTCACTGGGCACAACAGAGACAAGTTTTTCTTCAAAAGCTTTTTCCTCCGGAGTTTGGCCGCCAAATACTGAAGTTACGGCCAGGAAGGACATCATTGACAGTAATAACCAAGTTCGTTTCATGCTTCATTCTCCTAAATAGTATCTGTTGCGGAAAGACAAAAACGAAAATAGCGTATAGAAAAAACAGGCGTATCGGCCCAAAAACTGGATTCCCGCCTGCGCGGGAATGACAAAAACCCATATCCGCAACAGGAACTAAATAATTTATAATTGTATTACTACCGCAAGCAAAACTTCGCCGCCTGGTCGTCCGCTGGGAACGTGAGATCACGGTTTATCAAGCGTTCTTTCACATGTCTTGTATCCCGATTAGGGCAAGACAGTTTTGAGATGAGCCCTAACGAATTTTTAGACGAATCCTTAATTAATCTGCCATTCCTGACTGAACAACGAAAAATCAGCAAAATCAACATTCAAATTGCCATTGAAATCAGCACAATCAGTGAAATCAGATTCGGCACCGGGTACGCGTAATTCACCCGGATTACGATTCCAGAACGGCCAGAAAATAAGGCAAATTACATTTTAGGAATTAATTCCCAAAATGTAAGAACATTTATAACTCTTTTCTATGACGAATTTTATGGCCTTGCAGAGAATAGGAAATTCAGGAATTATGCTAATAAACAGGCTTTAGAAAAGCTGGATATCTCACCCCAGATATTTTCGGGTTTCGGAAATGACAACCGGCGTCAGCACAATCAGTGAAATCAAATTCAGCACCGCCACGGCCGGGTAATCCTCTAAATCCGCCGTCGCTTGCATTCACTGACACAACGACCGATAAAATCCAATATGGTTGAATCTTTTGCTAAAATTCGGGTTTTCATTCTTTACAGAGAACCGCCCGCCAGAGCCGATATAAAACAAACGGCCCTTTCAGTATTGGCGGGGTTGTTTTTGTTTGAAAAAACGCTTCTTTTTACTGGAAATTATCTTCGTGAAACGCAGGAATTTATATCGTATCGCGGTGGAGGGAATTGTGCTGGCGGCGTGTGTGTTTTTACTCTGCAGCGCCGCGGATTTTCACATCGCCGACGCGCCCAGCGAATACGTCTGGCCGCATAAGCCGGTGCAGAACTGGTGCGGGCCGGCAGGCGCATTTGCGGCCTATTACCTGCACTACTACATCGGGCCGGGCGTCCTGCTCGGATTGTTCGCCTCCGTCTGGCTTCTGACGGCGCATCTGCTCGGCCGGCAAATCACTCAGCCGGCGCTGCGTATTATCGGAGCGCTGCTGCTGGTCACGGCGGCCTCGGCGACGTGGTTTCTGCTCTGGCCGGACAACCAGAAAGAATACGGCATCCTCTACCGCAATTGCTTCGGCTGGGTTTATCATTACAAGATACCTGATTTTTCGGCAAGCGGTTTCAACGACGAATTTCCGATGGGCAACGGCGGCATCCTCGGCATCGTCGCAGGACAATGGCTTCTCAGACATTTTGCGCCGCTGGGAACGGCCATTGTGCTGAGCGGCGTATGGATTGTCGGGGCGATTCTGCTGGCCGATACGCTCGTGCTGGCGATGGTACGCGGATTCGGCTTTGGCGTGATGAAATTCTTCGGCCTGGCAGGTCCCGCTATCAACGTCGCCAAAGAACAATCCGCAGCACTGTCGGATATCTGGAAACGCCTCAGCGAAAAGCAAAAAGCCAGAGGCGAAGGCACACTACGCGGCGTCAAAATGCCCGACCGAATCCAATGGGGCACATCCAGGCCCAGCCTCGCTTCGACACAACAGGAAATGCCGCGGGACGTCCATACCGTCGCCGACCTTATCCCGGCGGAAGAAAAAATCGCAGCTGAACCGCAGACCCGGCGGGAAACGCCTGCCGCGCAAACCTCCGCGGCTGGACAGACGGCAACTGAAAACAAGACCGAATCAACTTCAGCGGAAGCGGTCGAATCAAAACCAAAACCCATAGTCAAGCCTAAACCTGCGCCGAAACCCAGGCAGCCGGAGTATGTACCCGCGACGTATGACGAGTACCGTCTTCCGCCGCTGGATTTGCTCAGGGAGCCGGAAAAGGGCTTTGCCGCCATTCAGGGTAAAATGGTCGAGGAAAAGGCTCATACGCTTGAGGGTCTGCTCCATGAATTCGGCGTTGACGCGCAGGTCGTCAGCGCCGAGCCGGGGCCGGCAATTACAATGTACGAATTACAGCTTGCTCCCGGCATCAAGGTCAACCAGATTTCCAACCTGGCCAACGATATGGCCCGCGCGATGAGTTCAGGCAGCGTCCGTGTGGTGGCGCCGCTGCCGGGTAAGCACACCATCGGCATCGAAGTCCCCAACAGCCAGCGCGAGACGGTGCGGCTCAAGGATTTGATTCTTCGCGGCGGCTCCCAAATCGCCCGGATGCAGATTCCACTGTTTCTGGGCAAGAGTTCCTCCGGCGAAGCGCTGGTCTCAGATTTAGGCACAATGCCGCATCTGCTCATTGCCGGCACCACCGGCTCGGGCAAAAGCGTGTGTATCAATTCGATTATCACCAGCATTCTGCTGACCCGCCGACCGGACGAGGTTAAGCTGATATTGATCGACCCCAAAATGGTCGAAATGGCCGTCTTCGAGTCGATCCCGCATCTGATGTGTCCGCTGGTGACGGAGGTCCGCCGGGCTGAGCAGATTCTCGAATGGGCCACGACCACGATGGACGAGCGCTACGAACTGCTGGCCGAAGCCAGGGTGCGCAACCTCACGTCGTACAATATGCTCAGCCGGGAGCAGCTAATTGAGCTTTTTGCGCCATCTTCGCCGGAAGAAGAGGCGATGATTCCCAAAAAAATGCCGCATATCGTCATCGTCATCGACGAGCTGGCGGATTTGATGATGACCAGCGCCAAGGAAGTCGAGGCGCATATCGTCCGCATCGCGCAAAAAAGCCGGGCTGTGGGAATCCATTTAATTATCGCCACGCAGCGTCCGCAGGCCACCGTCGTCACGGGCCTCATTAAGGCCAATATGCCGTGCCGGATTGGTTTTCGCGTTGCGGCCCGAATGGACAGCCGCATTATCCTCGACCAGAACGGCGCCGAGGCGCTGCTCGGCCAGGGCGATATGCTCTTCCTCAAACCCGGCACCAGCGACCTCATTCGCTCGCAGGGAGCGTATCTCGACGATGATGAGCTTCGCGGCATCGTCAAATTCCTCAGGGACGTCGCCCAGCCGCAGTTCCACCCCGACCTGATGCAGCTCAATCGCGTCGATATCGGCGAGGGCGCCAAAGATGAATTGTTCGACGAGGCCGTGCGCATCGTCCTCGAAACCAAGCGCGGCAGCGTTTCATTATTGCAGCGAAAATTATCCATCGGCTACGCCCGCGCCAGCCGGATTATCGAAATGATGGCCATTGCCGGCATCCTCGGCGAATACAAAGGCTCCCAGGCCCGCGAAGTCGTAATGACATTGGAGGATTACGAGCAGATGCGCAAAAATATGATTGCCGACGAAGTCGCCGGCTACACTGACCTCACCCAACAGACCAATGAAGATTCAGAAGAATCTACCGACGCCGACGCCTACGACTCCCCGACCGAAACCCTCGACGAGGACGAAAAATAATTGAAAATAATAGATTTTTATGTACAATTTGCCTGAAATTATAGGACAAAAAGAGAGGCAATCAATTTGTATGAGAATCAAATAAAAACCGTCCATTTTAGCAGGACGCAGAAAAACAAGAAGGTACTATGGACACGAAAGCCTTAAAACCCAGATTCAATTATGATTCTCAAGCGGATGTACTGTATGTCGGTTTTGGCGACGCCGAACCTGTGTTTACCGAAGACGTGGACGACAACGAAACGATTCTGCTGGAAATCGGCGTGTTCAGCGGCCTGCCCCGGGGATTCCGTATCATCGGCCCTAAAAAACACAACATCAAACAACTCGGCTTTCAAGTCTGGATTCAGCCTGTCAAAGCTCGGATGAAGTCGCTTCTCGAAGAACGTATCCGTGGATTACAACAGCAGGAACCTGATTTGGAACGAATTGCTGAACAAGAACTGCAAAACGCATTAGCCGCTTGCAGCTAATCTGCCGATTATTACATCAGCACATTGGCCTTGGCCATATCCAGCAGACGCGACGGAGTTTCGGGCATGGACGTCCGCGCCGACAAATACGCCGACTCAATCACTGCCATCGTGTATAAATCCACTCCCGCATCAGGATACGGTTTGCTCTGTGCCGGATTCAGCACGGCCTTTGCGAAATTATTCAGTAAATCCTGCATACCGTGGAACTGTTCGGGTGAAAACTGAATGTGTTCCATCAGGTTGCCGTTGTTGTCGGTGATGGAAAAGTCCTCGCGGGTCAGCGTGATAAACTTGCCTTTGCCGTGAATGCGAAGATGACGCCGGGCGGGCCCCAGCGTCCGGCTGGCGACGACCTGTGCAGCCAGCGTATCGGAAAACCGCATTAAGACCAGCGCATTGTCTTCGGTGGTGCTGAGCCGCTGCTGACGGTCGGGCGCCTGGCTGGTCAACAGGGCGTAAACCTGCTGCGGCAGGCCGAAACACAACACCATTTCATCCATCAAATCATAAGCATTTTGTATCAGCACGCCTCCGCCGGACAGTTTCGGGTCAAGCAGCCAGCGTTTCTGCGGCGGGATTTCGCCCTGCGGAACATGGCAAACCGCGGTAATCAAATGCCAGTAATCCGGTTCGCTCTCGGCCAATTCCTGCCGCAGACGCAGCACCGTCGGCTCAAAGCGTCCGGGAATGGCCAGGACAAAATAGACCCGTTCTTTGCGGGCCTGCTGAATCAGCGACGCACACTGCTCGAAAGTCAATCCCGCCGGCGGAAATTTTATAATATGGCACTTATTCTGAATCGCCTGGCGAATATGGTCGGCGCAGGTATGCAGCGGGGCGCCGACAAAGACGACATCCGCGGGGTTCTGCATAATCATCCGGCGAAAATCCGTATAGGCGGGGCAATGGTACCGTTGTGAAAACAACTGACCCGTCTGCGCATCTTCATCCGCGCCGGCGACAACCTGGAAACAATCCATCGACAGGGCGACCTCGAGCATGTTCTGCACAGGCTCGGTCAGACCCATTATGGCGATTTTTAATCCTTCGGCTTTGCTCAGGACAAGTTTTCGATTTTCAGTTTCCAATTTTCAACGCTTTCTTTTCTGTCCGGTCGCTGACGCTCCCGGCCTTTTTATCCATCGTTCGTTTATTTTCTCTCTGCAAGACCGAGAACGTGCTGCATCGTGTACAGGCCGGGCTTTTGCTTCAACAGCCATCCAGCCGCACGCAGCGCCCCGCGGGCAAACGTATCGCGGCTGTGCGCATCGTGGGAAATCGTGATCGTTTCGCCCGGCGCGCTGTAAATGACCGAATGTTGCCCGACAATATCGCCGGCGCGGATCGCGTGCATTCCAATCGTGCCGGTCCGACGCGGCACATCTTTGCCCTGACGTCCGTGAACTAAACAATCGGGATAATCGCGGCCGGTACCGCCACAGATACTTTTGGCCAGTGACAGGGCCGAACCGCTCGGAGCGTCCTTCTTGTGGCGATGGTGCGCTTCGATGATTTCAATGTCATAGTCAGGCCCCAAAGCCGCGGCGACTTTACCGACCATACTGAACAATAAATTCATCCCCAGACTCATATTGGTCGCCTGCACAATCGCGATTTTTTTCGCCGCCGCCTGGAGCATTTCCATCTGGGCTTTTTCCAGGCCGGTCGTTCCCATCACCAATGCGGCGCCGGCTTTCTGACACCAGTCAATCATCTGTGCAGCGGCCTGCGGCAGCGAAAAATCAATCGCGACCGAGGCCTTCTGCGGAAATTGACTGTCTAATTTCACGCCCAGCGCCGAAATCCCGGCCAGCAAACCGGCATCTTTGCCCAAATCCGGATGGCTCGGATGGTCAACGGCCCCGACGATTTGAAAGTCCTGCTCTTCGCCGGCCAGGGCCAGTATTCTGCGGCCCATCCGACCCGCCGCTCCATAAATCACCAGGGTTGGTTTCATTCTATGTCTCCTGTAATCCAGAAATTCCCCGCCGATTGCCGATAAGTATAAAGTACCCGCGATGTTATGACAAGTATATCCTGAGCAAACTTGTCTTGCTTGTCCTGAGTTCATTTATACTGAGCCTGTCGAAGTATCGAAGGAAGCATAGTCGAAAGAGTTATTCGGGTAGGTTCTTAGCTTGACAGTAATAAAAGAAGCGTCATAATCGTCTAATATCCGGAATAAAACAGGAACAAAACCAGGAATTTTCGATAAAACAGGAGAAAAACATGCTTAAAAAGGCGATTTTTGGATTGTTAACGGTTTCTGTGATTGCTTCGACGGTTTTTGTGGCAGGGTGCGATACTGCCGCCCAATCCGGCACGTTGATTGGAGCTGGCGGCGGCGCCTTAGCCGGACAGGCAATTGGCCACAACACTACGGGTACGCTTATCGGTACCGGCGTCGGCGCCGTCGGCGGCTACATCGTCGGCAATGAAATGGACAAAGCCAAGGCCAAACAGCAGCAGCAAATCACGGCCCCGACCCAATCGACTTATAACGCCCCGGCCACGCAATCAAATTCCGTTACCGTCTGGCTCAACAACAGCAACGGCTCACAGACGCCCGTGCACCTGACGCAAAACGCGGACGGCTCCTATACCGGCCCCAAAGGCGAACGCTACCCGACCATGCCAACAGAGGCGCAACTCAAGCAGGTCTATGGAATGTAGTCAGTAGAAGACATCTGGACAATGAGAGAGGGGGAAACTCTGCGCATTAAAAAATGGAGCCAATGAGAGTCGAACTCACGACCTCTTGCATGCCATGCAAGCGCTCTCCCAGCTGAGCTATGGCCCCGCAGATTTACTCTTGTACCATAAAATCCATCGTCTGACAAGCCCCTGCCGCTCAAAAAACAGGGCAACCGCGTTAAATTTCTCTTCATAGGCGTAAAAACGGATTAATTCTGCTGATTGACAAATTATCTACGAAGAGAAGAATTTTCGCGTCAAGCAATATAAGATATGAATTGTCGAAAAGCGGTTTCCGGAGAAACGCCGCAGGCTTTGGTCCATTCGATAAATTCAGCTATATCGACCCGCCGATTAGCTGTTTCGCAATTATAAATATAGCTTTGAGGTTTGTTGAGCCGTTTGCCCAATCCCCGCTGGGTCAGGCCGGCTTTTTGTCTCAATTCCCGAAGAAACTGAGGTATGAGCCTGTATTTCAGGCTGTGCTGAGATTTCGTTGCCATAAAGCAGAATATAGCCCGGATTTTTCTTGACACTGTTTTGGTGTCAAGATATAATGCTGGTATTAGGGTGTTGTTTTGCTCAAAGCCTTTTTGCGGGGTCGGCTCGTAAGGGAGGCGAAAACAGGGATTTTTGTTTGAAGGAGATGCTTATGAAAGTGTTTATAGCCGCATACCTTTTGTTTGCTTCTGTGGGTATTACTCAGGCAAATGTAATATCTGATCCAAACATCACTCTTTCCGAACAGCAGCAGGAAGATGTCTCCGATTTTTTTGCTATTCTTCTTGCCGTTTATGACAATGATATCTCCCTGATTCCGGATGAACCCAATGAGATACTTGCCCTCGAAACTTCTGAAGATTCAAGAGACCAGTTGGCTTGGGAAATTTTCAAAATGCTCCGGCGTGAATTCGACCCTAATTCGTTATCATCCGATCCGAATTCGACATCTATTGACGAGCAAAACACATCTGTGACGGCACTTATTGAAAATGCCGACCCGAATACAAATTCTCTACCCGTTGTTTCAAACAGTGAGACTGCTGCAAATACTGCTGAAATTGAACCATCACAGCAGGAAGCTGAATCCCTACAACAGAAACAACAACAAATTGAGTCCATGCAATCTATGGAACAAGTTGAGGAACTTGCAAATCCGCTGGGTTCCCGAATCCTGCAAAGCAAGACTTATCGAATAACCACCCTGCCTTTGGAGATTGAAGGGCACGTGGTGATTCCAGCAGGGACAAAATTAATCGCGCCGTTTGACCCTAATCATTCGGTTATTGAAGTGATGCCCGGCGGTTTATTGGATATGGGAAAAGCAGCGTATTATTCCGACCCTAATTGCCCCAACATTCTGCCGCCGGTGGAAATCGTCCCCGAAGACCCAAATATCTATTTCGGCCATAACTTCGTTGGAATATGGGTTCGCCGAGGCGCAGCCCCGGCTACCTGTATCAACAACGTCATCGTCAATAATTGCAAAATCGGAATTATCATTGACGAGCAATTAGCGAATCCGGTACGGAATGTGATTACTTTCGGATGTTATGATGGAATTCACCTTTATGCGCCGGCACAAATTATAGATTCTGAATTCTGGTATAATGGCTCTGTTTATGATGAGATATATGACTATGCAGGGGCTGGGATTTACATCCTCCTTGACAGCGTTCAATATCCTTATCCTGCGGTGAGTATCGACCGAACGATTTTCTGCGACGGCGATGTCGGCATCTATATAGAGGGCCATAATCCAGACCCCAATTTTGCCGACCCCAATCAGGTTGTTCCGAGTCTTGAAGTCATTAATAGTTGTTTCGTATGGAGTTATTTCTTTGGCGTCTATAAAACAGAAGGAGACGTATCCATAGACCTCGAATATTGTGCATTCGGCGGAAATGAGTACGATGTCAACTTCGATGCACCTTTCACAGGATGTATAGGATTAGAGTATAATCCATTTTATATTCTGGGCGAAGGGGGGAAAATATACATCGACCAGCAGTCGGAACTGATAGACGCCGGTTATGGAATGGCTGAGGATGGGACGGGAACCTGTGATTATCAGCCGGATATTGGCCAACAGGATATTGGATGCCATTTCCCGATAGGCGTTTCGGGCGGTTTCGGGATACCATCCAGCCCGGCGGATTTTAACTGGGACGGCATCGTCGATGAACTGGATTTGGAACTGATGAATCTTTGTATGGGAGCGATTGCAGATCCGAATATTGTGAAAATAGATACCAATTATGACAGCCGGGTCAATCTGCCGGACTTCGGGCTGTTTGCCGTGGATTATGGATATTCCGATGACCCGAATCTGCCGGGCAGTCACGACCCGAATTGCGAACGTTCGGATTTCAACGGGGACCATCGGGTGGATTTGGCGGATTTGGAAATATTGGCGCAAAACTGGCTGACGCTGGTTTTTGATGAGTATCGGATTTGCGGCCTGTGCAACATCGGCACCAATACCGACCCCAATGAGCCGAGTACCAGCAACATCATTGATTCGAAGGATTATGACGCCCTGATGGCCGACTGGGGGAAGGTAAGTTATGCAGGCTGCTCTGTCTCTTTCAGAAATGAACAGGACATGTCTTTAGAACCTAACAGTCTATCCAACGAGATAGCGATTTGCCCGGATAATTATCCGCCCTTTACGAATTGGATGTTTGCGCAGGTGGATGGTTGCCCGGCTGGTCTGACCTATTTGGACTATAGCGAGCCGCCCACATTCACTGCGCCTACGCATGAATTCAGCAACGGAAATCATATCATCACTGTGGGCGGTTATACATCGGAAGGCGGCTGCTGGATGGAAAAGATTCAGGTGCAGTTCCATAATTGTCTCTATTTTGCGTCTATTCCCACGATGTATGAGCCGAATGAACCGTATGAAATCAGGGGATTTTTTGACGGCGGGTCGATGCAAATCTCGACCGACCCCAATTCTTATGTAATCTCAGACAGCGGGTATATTCAATATAGTTCGATTATCACGGGAGAGAATCCTGCAGCGACGATACAATATCAGAATGGCTCGGATTCTCAGACAAAAACTGTCGCCTTGATGGCAAAAGTGGATATGTCCAAAATCGATCCCAACTCATACAGGGCATTAATTGTCGCGCCGTGTAAGGACGTCAATAAGGCAATGGAAGATAAAGACCTTCCAAACAATCGCGTTCTGACCGCCATTCGGGAAACACTTGAGATGGCGAATATTCCTTACGCTGAATTGATAGAGAAAAACGCCCACTGGGACAATATCAAAACGGCGTTGACCGGCTCCAATCTCAACTATGTTTATTGGATTGGTCATATGAACAGCCATGTTGGTAGAGTGATTAATGAAGAAACTGGTGAAATTGTAGCGCCGGGAGTACAACGAACCGAATTTATGTGCTGGGACAAAAGAAAATACTGGTTTGATAAAGAATCCTGCGTATTGTCTTGGGTAAAATCGGATAGACCCGATGTTCCTCCGTCTATTCCCATGCCTGATTTGCCGGGTGATTGGGATACTCGCGGGCATAGTATGGCTTCACTTGGATTATGGAAAACAAAGACGATCAAAGAATTTTGGGCTATCGGATGTAAAAGTGCAGTAAAATGGGAAACTGAAAACTGGAATGATATGGCAATGGCGGTTGGAGTTTACAATTATAAAGATAGCTCAGGACACTATACCCATATTTACATCGGAAATAGGATTGATGTGATGCCGGGTGGAGCCAAAAATTTACTCATTGGATATCCCAGTGCTATTTCAAAGATCATCAGACGGCACAGAACAACTCACCTGGGAGATGCCTTATTAACCAATGATTTGACGTCCAACGAATTATGGGCATTATGGGGGGATGACCGCGACAGAGATGGTATGGCGGACAACACTCTCCAATGGTGGCCGGCGGACATAGAATTATGGCGTGTGGTATTCCAATAATGAAAGGGAGAGTGGATTAAAATGAAAGCGTTAAAATATAAACAGTTACTGTTGGTTGTTGCCGGGCTTTTACTTGTTCTGTTCATTGTAAAAGCGATTTTCTTTTTTACGGCCAAGCCAATTGTTACAGTTGACTATGTGGCACAATTCAATCAAACGTCTCGTCCGCAAAATTACGATCCGAATGAAAACGCCGCCTTGTATTACCAAAGAGCTTTTGATGCCTTCATTGAAATGCCGGATGAATTACGCTACTTAAAGCAGTGGGCAGATTGTAATGATATGGAAAGAGTATCGCTTGAAAACTGGCTTACTTCCAATACAACGGCTTTCAAATACTTCAGGGAAGCTGTCGATAAACCATATTGTTGGCTGGAAAGAACTTCCTCAAAGGATGCCATGATGGGTGGAATCAGGGTTCCCGAATTAAATTTACATCGTGATTTAGCCAATGCGCTTGCTTGGAATGCCCGGCTCAATGCGGCCAAGGGACAATTTCAAATCGCTTTTGAAAACCTTCTTGCCTGTTATCGCTCCGGCGATCATAAGTGCCGACCCAATCAGTTCTTAATGGATCAGTATTTGGGACTCCGCATTAAAAGTACCGCGATTGAGAATGCTTTTCTTATAATAAACAATTATAAAGTTGAAAGCAATACTTTGAAATACCTTCAGGACGCCCTGAAGGTCCAATTGGATAACAATCCTTATGTGCCAAGTTTGCAGACAGAAAAATTCTTCGCTTATGACGCCCTGCAGCGAACATTTATTGATAACGGCAAAGGCACCGGACGTTGGGCATGGAGCAACGGCTGGCCTGTGTCGCCCCTTTTGTTGGATCAATCTCCTCTCCGCAGAAAATATGAAGATATTAAGGAACGACTGTATTATTGTCTATTGGGACCAACTCGAAATGACGTCGCCAATAAAATTGAGGAACTGATAGAACTATCCGACCAGATGATGAATAAAACGCCGTGGCAAATAAAAAATGAGGGTTTCGATTATTTCGGCAAAATAGAAGAAATTAATAACAGCCATATCTTTTTCGTAATTTCGGCCATAAATCCCAAAGGTATTCTGCATGCATATTACAAAACAACGGCTCAAACGGATGCCTTAATTGCTGTTCTTGCGATTTTACGATATAAAAATGATACCCTTCAATTTCCCGAATCGCTTGATAAGCTGGTTGACGCCGGCTATCTGCAATCTGTTCCGAACGATCCTTACAGCAGTGGCTCCCTCGTTTATAGCTTGACAACAGATGGTTTCAAGCTCTACAGCATTGGAGAAGATTTTACTGACAATGACGGGGTTGTCGACAAAAATATGGTGCTGAGAAGAGAAATAAGCATTAACCTTCATTCGCCTGATATCGTATACTGGCCCATTGAGATTATTGAATGCAGTCCAATGGATTTCGGTATGGGAATGCCTGCGGACACGCAAAATTGGCGCTAAATGGAGACGTGCATGGGAGCGGCGAGCGACCCGAATTGCGAGCGGTCGGATTTCAACGGGGACCATCGGGTGGATTTGGCGGATTTGGAAATATTGGCGCAAAACTGGCTGACGCTGGTTTTTGATGAGTATCGGATTTGCGGCCTGTGCAACATCGGCACCAATACCGACCCCAATGAGCCGAGTACCAGCAACATCATTGATTCGAAGGATTATGACGCCCTGATGGCCGACTGGCATAAACAGTTTTTCTCCGACCCGAATATCAGCATTGCACAGTCTGCGTCTAAGTTATCCGTCGCCGTCGAGAATCCAGAACCGGCGTGGAAAATATCGGCGTTTTTTGATGATGAGCCGATTGGCCAATGGACTGCCGGGGAATTGGGTTCGACGGCGTTTGATGTGGATTTAACGCGGTATGGACCGGGCAGCCATCGCGTAAAAATAGTTCGCAACATCGGCTACGGGTTGGAGATAAACGAGCGAATAATTACCGACCCAAACTCGACAGGATTGTATTTTGCCGATGTGCCGGATACCTTCGAGCCAAACGAGACATATAATATCCGCGGCTTTAATCTTAACGACGGCGAATTGAATTTCAAGATTGGAAACGTTCAGGGCGAAACAGTTTATGATGTCAATGTTCCTCCCGGGCCAGTGAATCTGGAAATACCAGCCTCTGCCTTCGGGCAAAGTATGATGGCAACCCTGTCGGCAGCACCTGCTTCCATTGATGACGAGGACAGGGAATTTTATGAGAAAATTCTGAATGTGAAATTCGATCCTGAAAGATTCAGGGGCAGATTTATTAGGTATACTGGTTTTACTGCCTGATAAAAAAGTAACGGCAACGTTCAAAGAAGCGATATTTGCAGCATTCGATGCGATTGTAAAAAGGGGACCTGAACATTCTACTATTATTCTGACAAAAACCGACGTAAATGATGAAAATCTGAAGTTTGCGATTTCCAATACAGTCGGTCGCAAAATACTCGTCTATTTTGGCCATGCTAACAGTCATGTGGGTAGAGTCATTAATGAAGCCACACAGGAAGTCATAAAAGACGGCGTACCGAGAACCCAATTCCAGTGTCATAAGAAATACAAAGGATTTTTCTGGGATACGTATTATAACGTTGGTGCTATTTCCTATACACAACAGTCCAAGCCACAATCGCCTACTTTACCGCCTTATGAATGGCGAATAAATGGTCAACAAATGTGGCCGGACAAGGAAGCCTTGGATATGACTAATCTTTGTAAATCCGATAGAGTAGGAGTCGTTCCAATTGACCAGATGTATATTTTTGGTTGTTTGAGTGCCACTAATCCTGATATGGCGGTAGCCCAGGGTTGTTATGGCGACCACGATAACTCTGCCCAGCGTATACTCTATTGCGGTTTTACTAAAAAAGTTCTCCAGGATAACGCCGAATGGTATTTCGTACCAGGTTTGAAACAACTTTTGACATATAAGATACAAGGACTTGTTGTTTTTTTTAATGCCCTTGGAGAAGGAAATACTGTTCCACAGGCCGTCTCTGTGATCGAGGAACAGGGAACGGATATTCGGCAGGCTCTTTTTGGTGCGGATGGAAATTTAAATAACACGCAAGGTATTTTGGACAGGTCTTCCGCAGATGATGACACGATGACTTTTTACGGCTCTGGATATATCGGCAATGTAAGATTTGGCGATTACGGGGCACAGGAATGATTTTATAGGAGATTAACTAATGAAAAACAAAGATCGATATTTAGTTCTCGCAACCCTATTGGGTATTCTGTCTTGCAGTTCCTGCACCAAGCAAAAACAATTTGTACAGGAACAACAAAATCTGTTTCCACTCTGGAATGGCAGTTTACCTATTGAATCCAGTACCTTCTTATCAGAATCAAAAATTGTGTGTATTGTTCAATGTGAACCTATGCAGCTTGAGTATGAAATAAGGAATGCTAAAAATGGAGAAAAGAATGCCATGTTGAATGAACGGATATCGCCTTTTTGGAAGTACTTGATAAAGGTCTATTCTCACAAAAATGAGATAAGACAGATATCGGATAGTTTAGATACTCCGGAATTGGCTGGTCAATTTCATTTGAATACCGGGCGATGTTTAGTGGTTATCTCCGTTGCCAATAGACTAAATTCACAAACTGCTATCCGTGTGCCATTTGAGTTGAATGACGATGGATACGCTATTACCCCCCGAGGCAAAGACCGAAAATTATATAAAATTCTCAATTCAGCATTGAAAGAGTGGCACGCTCAAATAGAGGCAGACGAGAGAGTATGTCAAGCTGTCCGCCATTTCGGACAATATCAAGTTGGGAGTCGGGATAAACTTACGGAGCAGGGTTTCAGGTCTTATCTCCAGCAGAAAAACGAAGACCCCAATGTTACAATCTCCATCTTGGCAAATTATTATGGTGATCCGAAGTTTCTTGAAAATTTGTACAAAGAACCCAAGCCGTCTCCATCCGACTTAGAAGTGATGAATGGCACTGAAGAACCCAATCGGTTGAATTAAGTAATTGGTTTTTAATAATCCGCTGACTTGCTCAAATGTACATTTTTGGTTGTCTCAGTGCAGTCTATGACGATATGGCCAGAGCCCAAGGCTGTTACGGCGACCATGATAATGCTGCCCATGATATGATCTATTGCGGTTTTACTAAAAAGGTTCTTCAGGATAATGCCGAATGGTACCTGGTGCCGGGCTTGAAAGAACTTTTGACACATGTTATTCAGGGACTTGTTATTTTTTTCGATGAACTTGGAGATGGTAAAACTATTCCACAAGCAGTTTCTGTAATTGAACAACAGGGAACTGATATTCGACAGGCACTCTTTGGTGCGGATGGAAATTTAAACAACACGCAAGGTATTTTGGACAGGTCTTCTGAAGATGATGATACGATGACTTTTTACGGCTCTGGATATATCGGTAATGTAAGATTTGGCCCTTACGGGGCTCAAGAATAATTTAATTCGTTAAAACCTGGAAATCAGGAGACAAAAATGAAAACTAAAATCACCTGTTTAATGATTGCCATTTTATTGATTCTTTCGGGAGTCGGTGCATTCCGGTTTTGGAGTATGAAATCGGCAGGAAAAGTATTGCCCATGTTTCCAAAGTGGAAAAGTCTTAATGCCAGTTCTGGATATTATAACCACTGGAACGCGGATGCCATAGTATGTATTGTTCAGTATATATACAATGGCAGCCGTTGCGAATATGGAATGAAATATGAAGATATACAGCAAATGCGTAAAGAATGTAAGGCTTACACGACGAAAGAAGGAGATTATCCTGTTGTTGACTATGTTCCTGTGAAAGTTTATTCGGATAAGGATATTATCAAAAAAATAATCAGCAGATTGAATTCTCCAGAACAACGACAGAATTGTGATGATATTGAAACGGAAGATTATTTACTGATGATTGACATTTCCCGCGAATTAAATTCTCAAACTATAATTCGGGTTCCGTACAAACTGACCGAGGATGGATATGCCATCACCCCCAGAGGCAAAGATAAGGAATTGTATGAAATTCTGAATTCGGGATTGAAAGAATGGGATGCCCAATTAAAGGCAGAAAAAGAAAAAGGAGAGGCCGAGATACGGAGATCTAATGCCATCTATCGTCTTTGTAAACAAGCCAGGGAATCCGAAAATGTAGATTATAATACATTATTTTCAGAACTGCAAAAACTGGATTCTCTGTTCGGCGCCAAAGACCCCAATGATTTGAAGGTCATAATAACGAATCAAAAAGAAGGCCTGCGTCAGATGCGCGGCCCTATGGAACCCAATCAGCCGCATCAAAGATTTGGATTGTAATATTCTGTCGAAACACCTTTTGAAGGTGGTAATACAATTGAAAGGTTCTCCATAAGCGTTTCGGGCAGTTTTGGGATTCCCTCCAGCCCGGCGGATTTTAACGCCGACGGCATCGTCGATGATTGGAAGAGAAGAGACATAATTTGTTTATTGCTCAGTAGTTATGTGTTTTCTTAGCCAGCGCTGCACCCATTGGCGGGCCTGGGCGACAGTGGTAATCTGTTCGGCAAGCTGGGTAATATACATCTCCCGGCTCAATCTGCCCACCATCGGGCCAGGCACAGCCCCCAGCGCAATCAACTCGTGTCCATCCAGCAGAGGTTTGGGACAGAGGTTTTTGCCCTTTAAGGCCAGCGCACGTTGTTTGATTTTCACCAGCGGCGAGGTACTTTGGCCGGTTGCCTTTTGAATGGCTGTTTGAAATTCGTACAAATCCCCAAAATACGGCTGGGCAAGCAGTATTTTCAAGTCTGCCAGCGACAGGTCGCCGTCGAGAAGCACGCCTCGCTTTTCCAGCAGAAAGCGCAGATGTTTAACGACCTCACGGCTGGGTTTGAGCATTTCAGCAAAATCAATTCCTTTGGAGGTTTCCATACCGGCAAAAAATCCGGCCAGTCCCAGCGGCCAGTCCACACGCCTGCCGAGATTGCCCAGAACTTCGGCGCCGAATATCATTTCCTCCTGTGTCATCTTTGGAAAGATGTGCCCCGCAAGTCCGCTTTGACAAAGCAGGTCGGCGCCGCGTTTGCGGTTTGGGTGCGTCAGGATGCCTTCCAGTTCCGTGGCGATGCGCTCGGCGCTGATGCGCGTGATTTTGCCGGACAATTCGCAGACGGCCCGCCAGGTTTTTTTCTCAATCTCAAAATCCAGCCGCACCGCGAATCGCACCGCCCGCAGCATCCGCAGATAATCCTCGCCGAATCGTTCGTGCGCTGCCCCGATGGTGCGCACAATGCGCCGTTTCAAATCTTTCTGACCGCCGACAAAATCTATCACCTCTTGGCTAATCGGGTCATAAAACATCCCATTAATGGTAAAGTCGCGGCGCAGGGCGTCTTCCTTTGCCGTGGCGAATTTTACGTGCTGCGGGTGTCTGCCGTCGAGATAGCCGCCTTCGGTGCGGAACGTGGCGACTTCAATTTGTTTATCGTCCAGAAGCGCCATCACGACGCCGAATTTGGCGCCGACTTTAAGTGTCCGCCTAAACAGGCGGACGATTTGTTCCGGCACAGCGTCGGTGGCGACGTCATAGTCGCTGGCTGGGCGGCCCAACAGCATATCGCGCACACAACCGCCGGCAAACAGGGCCGTAAAGCCCTCTTGCCGCAGACGTTTGACAATCTGTAATGCGCCGCCTCGATTGGACATCATTATCCTTCCATTCCTCAAAAATCCGTCGCCATTCTGGCTGTCTGTATGCCGTCTGTCAAAGTTTTTTTGCCGCACACAGCCGTCATCCTCCCGCGAAATCGTTTTTTCGCCTAACCCATTGACAATCGCAACGGAAATGGATATAATTTGTTTCATTTCCGCAAGGATGGGGGTTTTTGCGGAAGAGCGGGAAATAAGGATGCAGCCGATAATTAGGGGCAAGTCAGCAAAGACGGTTTGCCAAAGCTTTTGAAGGCATAAACTAAGCCAATAAAATGGAAGAGAGTGGGATAAAAAATCGGATGCGCCACCAGGGCAGAAACCCTGTATGGGGGGTTAAAAACAGATTGAGTTCTTCACGCACGAAAAAATTCACGATATTGCTATTTATAAGCTGGTTATGTGCCTCAGCCCGGATTATGGCAGTGCCTGCGTGTCCCGAGGGGGCAAAGGTGACACAACCGGATGGGACAGAAATAACCATCTATTTGCGGGGGGACGAGTATCGGCACTGGCATGAAAGCAAAGATGGGTTTTTAATCGCCAAAAGCGCGAAAAGCGGGGAATGGGTGTATATGGTAAAGGAGGCCGGTGCGGCTGTTGCGAGCAGCCATGCAGTGGGAAAGGCCGACCCCGGGACGAGTGGAGCCTTGATGCCCAATAAGGAGAAATTGTCGGCGGAGGCAGCGCTTAGTCGGACAGAAAAGCTCGCGGCGGGAGAAGAATCTGCTTTGGCGCCACCAACAGGAACGATGTGCAATCTGGTAGTGCTGGTCAATTTTTCCGATTTGACAGTAGCCTATCCGAGACAAAGTTATGATGATCTGTTTAATCAAGTCGGTTATATTGCGGATGGGGCGGTGGGTTCCGTCAAGGATTATTATCATGAGGTTTCGTACAATACTTTGACGGTGCAATCGACTGTGGTGGAGGCGGTGACTCTGGATCATGGATACGCCTATTACGGCGCCAATGACATCTACGGCGACGATATTCGTCCTCGCGAGATGGTGGCGGAGGCGCTGGCAAAATTAGAGTCGCGCGGGTTTGATTTTAGTACGGTGGATGGCGACATGGATGGCTGGATTGATGGTCTGACGATCATTCACGCCGGCGGCGGCGAAGAGTACAGCGGCAACGACACCAATTATATCTGGTCGCACCAGTGGGCGTTAAGCAGTGTGGTGACGTATGACGGGGTTTCGATGCAGGTCTATCACACGGAGCCGGCCCGGCGGGGCTGGGACAGTTATCCCTCCACCCAGGGGATAACACGGATTGGGGTCATCTGTCACGAAACCGGGCATTTTCTGGGTCTGCCGGATCTGTATGATTACGGATATGACAGCGAGGGTGCGGGGAATTTTTGCCTGATGGCGGGCGGGAGTTGGAACGGGGATTACGGAACGACCCCGGCACATACGAGCGCATGGTGCAAGAGCAGTCTGGGGTGGATTTCGCCGACTTTAATATCGTCGAGCGGTGTGTATTCGCTGGGACAGGCGGAAACAAACGCTCAGGTGTATAAGCTGCAGGGAACCTTTCCTTCCACGCAATATTTTCTGGTTGAGAACCGACAGGGGGTCGGTTTTGATGCGGCAATTCCAGGGTCACATCGCGGTATTCTGATATGGCATGTGGATGAAACGCAGGCGGATAATGACGACCAGACTCACTATAAGGTGGATCTCGAAGAAGCCAGCGGTACGCAGCACCTGGAACTTAATCAGAACGCCGGCGACGACGCGGATTATTTCCGGGCGGGAAACGCGACGGTATTTACGGGAAGCAGTACCCCGAACAATTTGAGTTACACCGGGCAGCCGTTGAAAGTGAACATAACGGACGTGGGAGCCAGCGGCGCCAGTATGTCGGCTACCTTTGCGGTGGAGCCTGTTACATATACATTGAATTTGTCAAAGACAGGCAATGGGAGTATCAGGGTGGACGGCACACTGTATTCATTTCCGTGGTCCGGGACATTCACCTCGGGAACCAGCGTAATGCTCGAGGCGGTACCGGACAGCGGATGGCAGTTCTCCAACTGGTCGGGGGATCTTTCAGGAAGCGCCAATCCGACTTCCATCCAGATGAACGGCGACAAAAGCGTAACCGCAACCTTTGATCGTCCCGGCATGGTTGACATCGTAGGGTTGTGGGTAACAGGTACGACTCATGCAAAGGGGTCGAGTAGTAATCGTGCGCTGATATTTATTGCGCACGTTGAGGATAATGACGGCGCTATAAATCTATCTTCTATGACCTACGGTGGGCAGTCGATGACAAAGATCATCGACATAACGTCCAGCACATCCAGTAGCCGGGAATACGTTGTGGGCTATGTACTAAACGAATCCGGCATTTCTGCTGCAACGGACAGCGTCTTTACTCCTGGTTGGGGGAGCAACCCGCCCGATAAGGTTTCATACTCGAGCGTATTCCTTCAGGAGGTTAATCAGGCAGTTCCTATCGGAGCTACTGCCAGCGCCGGTGCAACAAGCAAAACTACGGTATCGACTTCTGCGCTTGCCACAAATGACGGCGATATGGTCATTGACGCCGCCACTTGCGGCAGCACAGGCACCTATACAGTGAACAACAGCTTTACCAAGGCCCTCGAACATACAATGACCTCATCCGATGGTGTAGATGGATACAAATCCGCAACAGGCGTGGCTGAAACACCGAGTGTGACGCATTCCACCAGCAATTCCCGCCAGGCACTTATTGGGTTTGTAGTTCAGGTTCAACCTCAACCGTATATACTTACTATAAATACAGTGGGTAACGGTACAGTTGTCAAGAGTCCTGACAAGACCACATATACTTATGGTGAGGTGGTTACATTGACGGCCAATCCGGCTGTAGGCTGGTCGTTCGACTCATGGAGCGGGGATTTATCCGGTAGCGACAATCCTGCGACGCTCACCATAGACGGCAACAAGAGCGTGGCGGCTAATTTTGAATGGGCGCCTGCGTGGACACTTTCAGATAACTTCAACGACGGTCTCAAGAGTGCGATGTGGTTCCGCTCCATAGACGATTATGACAATGTCTGGGTAACTGAAGATGCCAATAGCCTGAACCTGCGATCCATTGGCGAGGTAACAAAACCGGGCAGTTATGCCGGGTACGCAGCCAATGGGTGGACTTATGACGTCAGCGAAAATTTTACCGCCAAGGTGGATTTCCACTATAGCGCCGTGGACTCTTACAATGGCTGGATTGGCATAACCGTCGGCAACAACGATGCCAATTACGTCTCGATTCTGGTCGGCTCCGAAGACAATCAGGCATACTTGTATTACGAGAAGGTCGTAGATGCCAACGTCGTTTCTTCCGACAGGATCATCAGGACTTCTAATGATGGAACGCTGTATATTTCGTATAGCGCCGCTGCGGATGAGCTGTACGTCAGCACAGTCGGTTATGGCGCCGCCGACGCGTGGCAGACGGCAGTCGGCCTGTTGCAGGGTCAATGGATTTCCGGTACGGTTTATGTGAGCATTGGTGGTGGCGGCGTTTGCGACGGCATTGCCGCCGGTGGGCAGGCCCGGCTGGACAACTTCGAAACTGCCGCCGGTAAAATCGTTGGCTGGCCGCCGGCGACGGATTTGGACAGTGACGGCTTTATCGGTCTGGGTGATTTTATCATACTGGCCGAGAATTGGCTTAGCCCCGGTCCGGCAGCTGATTTTAACGGCGATGGTATCGTGGATATGCGGGACTTTGATCGATTAGCCCTCGCATGGTAAAGACTCGATTTGTCTGATACGTTAACCCGCATATTTATACTTGCGACGATTGTCATATCTTATTTTGCAAAGCGGTAAAATCATACCCGCCTGTCCTGAGCAAGGCCGAAGGGTTGGGTATATTCCGGCCTGCAACTGCCAGTCGGTGTCACGACTACACTACTTTTCGATTCCCAGCTCTTTTTTCTTCTTGCCCAAAAGCTCCCGCTTTGGTATCATTTCCATAGTTTTATCGGAGCGTTGGGAATTCTTATGATCACGGTTGCCGATGGCCAAATTCTGGACTCGCAAGTGCTTGTTCTAAACAAGCACTATATGGCCTTCCGCATCGTCGGCCTGCGACGGGCCCTGTCTCTCGTGGTGCGCGACCTGGCCGAAATCATCTCTTGCGACGATGGCACATGGAGTAACCACGATTTCAACTCCTGGCGGGAGATGTCCGTCCTGAGTCAAACTTTCGAAGCCGCCAAGTACGACTGGATTTCCACCGTCAATTTTGATATCGCCGTGCCGCGGGTCATCCGCCTGCTGTTTTACGACCGCCTGCCGCGTCAGACCGTCAAGTTCAACCGCCGCAATCTCTTCGCACGCGACGGAGGCAAATGCCAGTACTGCGGCAAAAAATTCCCCTCCAGCGAATTATCGCTCGACCACGTCATCCCCCGCTCGATGGGCGGTGGCAGCAAATGGGAAAATATCGTCTGTGCCTGTACCAAATGCAACGCCCGCAAAGGCGGCCAGACCCCCGACCAGGCCCGAATGACGCTCATTCAAAAACCCATCAAGCCCAAGCGCAACCCCGTGATTCATATCCATCTCAACCACGACCGCTACAAAAGCTGGAAACAATTCCTCGACCACGCCTATTGGTCCGTGGAACTGACTTAACTTCCTCATTTTACAATCTACAATTTATCCCTAAGGGATCGATAATTTACAATTCTAAGCCCCTCCCCGCTCTTTTTATTTCGATAGATGGCTTTCATCTTTTCACAAAATCTTTTGTAAAAGAATATTGATCAACTTCTTTATTTCTTATTGTAATAAAAACCGCGGGAAAAATCTCATAGAAATTTACTTCTTTATCTTTCATGAAGAAGTGGCCATAGCGTATTTCCCTGAGAAATGTTTCTTTGGGCTTCTGGGTAGTTGCAAATACAAATAGATTTTTTTTGATATATCTTCTCAAAATCGATATCGCTTAATCGAGAAGGAATTACATAATATTTAGACAAATCTGTCCAATCCTTATCTCGGATAGAAACGATTCCTCCTAGAAAGCAACTTACCCAAATATTTCCAACCCTTGAGTCCGCTTTTTCTTTCGTTACCTTACTTGTGGCGATCTCAACATAATTATTGTCCATTTCAAATCCTATGAAATGCCGCCCAAGCCTTTTTGCTGCAATCGCTGTTGTGCCTGTTCCCATGAAAGGATCAAGTACAATATCTCCTTCATCTGTGGTCATAAGAATGAGCCGTTCCAGCAAATGAACAGGTAGCTGGCATGGATGCTCATCACGATACTTATTGTGCTTAATTCTATGAATATCTGTCCAAACATCTGAAACAAGTGGGCCAAAGGGATGCAAACCTTCTTTTTTCCCACCATAATCTTTAAGTAAATAACCACATTTTCGGCATCGTTTGTGTGGATGTCGAATTTCATAAAATTTGGTCTCTTTGCCGTCTTTAGCATAAAAAAGAATTCCGTAATGAGACGGCTGTAAAGTCTTTCCCATAGGCGCTGTGGGCGCATCCCAGGCAATCCAGTGTTTGAAATCAGCCAGCTTATTTAAATAAAAAGTATAATACGTTAGCCATTTTGGGATATTATGCAAAAGTATTGACCCCGTTGGCTTTGTTACCCGAACCATTTCAGCAATCCATTTCTCACACCATTGCAAATAGTCCTGAAATTCCAGACTATCCTTATAGCCATTATATTTTTTCTTCAAATTAAATGGCGGATCGGCAAAAGTAAGATCAACGCTGTTGTCGGGAATATTTTGAAACAGCGTCAAGCAGTCACCTAGTATAATATTATTAAGATAATTTTCCATGTCCGCTTTCAAAAAGTGTCAATTAGAAGTTTTTCAAATCTTTTTAGTTCTTCTTTATGAAATGTAAAAACATCCGCATAAGCACCCACCATACGCTTTAAATCGCCTTTACGAACGTACCATCCAATACCATCTACAAAGCCAATAAATTTGGCTTGCGGATAATGGCTTTTTATCAATGAGTCTATTGAAATCTCGGTTTTGGATTTATCGCCTTGACCGGATGACGTGGTTACTAAGAAGGAGCTTTCAATTATTACCCTTGGAGCTTTCTTGGATGGTATTATAAAATCCATCGTCCTTTTCTTGTCGGGAGCATTGGCAACCAGTTCACCCAAATCGCCTCTCTCATAGGAAAGTTTTAATTCATCAAGAATACCTTCGATTAAGATTTCCGGATTCTTTAATTTCTGTCCTGCGTATGAACCTTTTTCCTTATAGCGTATCAAGGTGTCTATCATAGCGGGGATTTCAAAACGTAATTTGCATATACTAAGTTTTTTCAACTCAAACAAAGGCAGAGCATTAGCTAAAAAAGGAATGGTTGAACCTTCAAAGAAAATATTTACCAATCCTTTTCTAAAATACTCGTTACTGCGCATTGTTGATTCTATTCGTTCATCCGACCATTCGGTTATTTCCTCAGGTGGGGATGGTGGACTCCAGTTATCCTTGAAAACAAGTTTTCCCAGTTCAGCATCGTCAACAACACGAATTACACTAATAAGCCGTTTAAGACTTTCATTAGAGAAGCCGGTCAATGCAAGCAAAGCACGTAAACCGTTTTCTTTCTCAAGAAGCAACCGTTCAATATGCGCCTTCTTTAATCCTTCAGTTTCCACTTCATTTTTCAAAACGAGAAGTGTTTGATTAAGTGAATTCAGATACGCCTCGTACCTCTCTTCAAAAACAGGGTTAAAAAAGTAAAATGTATTCTTTTCAATGACGGTCCTAAATTTTTCTTCTAATGATCTCATATTACCTCGTTGGTTCTTTTTTCAAAGAAAAGTATATATTCGTCTTTCATCGTGTTTCGAAGACCTTTTATCGGCTTTATAATACTTTTCATGAGTTCAAGACGGACTTTCTTGCATGATTCAATAATACTATTTTCCAGCCGAATACCACCGGTCTGATTTGTATTTGAACCTATAATCATAACCAAAAATCGGTTGTCTTTCAAAACCCTTGATATCTCTGCGCATACAGCGGCCATATCTCGAAAATAATTCTGTAACCGCTCGTTTTTATTTTTCCCAACCAAGCCAATCATTTTCGACTTGATTTGTACAGGGTCATGTCCGAAGTATTTTAATTGCGGCTCATCATTTTGTACATAGTCGATTGCAAACGAATATGGTGGTGAAGTAATCACGCCATCTACCGAAGAATTTGGCAAATCAATTTTAAAAGCATTTGATTCTTCTAATACCTCAACTTTCCCAACTGATTCTGCATTGAAGTGGGGATTTGCCAGAAAATCTGAAACAGTCATCTCATAACGACGCAATACTTTTGCAAAAAGCTCTTTATGGCCAGATTTAGTCACACGCATGGAATATCCAAGAGCGTCTAAAAAAGCAAGCAAAGCAAGGTGATACACTTTTAATTTCTGGGGATTTTTTATTTTCTTTAATTGTTGTGTTACATCCTTGACGTCAAAAAATGCAAACAGCTCTGCTGTTTTTTTAGACAGACCGCTAAGTAAATTGGCCTCAATAGTCATCGCCTCAAATTTCGTTTTGGTCATGAATCTACAAAACGGGTTTTGATCAACTGCAAATGAATTGATCTCCATTAAGGCGGCTTCTATGTTGGCTGTTCCGCTCCCGCACATTGGATCAAGAATTGTATCGCCTTTTTTGACACCTATAATGTTCAAAATTGCCTTAATCAATTGTGGATGAAATTTCCCACGGTAGGGGAAAAGTCCGTGTGTTGCATAGCCGGTTGAAAATCTACCATCCTCAAAATAAGCCTGCGTTTGTGCAGAACGGTCTTGGATGTGTGCCCCATTAGAGTTTGAGCAAAGCTTAAAGTGATTTGTTAATTCTCCTTGGACTGTCTCAAAAAAAGCTCCTCTTTCAATCAATTCTTCGGTGGTCAGCAACTCATATTCTAAATTTGCCAATTCTAACTCAAAAAGCTCGTTTGCTGTTGGCAAAAGCTTGCAATTATCAAAGAGTCTCTCTGAAATGTCTGATATTTTATAAAATTTATTATTCATATAATATGACTAATTCCAAAAACTTATAATATCTCCCTTTTCTTCGCAAATCTGTATTCTGTCAAGAAGTACTTATAGGCAAAATCGCCGATTTTTAGCCCAATTAAAAATTGTCATTGTCATTTACTGCCTCCAGCCCGGCCTTTTTCTCCGCCCCAAATTATACAATCTCCCTCGAAAATTCTCAATAAAATCCTGAGCCTGTATTTATACCGAGCCTGTCGAGGTGCCGAAGGACTAAATTTCCCACCCAATTTTCCCCTCTTTTCGTGGTTAAAAACCTATCTAAATAGCTCTGTGTTCTCTGCGACCCTCTGTGGCAAATTTTTTTATTTTTTCAGACAAAAATCTCCCCGGCCAGACATTATATACTAAGGGCCTTTCACAAAGGAAAAGGGCAGAAGGAAAAAGTAAAAACAGGAGCTAAAATACGATGAACCGCATGCAACCCACCGATAAATTTCATCAGTCAAAATGGGTAGTTTTTCTTGACTCTCAGCCCTTGTCTCTGGACTAAATTTGACAAAACAAACCCAATTCAAAAATCGATAACTCATTACACGAAAAGGACTAATCCCAAAATCGCAAAATAAAAACAAACCCAATCAAAGCCAATTTTGCCTGTGGTGAGTGTAGTGCGCAAACCAAAATGCGAATAAACGCATCAATATGAGAATGAGCCTTCGCGCAAAGAAACTCCGCAAAGCCCCAAAAGGCATTTACGACACCCCCAACATATTGTACGTCAGCGGGTTTAAATCGCGTCCCGTTTGAATCCGAGAGAGATAAAACGCTTCCAGTACCGACCTATCGAAGATTTTGACGTATTGAAGCCTTTTGCTGTAAGTAGATATTCGGCGGCTTGTTGTGCTGTCATTCTCCGCAAGAAGCATCGTACCAAGTCGATTTCTAATCCATGAGATTCTATAGGAGATTCACACTTTGGACGTTTATTGAAACGCTCTTTATAAGCCGCATAAAAGGCTTTTACGCGGGATTCAAACGCTTCGTCCTGGCCGCCGCCAGGCATCGCCTGTTCGATTGAAGCGGGCATTAGCTTAACTAACCCTTCCCATGTATCGGCCCCGATTTTGGCCTCTCCAAAAGGCGTCTTAACGTGAATTGTATAGGGATTATTCGTCATATTCCGGCGCCTCTAAATTGTCGTTAAGCTGGATTTTCAGCTTGCCGCTTTCGATACTCATTGTGCCGTAAACGGGGTGTGTATAGGAATTGGCATTACTGGCAACAAGCAATCGAAGTGCTGCGGATTTCAGGGTGATTTTGCGCGACTTAGAAACGCCCGTTTCACACTCAATTTCAAAAATTCTTTTTAAGATACTCTCTAAAGTATCGTCCTTGTAAGGCCCCGGCGGAAGGTCAGAAAAATCTGGAATTTTCCCGCCATGAATGCCAGTCAATGCTTTTATTGTCAAGTCGCTATTCCTGCATTTGCGGCATCGTCTTTGTAATCCGTCCGGTTGCGATCTGTCTTTTTGAAACGCAGACCGATCCTTTGGCTTTTTGCATACATAGCAGGTTTTTGTTTCTCTCTTTGACACTATAGCCCCCCGTTAGATCGCGGCTGCGCGTCCGGCGGATTTTGATTGATATAGGTATTGTTATAATAATTTTGTACAAGATTACTTGCTGCGCCAAGTGGATTTGTCCCCCAGTCCCTTACGGTATCACCATAATTTTGTGGAACGGGAACGGGGACGGATTGAGGTGACGGCTCAGGGGCGGATTGAGCGCCTGGATTTCTGATTAAAGCATCATACTTTTCTTCGGGACTCATCCGTCTAAGCCAATACTCTTGTTCCGCCGGCTGAAATGGATAAATAGGCCCGGTGTTTGGGTTCTTTTTACGAAACTCCTTCATTTTACTGCGCACGTCTTTTCGCTGTTCAGGCGTGAGGCTTCCTTCCCACTTTTGATACGCCGCCCATTCCTGCCCGAAATGAGGAAAAAGCCAAAACAGTTTATTTAAAAGTTCCTGCTCTGTAGGATTTTCAACTGCGTTCGCTTCTATGGTGGCTTGTCCTATTTTTCGTGTTTCAGCCGCCGCTTGCGCTCCAGAGTCGATTTGCGTTCTTATTTCCCGCGCCCTGGCTTCCGCCTGATTTGCTTTCGCCTCCATCGTCTGCATATAAGATTCTTGCTCTGCCCTGTCCGCCGCTTCGGATACCGGCGCAACGGTCGGCGCGCCGGCGGTCATCATTTTATAAACGCCTTTTACAGCGCCCGCCCCATAAATACCTTCGAGCATTTTAAAGCGGGACTGGGCGGACATGCCCTGTGATTTTTTCCTGACGTTTTCAAGGATTTCATTCGGTGTCTGCCCGGCGATTCTGTATTTTTTCAATCCTTCCGTTTGCGGCGACGCCATTGCTTCAATAACCGTCGCCGGCATCGCGGCTTTATTGCGGCCGGTTTCGCCGGCAGCCAACGCGGCAATAGCGGAAGCCGCTTCCTGTGGCGACATTCCTATAGCGCGGGCGGCCGGGGCTGCGCGTCCGAGCGCAGAAATAACATCTTCGTCGGCCATGCCGGATATCGTTGCGGCGGCCCCGACGGTGCGTATAAATTCGCTCTGCTGCTGCGCGGTATTCATCCCGTAGCCGCGCATCAGGTCTATCAATTCGGGCGTCGCCGTTCCGCCATGACGCGCGGCATAAGTAAGGGCGTTTTGCAACCCTGTGTTATAATCGGCGGCGGGCATGACATCTTTGAATTGCCGGGCATATTTCTCGATTGTCGGATAACCGGATTCAGCCGGGGCGCCGGTTTGGATCAACAACTGCTCTGTTTCTTTTACGAGTTTTTTTCGGCTCTTTTCATCATACGCGCCAAACGCTTCAAACAATCCTTCATAAGCCTTGCGCACTTCGCCTGCTTTCCCGATAGCCTGGTCGGCCTTTGCCATCATGTTATCAAAAAAGCTGACAATCCCTTTTAAGGCCGCAAGAATCGCAGCCCCGGTGAACAAGCTGAAAAGCATAGACCATTTACTGCTTGCGCTTCCCGCCTTTTCGCCCGAACCTTGAACAGACGCTCCGACGTTGTGAACGCCTTCCGCCGTCTTATCAAGCTGCTGTTTTGCTTCCGGCGCTCCCAGCGTCTTGACTTTGATATTTATGTCTTTATCTGCCATATAAAATCATCCTATGATTTCAAAAAACGTGCCGGCTGTCCTCACTCCGGCACGCCATTCATCAAACGGCCACCGCCGCCTGATTAAGCAAGCACCAATTCTTCCAGTCCCATGTCCGCTGCGGTTTGCGGCGCGATATTCGGAACGCCGATTGCCTTGACAGACAATAAGCAGGCCCCCGCCCCGGCCACAGGGTCTTTGACCCGCATAAAGCGTTTGTGGGATTTGTTGAGATTCACGCGGATCGCATACATCAGGTTGTCCCCGTTGTTCGGGATCGCGGCGGCCATCGCTGCATCGGCCACGTCCTCATAAGAACCGTCAACCGTGTCGCATTCCTCAATTTCAAGGGCGTTCGTAGCCGCGACCGATCCGATAGCGGCGGCCATAGCGCCCGTCTCGATCAGGAAAATAAGATCGAGAAGGCCCTGTGTATCGACGGCGGTATTATTGGCAAAACTGGCAGTGCTTGCCGATTGCGGCGAAACGCAATTGAAAAATTTCATATCCAGTAGCTGATTCATTTTTTGTACTCCAAAAAAGGATTGTTAAACCTGTTTTAATTCGAGTTTTCTTCCCGTCCTGTTTTCAATATGGCCGGGACTGCCCATGCAAAACAGCCCCGGCCTATCGAAAGGAGGAACCGAACTTTAAGCGTTCGCTGTCCGCAGCCCGACAATCGGCCCCGGATTCGTAGCATCGCCGCAGCCGAAAATGTTAATGTCGATCCGTTCGGACGCGCGGATACACGTCTGGAATTTCTTGAACAGGACATGCTCCGACTGGTCGATTGTCAGTATCCGGCGTTCGCCCAGGTACGCCCCGGCTTGCAGATCGCCCAGGGTAATCGGTATCTGCGCCGCCGCCGTTGCGGCGGGCATACAGCGGACGAAATGAACGGGATACCCCAAAAAGAACGGGGTTTTCCGGTCGCTCAAAATCTCAAAGATATTGGCGACGCCGGCCGCTGCTGCCAGTTTCCAGATCACCTGGTAGTAAAATTTCTTCGAGCAGTACCAGGCGGCGGTTTCGTCATAATCTTCCGGCAGCAGAGACACGCAGTCCTGAAAATCACCCAGGACTAAACCGCTCCATGTATTCCCGCTTCCGATGGACAGGCCGGCCGGAACAATCGAATCCTCAAGCATCTTGTAGAAAATGCCGAGGATTCCGCGCATCCCGAAATACTCCGCCGTGCCGTCGCCGATGAACGCGACTTCATCTTCTTTTTTCGCCATCGAGCGCGTCATCGAACGCGCCACAATTTCGCCGATAGCGATAATAGAATCTTCGGTCAATTCATTCGACACGGCAAGCAGGGCGGCCCACAATTTCGGCAAAAGTTTTACCTGCCCGAAATCAATATCGGATTCGTCAACTTCGTTGCCTTCGCCTGGACAATACACCGTCGCGTCATCGGTAATCATCGGGACAACCGTCCGATCCGATCCAAGCGGGACTACGGTCGTATTGCCGCGAAATTTTCCATACTTGCCGAGCATGTCGATAATCCGGGGGATCATCTGCGTCGGGACTGCGTAGCCGCCGCCGACATTAGAACCCTCGGACAACGCCTTTTCGATAATACTGCCGTCTCTCACTTGTTTCCCGGCGGCGGCCATGAGAATCGTTCCGAAAATCCGGGCTTGCTCCTCACACAGCCAGAAAGTTTTTCCCGTGTACAATTCAGGTGTACGACCGGCCATCTGAAAACAGGCCCGAATTTCTTTACCGAGAATATTGATACATTCTTTGGCTTCTTTCAGATCACCGTCGAACAGATCAAGCTGTTTTTTAGCGTTGTCGAAGCCTTCTTTGACTTTTTCAACCGTTGCGTACATATAGATTTTTCCTCGATTTTTTAGAGTTTGTCGGCTATCGGCTATCGGCACAAATAAGGGGCGGCCGGCCGAATAGCAGCCGCCCCCAAAAGCAGTGAAACCTCAACGGAAAACAACTCAATATCCCCGCAAAAGTGTACGCCCGCGAAATGCCGCAGCGGCGGGACGCCGGCAGCAGACAGCAGCGCACACTTGATATTACAATTTTTAAAAATAATCAGGCTCCTCGCCCTCGTTGTCGTCAGCGGCCTTAGAAACGCATTCGGCGTATAGTTCGCCGTCAAACGCCCCCTTCTCAATCGGAAAGTAGTTTTCGATTATGGGGCCGCCTGGTGCGTTTTTCGGCAGGTCTATATCCTCGCCATAAAGTGCAGCACATTCCGGGGAATCAACAAATTCGGCAAACTCCTTGCCCTTTTCTTCCAGGTCTTCCAGGATTTTCATTTCTTCCGGGGTGATCCCGTCCAGCTTGCCCTCTTGAAAATCATCCCATTTTTCGACAGCAGAGAAAAACAGTTCGTCCTCTTTGGTCAATCCCTGCCGCTTGCGGTCAACAAACTCCTGCCGACGTTTGGCCGCCTTTGATAAGGCTTCGGGGTTTGCCGGGACCGCCACGGCGGAAATTTCGTAGAGTTCGATTTCGGTGTGGACGACGACGTTTTTGCCGTCGATGTTTCGACGCTCTTGTTTTTGTGGATTCGACCGAAAGCCGATTGAGAATGCCTTTTGAAATTTACCCGAATACAGCGCCCAGTATTGCAGCCCCAGGGGCGTATCGGCAAATTCAATTTCGCAAAATGTTTTCTTGCCCTGCTGATACCAGCTTACGACCCGGCCGATAACGGACGAAACGCCGCTGTCTAAGTGGTGTGAATGCGACGCCAGGATAACGGGGTTTTTCATAAAGGCCGGGAACGCATTTTTCATCGCGTCGGCGGTGATGATTTCGCCGTCCCGGTCAATCGCTTCGCTGGATACCGCCGCCACGATCCGCCGACTTCCAGCATCGGCGGCTTTTTCCGTCCATAGAAACAACTCTTTTTCCTGCATAGAAACTCCGTTTCCTAAGCAAATTTTAAAGCCGGGCGGAACCGAAAACAGGCCGTTGTACGGCCCCCGCCCGGCAGTTATACCGCAATGAGATTTCCAGCTTCTACGGGCTCCGGACGATAAATCTTAATAAAATCGCGTCCGTTTTCGTCAGGCTCAATAACCGCAGCAGTCCGCCCGTCTTTATTGAGAGCCTCAATAATAGGCTTTATACACGCGCCGACAAGGCATCGGACAAAACCAAAATCCGGCACAACGGGCAAGGCTGTCAATTCGCTTACGATTTCAGCGTCCTCAAAAAACGCCTCATATCCGTCGTCGATCTGAAACAAAACGATGGATAACCCGCACGCCTTTTTCAGTTTGTAGAAAAAATCCCGCATCGAATAATACCGACCTCTCCTTTTGCTTAATTCTTTTGTGCTTAACTTTTCCATAATTCCGCCTTTCATTTTGTTGTTTCGACCGCTTTTATCTCCCTGATTTCTCCCGAAAATCCAAAAATACACCATCGCCCAGGGCTATATGCTCAAGGCGTTTATCGTTCAGAATTTTCGCATTAAAAAACCGAACATTGCCGCAATTATTACACGTCAGCATTACAATCGGAAATACGCCGCAAACATCTTCTTCCGGCTCAAACTCCCGAACCTCAAAAACGCAATTTGGTAGATCGAATAAATTTTTGCCGCATTCCCGGCACGGCGTCGGTATGCCGCGTTTTGTCAATTCGGCCCTCAATTCATTCCACTGTTCGGTCGTCAATCGCATAGTCTTATCCGTTGCATCCTTTCGGACAGGCCGATTCAAAGTCCGCTTTTTCCCTTTTCAACCGCTCAATCGTTTCTGTTTGCATGATTTCGCCCTTCAATTTTATTATGCCACTTCATTGACAGCCGCCGGACTTTCCGCTTCGGCTTTGTTTTTTTGTGCGTATTCTTTTGTAAGATTTTCAATTGCCCCGATGATTACATGCTCAGGGATTTCGCGCGTCCTTGCCGCAGCAATTTCGCTTTCAATGAAATCGTCGATTTCGGTATCGACGTTTTTGAGGTCAAGGATAGTACGTCGGATAATCCGCTGCATAATTTTTGCTTTACAGAACGTAAGCGATTTACTAACACTTGTCCGCAGCTCCCCGATTTTTTTGCCGACGATTTCGAGCGATCTATCAATCCTTTTTTGTGTATTACGCCGCATGGGAACCGCCCCCTTGACTTTCTGTTCGTGGTTTTGTATCATCAGGTCTGCTGAATTTTGCAGACAATGCTTCTTCGACGGTCAGATTCATGGCGTTTTCTAAAGAGCGATGTTCGGCAAGTGCCCGCCGTCGAAGAAGCCGACAGGCATTAGGATTTTTCATAAGAACTGGTTTACTGTTTTCTGTTTCGAGTTTATACATGACAAAAACCTTACGCAAAGACACACATAGAACTATCGTACTTAATAATGGCATATCTTTAACATAATGTCAACCGAAATCCCCATACATGACAATAATTTTTCAAGCAGGCTTTCGCAGGCATTAGGCGGCGAAACGCAAGCCATTGTCAGCAATAAACTTAAGTGCTCAAGAACATTGATTTCAAAATATCTTAATGGGGACATTCCAGGGGCATTTGTTTTTTTAGCAAAGCTCGCAGAACAATATCACACCGATCTAAATTGGCTGCTTACTGGCGGCGGATCAAGTGCAATCAACAGGCTTTATCAGCGGCATTGTAAATTCACGGAACGCCTCGTTGGGTATGTTAACGACCATTTTATTGATGTTTGTGTAGAAAGAGGCCGAATTAAAGATTTACTCAATTCAGATCAAACCCTGACAGAAAAACAGAGAACGGACTACAAAGAAAAACTTGAAGAATTAAAAATCGAGACAAACCGGACAATTTCAGACTTAAAACTTTTACAGGAGTTTCCCTGGGGCGGCAATTCTTATAATGATGATCCGACAAAGACGCTGGAAAAATTTCTATCCGGCGGCGAAAACCCGTCTGAATTATCTGAAAAATCATAAAATTATTTATGGATTTTGTGTATGTGTTTTGTGTTATTTATAAAATCAATATGTAGTGTGTCGTAAAAAAGCTGTCAAAAATGGCGTTTATTGATTATTTTACCAAAAACGCGGATTGTAAAGAAATAACCCGATAATATAGACCTTATAAGTGGGACCGCAAACAGGTCCGAATGTCCTCTAAAAATGTCCCCCGAAAAATCACAAAAGCCACCCAAAAACCGCCGTAAGTAGTAGTTTTAAAGCGGATTTAAATTCAAGACCTGTAAAAAGTCATTATTCTCATTTAGCGTGCGCAAGCCCCCCAAAAACAGCGATTATTCTCATTTTGAAATTTGGAGATATGCTCCCGCAAAATCCTTAATAATCCCCCTTTTTGCCCCTCTAACTCGCGTATTCGCGGCGGTTCCCCGCCATTCCCACGAACGCGGACTTATTCTCATATAGCCATGCGTTTTACAGTGAGTTTAATCCTGAGCCTGTCGAAGGACTTGCCCACCCTGAGCCTGTCATTCCCGCCCACGTTTTCACGAGGGTAAACTCCAGCGGGAATCCAGTTAGAGCAAGAAATGATGATACAAAAAAAGCCCTGCCGGACGGCAGGGCCTTTCGATTCCCTTCAGTTGTGTCGTTTAATCAGATGGGGGTTACGTTGTTTGCGCACGGGCCTTTTTTGCCCTGTCCGACCTCGAAGTTAACCTTTTGGTTTTCATCGAGAGAGGCGTACCCGCCCGTCTTGATTTCCGAGTGGTGGACGAACAAATCCTTGCCGCCGTCGTCCGGGGTAATAAAACCAAATCCCTTGCTTGCATTGAACCATTTTACTGTACCTGTACTCACTTAGACTACTCCCTGGCCCGTTTTACAGACCATTAAACTATTATCTCTCGACCTTAATTTATGGGAAGCACACTCTTGAGAGATGAAAGAATACACTTCATAAAGGCTTATTATACCGCAGAACCACGCAATTGTGCCAATAAATAATAAAAAAAATAATAATTACCTCTTATTCGTCCTATTGCTATTGCATCGCGGCAGAATTTCCGCGAATCCGAGTCTAAAACGCAAACTATATCGTTTCCCGCCAACCGCTCCTGTTTTTTCGGGTATCCTCTCTTATTATACCTCCAAAGGCGCCTCAAATTTATACCCGAATTCCCAAACGGTGTAAATATAGCGCGGATTTTGCGGGTCGGTTTCGATTTTGTTCCGCAGCGTCGCTATACATCGGTCCACGCTCCGCGGCAAAACAAAAGCATTATAGCCCCAGACCTGATTGAGCAGCGTATCGCGCGTCAGCACGCGGCCGGGGTTGTGCAGAAAATACTCCAGCAGCTTAAATTCCTTGGGCGTCAGCTTGACGGGCTTGCCTTTTTTGGTCAGCTTGCAGGCCACGGCGTCAAACACAAAAGGGCCGAAGGTAAAACAGGTTTCTTCTTTCTGTTTTCTCCGCCGCAGAAATGCATTGACCCGCGCAAGCAGTTCCTTAATGCTGAACGGCTTGGTCACGTAATCATCCGCGCCCAGATTCAACCCCAGAATCACATCCGACTCCTCGCCCTTGGCCGTCAGCATAATAATCGGCATATCGAGATTTTCCTTGCGCAGCAGCCGGCAGATTTCATAGCCGTTGACCTTGGGCAGCATAATATCGAGGATAATCAAATCCGGCTTCGCGTCCAGCGCCGTCTCCAGCCCCTTTTCGCCATCGGCAGCAGTCAGTACGGTATAGCCCTGATGCTCGAAATTATCCTTGAGGCCCCGCATCATCGCCGCGTCGTCTTCAATAATTAAAACTGTTTCCATTATTATTCCTTTATGCCCACCGCCGGAATCCGCACCGTGAAAATGCTGCCTTGGCCGGGTTTACTTTCCACATTAATTGTGCCTTTATGGGCGTCCACGATAAATTTTACGATACTCAGTCCCAGACCGCAGCCCTCGGCTTGTCGGGACAGACGGCTGTCGGCCTGATAAAACCGTTCAAAAATTTTCTTCTGTATCCGCCGCGGAATACCAACACCATTATCCTTGACGGCAAAACACGCCATCCCGGTTTCATTATATGCTTTCAGTTCGATGGTCTTGTCTGTATTGGAGTATTTATAGGCGTTGTCGAGCAGGTTGACCAGCACGGTAATCATCGCGTCCTTGTCGGCCCGAATCTGCGGCAGATTTTCGTCCATCGAAACACTGAAATGACAGCCGGGCTGATTCATTTTGGGTTGTACGGCTTCGGCGGCGGCGTTGACAATCTCCTTCGGGTTTGTCGGTTGAAAATCAAAGACCTGTTTGTTGCGTTCCATCCGCGAAAACGTCAGAAAGCTGTCAATCATCCGACTGAGCCGATGGTTTTCACGGCTAATCAGTTCGAGATATTCCCTGCATTGCTGCTGGTTTGTATAGCTTCCATCCAGCAGAGTATCCACCAGCAGCCGCATCGAAGATAGCGGCGTTTTGAGCTCGTGAGTGACGGTAGCGACAAAGTTATTTTTTATTTTATTCAGCCGGGCCTGACGCAGAATTTCGCGCCCCGCCAGAAACACGAACACTGTCATTAAGATAATTACCAGCAACGATGACCAGATATAAACCATTTGCTGACGACCGGCGGCAGTCTGGAAAACGCCGTCGCGGAAATACAATTCCAGCTTCCAGCCGGAATAAATATCTCCAAGCGGCTGTGTCAGAAATAATCCGCTTTCCATCACTTTTCCACCCAGCCAAATTTCCGGCTGCCCGCAGACAAAATGTCCAGCGGAATCATACATACGATAAAAAACGATGTTGTCGTCAAGCTCCTTTGCCGCTGTGGTCAATTCGCCGGCCAGTTTTTCGCCGGCAATCAATCCGATCATCCGCCGGCCGTCCTGTGTCAGAACACAGCCGTACAAGGCATCATTGATTCGATATATACCATAGTCTGGAACCACGGCTGTTTTTGTTAAGAGTATTTCCGCTGCCTGTATGGAAGTTTGCTCGAATACCAGACACATCTGCGCCTGCTGCACGGCTTCGGACAATTTGTCCGCCACGCCGGTTTTTTCGACTAACGCGAGTATCTGGCCCAAAAGATACACCCGACTTGACGTGGAAATATTTAAATCCGTCAATTGGCTCTGCAAAATCTGGCGGCAATACGGAACAAATCGCGGGTCAAGCGTCACCAGATAAATTTGTGCCAGTCGGATGCGGGATTGCGCCGTGATGGCCGGGTCTGTTTTTTCTCCCGTCGTCGATTTAGCCAATTGTTCATACAGCGTTTTGGCCTCGACTAATTTTCCGTCTTTGTTCAGGCACCGCGCCTGTCCGGCCAGCGCCGTTTGACGCAATGCCGGCGCCGCGTTGGGGTCGATAATTTGTTGGTACGCCTGTGCCGCCTGCGCATAGCGTTTTTCAACAAATTCCAGCCGCCATGCATTTTGCAGCGATGCAGGCGCCTGTGGTATTTCTGTTTCATACACAGTCGGATAGAGTATATTGTTCTTCTCGTCGAACAGAACAGCGCCCGCATAGGATGGCGGGTTTTTCTTGTCCAAGACCGGGAATGGCTTTTGCCGGAGCAATTCGTCGAGCGCGAGCAACTCGGCTTTTCGGGCGGTCCAATTTTGAGCCGCGGATGTAGTCAAATCCTGCGCCTTGGCGGTGTAGAAGTCCACCAGCTTTTGCCGCACTGCCAGCCGTTCGTTGCGAACCGCCGCCGTCATAAACCACAGCAGACACACGGTGGGCAGTATCACCGCCGCTGCCAGCAGCAATACTACCCACCCTAAACGGTCTGAAGAATTTTTGTTAAATCGTACCATTTATTTGGAATTTGGGTCGTTTAATTTAGTCAGCATGGCCATCGCGGCTTGGGCATTGCTCTTGACCATCGGGTCATTGTCCTGCAGGGCCTTTTCGACGACGGGAATCGCTGCGAGGTCACCATACAAACCGAGGGCATAGACAGCACATCGGCGGGCGTAGCCGTCGGTATCTTCGGCCATTTTTTTAATGGCTTCAAAAGACGCCGGAGTTTTGATGCTACTCAGTGTTAATGCGGCCATGCCGCGAGTAAAGTTTTCTTTATGACCGCATAAACCAATCAGCTTCGCTTCTGCCGCGGTAATATCCGGCAATCCTCCCTTCCAGAGAACATATATTGCCGCACGCCGGATGGTATCGGTATCCGAATCAAGGTATTTGCATACTTCCGTGACTACCAGATTGGGGTCCAGTCCCACCAGCGAATCCGTTGCGGTTTTGATTCTTGGGTCGGTCTCGGCGCAGATGGAAATCGTTTCGACGGCATCCTTGACGATTTTGGCAAGCTCTTCCGGCGAAACATTTCGAGCCTGCTCAAGCTGCTGCCGGGCTTTGGCCGCAAGGTCTTTCTGGGCGGGATAATCATTGACGATTTTTTTGAAATATTCGGCGGCTTTGGCCTGGTCGTCTTTTTTCAGATAGCACATTCCGAGCTGAAAAGTCGCCTTGGCGGCCAGTTTTTCAATCTCCCCCCCATCGGTCAGCACCTTCTGATACAACTCAATGGCCTTGTCTAAATCGCCTGCGGTTTGTTCCTGATACAGGGCATCCTGAAACAGGGTCATCAGGCTTTTGTCCGGCGTCGCCGCCACACTCGCCGCTGAAACAATCAGCAGCCACAATAAGAATTGTTTTGTCTTTTCCATCTTTGGCTCCTTTCACAATATAACATTAACAAAAAAGGGTTCTCACGACAAAGTAAATTTATACCCCCCATTTATTACCGTTGTGTGACCAGTTCGCCCTTTTTTGGAGATTTTTCAGAATTTTTTGAAATCCGGCCGGTGCAAACAAAAAGGCCCGTATTCTTTCGAATACAGGCCTTTATCAGCAAATTTAAAAGGTCTGATTAGCTGCCCGGCGACGGCGGGATTGTACATCAATTCCGTGGCCGCAAATCTTGAACTACGCCCGCCGCCAGCGGCGTCCCGGCCGTAAATTCCACCGGCGCCGACCAGTGCGACCACCGACCTGTCGTGTCCTTCATCTTACAGCGAACACGATACAAATGCCCGCTCTTGACCGCCGAACCGGGAATATGAATCGTACTGACAAACGGCGTGATTTCATCGGATTCCCAGGTCGGCTGAATCTCAAACGGATGTTTAGATAGCGTTGTCACGATCGTGATCGGCTGCGCGCTGACGCCCGTCATCTTCATATCAAAGAAACAATCCGAACTGTTGCTCGTGGCATTAACGATATGAACGGCGATTTGATTCGTCCCGGCGACCAGATACTGCGAGGCGTTGGACACCGTGAAAACCTCATAGTTATTCTCATCGCCTCTGGCTGGATAACCGTAATCGTTCAATAACGCATTATAGGCAAGATTTTCAGCAGGAACGTTATTATATAAAACTCTCTGGCCGTTAATCCATACATTGAAACCATCGTCAAACAGCACCTCAAAACTGAGGCTGTCAATCTGTGCCGGATTGGTCACCGTAAATGTTTTGCGCAGATAAAAAGTGTTATAGCTGTTTTGCATATCCGACAAAGACGTTCCCATCGCAGGTGTACCCTTCGTGTCATAGCCGACAGAAGCCGGCCCCTGCGACCAGCTTGTATCGCTGAAAGCAAGCTGTCGCCAGGCGCCGGTGGTGGTGGAAGGTTCCTGGGTTCCCTTGAAATATCGCCACGTCGCGCCTTTGTCCACCAAGACTACTTCGGTGGGCGACGGAGTGGAAGCACCTATCGCCTCATACTCCGCGATGCGCCACTTCAGGGCCGCAAATGTTCCGCTGCCCTGCGGGTCGGAAAACGCGCTGGTGCTGAATGTCAGCGCGTTGGCCGGGTAGCCCGCCTGACCGGTATATTGAATCGTCGGCGTATTGGGAATATTGGTCGAATCTTCTTCGGCGCCGGCCAGATTATCAAGATTGGCGGAGGATCCAACCCAGGGAGCGTAAATGTTTGTCGGCTGAAACGCGAAGCTCTTCATTCCCGACACGATAGTCCCCAGTGGTCCCGGGTCGCTGCGATTGATGTCGTCGGAGAATCCGGGTTCCAGGCGCCATCGGTCGCGGTCTGCGGGAACGAGATTTGCGATCAGTCCGGCCATCTCGTCAATCATCGGATTAACCACATCCGTCTGCCAGAACAGGTCGCGGAATTCGCGGATGTAATTGCGATAGTCCTGTTTAATGGGCGCCTTGGCCGGTTGAATGGTAAGCTGTACCGGCTCACCTTCGGTCACATAATACTGGTCGAAAATGGCCGCCCTGCCGTGGTCCACGCCCCTATTAAAGTACGGTCCCCACGTGTCATCGACATCGAACGGCAAAAACCACAACTGGCCGAGATTATTGTTGGCCGGGGTGTAGTTCGGATAAAAATACCACGCCGAATTCTTCAGGCAATGCCAGCAATCCGGACCGGAAAAAACGTCGTAACAGCGCACCGCTTCTATAATCGTGTGATAGCGCGCCCATTCGTCCGTATCCATATAATTCTGGATGAAGTCCGCCGTGGCGGAAGCGTTCATATTCCAGCGAATGTTTTCATAATCCGACGCGTCGGCAACCGCATCCGGTCCCTGATAACGCAGTTGGCGCAGCCCTTCGTAAATTTTGTCCGACAGCTTATAGAGATTTCCGTCGGGCAGGCCCTGGCGTTCAAGGAACGCGCCGTCATAATCTTCCCAGGCGATGTACAGTCCCCAGAAGTCGCCGTCATATTGCCCCGTGGTCGTACCGGGCGCTTCGTCGGCGCCATCAATAATTCGGAAGGTGAACCACAATCCTTCCGGCGCCGGGGTGCCGACGAGATTCCACAACCGCATATTGATGAGCTCATTTATTCCGTACATATAGCCGTCGTATCCTGAGTAGCCATACCAATTGCCGAGCATCTTGCCGGTGACTAAATGCTGCCATTTAGTGGGGAATTTTTCGCCGTAGATATCGCGGGCCTGGAAATAATCGCCGCGGTTAAACACGAATTTCATGGAGCGCTTGCCGCCGCGGCCATTGCTGTATCGTCCGTTCCCGCCGCGCAAACGATAGGCCGTATGGTCATAGACCTTGCCGTCATAAATCAGCGTGCCTTCCCAGTTGTAGGCCTTGCCCGCCTCCTGCAGATTATAATCCGGCGAGCCCTGGTCGATGCGGTCGTCGGGATTATAACCATTACATTGATATAAATCCGCCGCGCGGGTGATTAAAGTGTAGGCCGGCAGCGAGGTCATAATATCCGCGCTGTAGGTGTAAGGCGCCCCGGCCGACTGCACGGTCGCCGCGTTCGCCACATACGCCGGTATGCCATTATAGACAAAGTAAGCGAAATTCATCGCACCGTCGTCATAGTACGGCACACGCACGGAATGTCCTTCCTGGTCTTGAGCCTCGATGCGGTAGCGGACAAGTGTGCGGTTCGTTTGTGCGGGAATGATGGCGGTATAGACGTTATCTCCCGCGGTAACGTCTCCGTTGGTCCCGTTGTCGGTCATCGCAACAGTCGTCCAGTTGGCCGAATCCTCGAAGGCCGGATTCAGCGGCTTCCGCTGGTGCGGATTGGATTTCAAGGACAAGATAGACACCGGCAGATACGCGGGAATATAAAACCCCGGCAACACAACTTGGTACTTTAGATTGACCTGCTGCACGCCCTCGGGGTCGGTCACCTTGGCGGTGACGATAATCAATTGGCCGGCACGCGGCTGCTCCGGGTCCTGGCCGCTTACAGGGTTGACTGTCTCATGCCTGACCTGCCGAATCTGCGGCGGCGCGTCCTGGGTATAGACATAGACGCTGTTAATCCGTCCCGGGGTCGGGGCGCCAAAGGCAAGGTCAAATTCAGCGCTGTGATAACCCGACGGCCGCCAGCTTCCGCCCAAATCATTGTCAAGATAAGGATTCAGCAATTCCATCGACGCACCTTCGCCATCGGCGGCGGTCGGCCATGGAAATGCCGGACCGTAATCTACCTCGTCTATTTTATTTCCAGCGGCGTTCCGCAGGACAATCTTCTCTCCTTCGTTGCTTAATTTACCCGCCCACGGCCCGTATGATGAAACGCCGAACTTGGCCGTGATCGCGGCCGGATTTTGCGATACAACTGTGTATTCCCCCGGCTCCAGGAAAGTATCGGCGGGAAATGTGTATGTCACTGCATCCTCCACTCTCCAGCCGCTTAAATCAATTTGTATCGCTCCCGCGTTGTACAGTTCAATGAATTCCACCGGCTCTTTGTTGTTATCCGAATGATAATGAATTTCATTGATTACAACCAGCGGGTCATGGCCTTGCTGCCAGTTGGATGCCAGGATGGATGCGTCGGATAAATTCACATGTTGATTCTGATCCAAATCGGGACAGTCAAATGTACTGCAGTCTGTATTATCAAGCCATTGTGCCGCGAACAGCCGCAGGTCTTCGATGCCGACAAAACAGTCTCCGTCGAGGTCCCCCGGAATACAGGATTGCGGTCCCTGCATCGTCGTCAAACTCCAGACATCGCCGGTGATAATCGCGCCGTCGCTTTGCCGCTCGTCGATGCGCCAATAATAGGTCTTGGAAAAATTCAGCGGCCCGGTCGGCCAGGTCGTTTGCAGATAATTATCCTCTATCAGTTGCAGATTTTGGGCCGGCGTGCCAAAATAGACTCGATGAGACGCCGCAGCGCCTCCTGCAGTCCATCCGAGCGTCGCTCCGGCAATCGAAATCCCCGTCGCGCCACTGGCTGGCGACGGGTCGTGTGCCTTGGGATTGTAAGTCTGAAACGTCCAGACGTTGCTGCTGAATGTTGACCCCGTGCTGAGAACCTCTTCAATCCGCCAGTAATATTGTGTCCCCGACTGCAGCGTAACCGGAATCAGATAGCTTGTCACGCCCGGCGACAGCGTGCCCTGATAAATCCCCGTCGAAGACGGCGTCGCGTCCAGAACGCTCTGATAATCCGTCCCCAGATAAACCCGGTGGCCGGTAATGGCGGCATTGGTATCCGACTGCCAGCTTAAAGTCAGATTCACAGGCATAGACAGGCTTCCATTGGCCGGTGATGGATTGTAGGGCGTAAGATAATCGCCTCCAATGGCATCCGACCCCGCCGTATAGCTGGCCGAAATCTGCGTGTCCGTCATCGCAATGTTATGAATGCGGAACTCGTTGTATTTTCCGTTAAACGCCGGGTCGGGCCACTGTGAACGGCCCAGCCAGTTATTGTTGTCCTGCATCTGACTCAAAAGAAAATGCGTTGTGTTTGTGTTTATCAGTGCCCCGTTGAAATACAGCTTCACCTGGGATGTCGTATCATCCCACGTCAGCGCGACGTGAACCTGCGTATTGGTTGACAGTGCCGAAGAGGACTCGATAATCCGCTCCTCTGTTGTTCCCAGCGACGAACCCTTTCGATAACCGACACGATACGTCCCGCTGCCGGAATATGGCGTCATAAAGATATAAGTGGAACTGCTGCCGGAGGTGGAGTAGCCTTCGCCGGAGTCGCTGGTGCCGAAATCAAAGATTCGCTGCCAACTGGAACCGCTGGGACCATACCAGGTCACCCATGCCTCAAACGTGGCTTGGGTGCCGAGCGATGAAATTATGCCGTTGGGCAGGTCAACATAATTGATTGTGGAGCTGGTCGAACTGGGCAATGAGGAATTGCCCATGTCCAACTGGCCGCTCGAATACGCCGCATAGCCGCTGTTATTGACCAGTACGCCGTTGGCCGTTCCGAGAGAATCATTGGCGTTGTCGGTAAAACTGTAACGATGAACAACCGCCGCCGAGACAGACGCGGGCGAACATAAAACGATGAGTATTCCAGCCCACCATAGCGTCATCTTGACCATAAATCCCACTCTCATGCTATCGGCGGCGGAAATTCAATTCCAGCCGCGCTGTCTGATTGATTTTATTTCGAGTCTGGTCGAGGCTTGTATTGGCCATCCGGCCGGACCCGCAGTATTTCTGTGTCTATGTCATGTCCCCCGGATTTGACCCAAACACCCGCCTATTGTTAGATGTAACCACGACATAACTTGTTCACAATAAATCCTCTTTCCAGAGCCTTGGCGACGGGAATTTCATTGGACCGTACAAGGATTTCAAGTTTCCAAAGCGGTTTATTACGAGCAATCAAGGTCGTAAGGATTACCGCAGTCAAGCCAAAAAGCCGCCATAACTGCAAGGTCTGCCAGGTTTACGATACAGTCTCCCGTCAAATCACCGTCCAGGTCGCATTCATATACCGTAAAGGGCGCATTGCTCGTGTCATAAACAGCCGAATCGGCGGCATTTCTGACTCGTACCCTGCACTGTTGAGACTCAACCATCGGTACAAGCCAGTGATAGCTGCCGGTGTTGCCGACATTGGGCGGATAAACTTCCGACCACGTAGAACCGTTATCGATTGAGAACTCAATCATAACTCCGCCCACGGTTCCCGTAAAGCTCCAGGTAATATTGTAATCTGAACCGCCAGCTAAAATTTGAGAACCATTTGGGCTAAGCAAAGTCAATGTACTCTCATATATCTCAAATGTTTCATTACTGACATCATAAACAGATGAATCGTCGGCATTCTTGACTCGAGCCAGACATTGTCCAGAGGCTACCATCGGCACAAGCCACTGATAGCTGCCGGTGTTGCCAGCATTGGGCGGAGAGACCCCTAACCATGTACTGCCGTTATTAATCGAATACTCAATAACGACACTACTGATCGTCCCCGTATTATTCCATGTAATATTGTAAGTTGTACCACCTGCTATTTGTTCCGAACCATTTGGAGACAACAAGGTCAATGAAGAAGTCCCGCTTAGAACACTGCGCAATTGAAACAAATCCTGCCAGCCCCATTGATTGGGCGAGCCGAATGTGCTGAGATTATCTCCATCGTCATAATCCGCGGAGGTGGCAAGCATAGAGGCATTGGGTACGGCTTCAAGCCTGAAAATTTCCGTGCTGCTGACGCCGCTTTCGGGACTGACACCTTCGCCCGCAGGCCCGAATATCACCGTGCCGGCGGAGTTCCGGATGCGAAGCTGCCAGGAAGAGCTGTTGACAGGAAAGTTGGAATCTTCAATATAAAGTCCATCGGCGCTATCGTTTGCCTGGACATTGATCCACCAGTCGCCTCCCGCGGGATTATAACTGATATCGCTCGGCACGCCTTCGGAGATGGTAATAATAGTGCCGCTGCGCAAATCAGACCAGATACTGTGAGTGGTCAGAATCAGAGTATTATCCAGCACGTCCTCGATATAAATATCCAGCTTCCAGTTCCTCATATCCAGATGGTCGGTAACAACGACCAATTCAAACCAGTCGCCGCCGTTACCCGCGATCCTTCCAAAATAAGAATCGGATGCACGAGTGCCGTTTTCATCCAGCGCCGCAGTTCCCCCGCCAAGAAATTCATCGGCATCCACGGCGTTGTATTCATTGAGAATAACATCGGCGCCGAAAACAATTCCTGTAAAACTCAAAATCAGACAAACCGCGAATAATTTTTTAAGTCCGTACATAATTTTCCCCATCTTCTGTTTTTAGTTCTGTCTCGGAAGGTCGGATTGTTTTTGTTCCATCGCGACCCGCTGTTCGTATTGGCCGTCAGGATTAATCCACAGTGTTTCGGTGTCCCGCAGGAAATTCATTTTGGCCACTGCGAGATCCGTCAGGGCGGCAACATAGCCATCCTGAGCCGAGAAATAATCCTGCTGGGCATTCAATACATCCGGCGTATTGGCTTTGCCGTACTGCAGTAAAAGCAGCGTATTATCCAGCCGTTTGCTTGCCAGGTCGCGGGCCTGCTTCTGAACCGACATCCTGTCTTTGGCCTCAGTCATATCCCGCCATGCTTTGCGTACATCCAGCTCGACCTGATTGCTGAGCTGCTGATGCGCACGCTGTGCCTGCATCAGAGCAATGAGCGTTCGTTTATAATTATTGCGTTCCGTGAGCCGATCCAGGGGAAGATTGGCCCGCAGGCTCAGTTCATACCGCTCCTGAGTGCGCTGAAGGTCGCCGGGGTCGGCGCCGAAGGTAAACCGTCTGTGAGAGGCCGGCGCCGCCAGCCCCACCAGCGTTAAATCCGCCCCCAGTGCATCCTGGGCAACCTCGGTATGCCGCCCGGCGTCCTCGACCTGGTCAAACACGTTGGCCAAATCCAGCCGGGCCGCCATCGCCGCTTCTATCGCCTGTTGCTCGCTGATCGCCATCTCAGACAGCCCGATTCTCTCCAATTCATACCAGTCATTCATATCCGGCTCAATCGCTGCATTCTGCGAAATCAACAGCCGATGCTTGTACAGATCCAGCATCTCTTCGTACAGCCGCTGAATCTGGGAATAATCATCGCGGGCTTTCAGGGCGTCTTGACGGGCGCGCTCCAAGTCAAATTGCGGTATTTTCCCCACCTGGGCCCGAGATTCCATCTTCAGCAAAAGCGTTTTGAGTTGGAGCAGATTTTCGCCGGCGTTATAAAGCCGCTGGGAATATTCGAGAAGACGATAATAATCGCTGACCACGGATACGTAAAAAGTCTTGCGATAACGATTGAATGCACGAATCTGATATAATGTATTGCGCTGAGCCTGAGTGAGCGTCTCCAGAACCACCAGCCGGTTGGCCCCCCGCAACAGCGGCTGGGTAATAACCGTCTGAAAAATCGACGCCGGCCCGGAACGATAGTTTCCCGAAACCACGTCAAACGAGCCGAGCGTCAGGTCTGTCGTCATCACAGCGCCGGTGGCCAGCAGTTGACGAAGACCGGCCGTGGCGCTGCCGCCGCGAATCTCGTTCTCATAAATGCGTCCCGTTCTCGAGCTGGAATCGTGTACCTGCGTTTGTCCGGCCGCCAGACTCGCAAACGGCGTGATTTCATAAAGATGTTCCGCCTCCGTCTGCTCCAGCCCCGTCAGATACAACTGCTCGCGGGCCGCCTGATATTCCGGGCTGGCTGTAATCGACAGTTGAATCGCTCCGGCAAGGTTCAGCTTGCCTGTCTTTGAAATGTCCGCCAGAACCGCATGGTTGGGATCCGCCGTGGCGGCATCGTTCAGTCGATAGTTTGTTTTGGTCCCGAATGATTCCTGCCAGTTTCGATCAATAATGCCATAGACCTTCTTATCGGCCTGCAAAGAAACCTTGTCGGCATCCAGACCACAACCGGCTGCCGCGGCCAAAATCGCGCCGCACAGCAATCCGATATAAAACCAATTCAGAAAAGATTGGTACGCAAAGGTTTTCATTATTTCGGTGAACTATGTTTATAAACCTCGGATTCCCACAATTTCATTACCCAGCAACCCCGCGTCGGGCGGCACGGCGATACGGGCCGGACGTCCCCATTGCGGCATAGCCGGATTTTTCCACAATTGCCGTGGCATCTCTTCGATGACGGGACCGACCGACATAACCCGCGAACGGAAGATTTTTCGAGGCGTCGTCATTTTCACCACTTCCACTTGTGTCATTTCAGTGATGGAGCCGACCTGCGCCTGATCCAGCCAGACCGTTATGAAGTCAGCCGAAGGTGCGTTGAGCGTCAAAATAGTCTGTCCGGCGGTCACCGCCTGCCCCTGTGTGCAATACATCGCGCTGACTAAGCCGTCAAACGGTGCCGTCAGGGTCATCTGAGTCGTTGGGGCGAACAGTTCCGCCAGGCGTTTTTCCTGTACCACCAGCGCTTTTCGCAGAGGCTCCAGCAGCGTTTCCAGCTTATCCTCCGGTTGGCCGGTCGAAGGGAAAGTCTCCAGTCGGAGTTTGGCTTGCTGCCAGTCAGCCTCAGCCTGCTCCAAAAGACGAGCTTGGGCCTGAATTTTCTGGTTTAACTGCTCATACTGCAATTGGACTTTCTGGACCTCATACGGTTCCACGGCCTGTTTCTGGAGCAGTTGTTCGAGCGTTTTTTTCTCTAACTCCACACCTGTCAATTGAACGCGATCCGGTTCTAACGAAGTCCGGATTCTGAGAATTTCCAGCTTGGCCTGTTCCACATCCAGCAGAAGCCGCCGTTTCTGCAGCGTCTGGTCGGCGACCTGCAGATTCAGTTCCAGACCCATTTTTTCCTTCGCAGCGGCCAGTTCCGATTCCAGACGCTCCAGCTCGGCCTGCGCGGTGGCCTTTTGCGCCGCCAGCGCCGCCTGCCGGTATTCATTCTGCAGCGGCGACCCCAGCTCCACCACCGCCAGCACATCGTCCTGTTTAACCGTCTGGTATAGCGCCGCCGGCAGACGGCGCAATATCCCATCGTCTATGGCCGCGACCGTTTGCGTCCGGGATATCGCCAGACCGGTAACGGAGAAGGTTTTGGTTCTCTGCACATACAACGCAACCACGGCTGTTACCGCAACCAGCCAAATAGCAACAGGTCCAAATTTCCCCAGCATTTTCCCGGTATTCGGCATTTCGCTTACATCTCCAGCAATTGTTCCTGCATCGTCATACTCACATTATAAATGCCGTCGATATTTCGGATTTCTGAAAGCAACTGTTCGTTTTTGGCCATAGTTCGCAGCGACAATTGATACGCGTAATCCATGCTGTCGTCTTCCGGCCCGGATGAATTGGATGACATCAGAGTAAACGTCCGACAAAACCGGCTCAGCGTTTGCAGCAGAGGATGATTGGGTTCTATCGTACCGCGAAGGGTGAAACGCAAAAAGGCACTGCGGGAATGATACATCCCGAAGTTCGCCCAGTGAAGATACAGCAGCACCATGCACAATCCGGTGGTGCCGACAATCGCAATGGCGTATCGGCGGGAGCCGCAGGCCATTCCAATTGCCAATGCACAAAATAAAAATGTGAGGTCACGAGTGTCCCTGACGATGTTGCGAAACCGAATCAGTGACACTGCCCCCATCAGCCCCACCGCAATCACAAAGCTGCCGGAAATCGTCGTCATAACCAGAGAGACCACCATCGTGAGAATAATCAGTGATTGGACAAACGACTTGGAATACGACAGGCTGCTGTGCGTAAAGTAATAGACCCATGCCAGGACCTGTCCCAGCGCGAACGCCAGCAGCAGCGAAAGCAAAACAGACCACACGTCGATTTCCGAACTGAGAGAGTAGCCGTCCAGAATCTGCCACACTTGGTCCATATCCGCCTCTAATCCTTATGTTTAGGGGAACGATGAAAATGCCTCCGGGCCCTCAAGGACATCACGTATTGACCTGCAATACTTGGACATTGCCGCGAGGTTCAGATTAAACATTCGTACCATTTCCACCATCCACCAAGGGAATTTCCCCGTAAATTTCATTTCCAAAACGACGAAATCCATAGGAAGAAAGTCTATAGAAGGTCTTCTCCAGGAACCACCGTTGAGTTTCACGGTGAATTTATCACATATCTGGTAGTTTATCAGCCTGTCCAGGGTAATACGAATTCTCTTATCGGACGGATTTTCGAACGCCTGCCTCATATACCGCACGAGTATGACCGGGCTCGCATCAAGGGACTGAGCATAGTGTATGAACTGCTGGAAGGTGGAGCGGTCTTTGTCCGAGCTATCCGTTGGCAACGCATGTCTCTCCAGGATCGGTTTAATTTGATCTTTGCGGGCTTTGGCGCGACTTTTATATATAACGCGATTTAATCTCCGTTTGATTTCGAAGAAAACGGAACCATCCGGCTCGTCATCATAGCCACGGATGCGAAGTTTGAATCGGTTACATTTATCCACCAGTGTTTCTTGAAACAAATCCAGCCGCTTCGAATCCAAATACAGGCTGCATATCGGATATTGCCCGTCGGGCCAGCGGCGCGTGTAAGGGTCGGGACTCAGAAAGGCGGAAATAAAACCCTTCACCGCCTGTGCCGTAGGTTCGGAAATACGATACTTCAGCTCATAACGCCTGACCAGCACCTTGTCAGGAGACACGGGAGGAACAAGCTCCCCCCCTCTCTCCTGCAATGATTGAACCCTCGCCACCGTTTCAAGCTGACTGCTGGGAGGTAAGTTGTGAGTTTTTGGACAATTGACCTCGGTTTTTCGCATACCCCTTAAGAAGTTATTCTCCACCCGCGCACCTCTGCTGCAAAACAGCTAATACCGACCCCAGAAACAAATGCTATTCTAACAGATTTCTAAATGAAAATCAAGGTTCTGCGGCTTTTGTATTCCAGAAATCCAGCCCCGAAACAAGATTTACTCTGCCGATAAACCTAAAAACAAGCGTTTTAGTCAAATCATCCCCAATATTACAGGACAAAAGGCCACCATATTGATCACACCATCCGGGCGTAAACTATAAATGATGTTTTTTTATAAATTTCGCCGTCTTCTTGTTTTCAGAAAGAAAATCGGTATGATGGTCAAACTTATCCTGGATGGGGATAAGGGGTGAAAATCGCATTTTGTGCCTGACCCTTCGGTGTCCGGTTGCGGCAAATGTGTACCCAGGCTCTTTTTGGAAAGGATGGACGAATGAACGGCAAAGGAATTGTTTTTGTTTTGGCGGGAATAATCATGCCTTTTTTCATTGGATGCAAGGAGCCCCAGGTTCAGGGGAAACCGGCTTCTCTTCCGGACTGGGAAAACCCAAAAGTTTTCGGCATCAACAAGGAAACTCCTCACGCGACGCTGATACCCTACCCCGACAAAGGAATGGCGGCACAATGCGACCGTACCGCATCGCCGTGGCGCAAAAGCCTTAACGACAGGTGGAAATTCCACTGGTCGCCCGATCCTCAAAACCGGCCCGCCGATTTTTACAAAATGGAGTTTAATGCCGATAGCTGGAAGGAAATTCCCGTACCGGGCAACTGGCAACTTCACGGCTATGGCATACCGCTTTATACCAACGCAACCTATCCATTTGCCAAGAATCCACCCAGGGTTATGGATGAACCCCCGGTGGAATACACCAGCTACAAATGGCGTAACCAGATCGGGTCGTATCGTACAACGTTTACCGTTCCGTCCGACTGGAACAAACGGCGGGTATTTATCGTTTTTGACGGAGTTGACTCGGCGTTCTATCTGTGGCTCAACGGCCAAAAAATCGGCTACAGCCAGGACAGCCGCACCCCCGCGGAGTTTGATGTTACAAAATATCTCAGGAAAGGCGAAAATACGCTGGCTGCGGAAGTCTATCAATACAGCGACGGTTCTTACCTTGAAGACCAGGACTTCTATCGACTCAGCGGCATTTACCGCGATGTGTTTTTATATTCGGTCCCTCAGGTGCATATCCGCGATTACTATGTCAAGACCAACCTTGATGGTCAATATGCCGACGCCGAGCTGGGGCTGGAGATGCAATTGGTCAACTTTGCCGGAAGTGACAAGTCCTGCGTTGTTCAGGCGGAGTTGCTTGATGCCGATGGCAAAGCCGTCACCACTATTAAAACCGGTACTATCACGGTCAAACCCGGACTGAACGAACTGCAAAGCCCGGCGGTCAGGGTGGAAAAACCGGCCCTGTGGTCAGCGGAAATTCCGAATCTCTACACGCTGGTCATTACGCTGTCCGACAAAGCCGGCAAAACACTGGAAGCTTTGTCCTGCAAGGTCGGCTTTCGCAAAATCCAAATCAAGGATGGTCAATTGCTGGTTAATGGCAAACCCATTTACGTCAAGGGTGTCGATCGCCACGAATTTGACCCGGACACCGGCCATTATGTTTCGATGGAGTCGATGATACAGGATATTAAATTGATGAAGCAGCATAATATCAACACTGTCCGGACATGTCATTACCCGGATTGCCCGGAATGGTACGACCTGTGCGACCAGTACGGCCTGTATATCATCGACGAGGCCAACATCGAATCGCACGGAATGGGTTACGGCAGAGAAAGTCTGGCCAAGAACCCCGACTGGGCCGGGGCCCATCTGGATCGTACACAGCGGATGGTGGAACGGGACAAAAACCATCCGTGCGTCATCATCTGGTCGCTGGGGAATGAAGCCGGCGACGGCCCGAACTTCGTGGCCGATAGTCAATGGATTAAACAGCGCGACCCGTCTCGACCCGTCCATTACGAAGGGGCCGGCGAACGGGCGCACACGGATATTATCTGTCCGATGTATGCACCTATTGAACGTCTTGTCCAATACGCCTCCCGCCCGCAGACTCGCCCGTTGATTATGTGCGAGTATGCCCACGCGATGGGCAACAGCGAAGGCAACCTGCAGGATTACTGGGACGTCATTGAAAGTCATAAGTATCTTCAGGGCGCATCCATCTGGGACTGGGTGGATCAGGGCCTGCGTAAAAATGCCGAGCCGGTCATCACGATTAGAGATAAAAGCGGGCTGGGCAACGACGCGAAAGTTTTCGGCGAAATCGTCAATGGAATGAGCGGGCGCAAAGCCGTCAAAGGATTTATGGCCCTGCGCGACACCAACAGTTTGAACATCACCGGAAAAGAAATTACGCTGGAAGCCTGGGTCAGGCCCGACAAAATGAATACCCACGGGCCGATTGTCGGTAAAGGCGATTCCCAGTATGCCCTGAAAGTCGGCGGCAGCGAACAACTGCTGGAGTTCTATATTTTTGACGGCAAGGCCTGGCAGAACGTGACTTGTCCCCTGCCGGCCAACTGGGTCGGTCACTGGCACCATACCGCGGGAAGCTATGACGGGAAAGCTCTGCGGCTGTATATCGACGGCAAGGAGGTCGCCGCTAAAGACTGGCAGGGCGAGATTCCGTCCAACGCGTTTGTGCCGATGATTGGACGCGACAGCGAACACATCTGGCGCAACGCCGACCGTCCAGACCGCGTATTTAAGGGATTACTGGGGCCGGTGCGTGTTTATAATAAGGCCCTGCCGGCGGAGAAACTGAATCAGCTCAACGCGGTGCCGGATAAGTCCTGTGTACTGGTGCTGGATATGAAAGCGGATGATATACAAACTCGCAATATTGATACGACCTTCTGGGCCTACGGCGGCGACTGGGGCGATTACCCCAACGACAATAATTTCTGCTGCAACGGCCTGATTTTGCCCGACCGCAAGATACATCCGCATTTGATGGAAGTCAAAAAGGTCTATCAGAACATCAAAATTGTTCCAGTGGACTTGGCCGCCGGCAAAGTCAATGTTAAAAACAAATACTTCTTCCTGAACGCCAATTTCGCCGAGGCGACATGGGAACTGGCGGAAAATGGAAACGTCATCCAGAAAGGTTCTCTCGGAAATCTCGATATCGCCCCGCAGCAAATAAAAGAAGTGACGATTCCGCTGGAAAAAGTCAGGGCGAAAGCAGGGGCGGATTATCAATTAAAAGTGCTCTTTGCCCTGAAGGAAAAGACCCTCTGGGCCGACAAGGGATATGTTGTCGCCTGGGACCAGTTTGCGATGCCGTTTGAGGCCCCGGCGATTGAAACGGCAAAACTGGATTCAATGGATAAGGTCAAACTCAAAAGCAGTGAAAAAACTATTACCGTCAGTGGCGGCGATTTCACGGTGGTGTTTAACAAGTCTGTCGGCGCGCTGGAATCCTGGACGTATAAAGGCGAGGCAATACTGGCAGGTCCCCTGGCGCCCAACTTCTGGAGGGCATCCACCGACAATGACGACGGCTACAAGATGGTCAAGAACAACGGCATCTGGAAACACGCCTTTGCCAAAGGGCAAATCGAAAGTGCCGTCGGCAGACAAATCAATCCGCAGGTTGTCGAGGTGGTGATTACCGCAAAACTGGCCGCCAAAGACAGCGCCGAACGGGTTCGTTATCTGGTTTATGGCAGCGGCGATATCATCGTGGAAAACAAAGTCGATGTCGCTGCCGGTTTACCGTTTATGATGCGGTTTGGAATGCAGGCGCAGATTCCGGGCGCGTATGACAAGATGACCTGGTACGGCCGCGGGCCCGAAGAATCCTACGCCGACCGTAAGACCGGCTATGCGGTAGGCCTGTACAGCGAAGACGTTTATTCTCCGGCGGTGGAGTATATTCGTCCGCAGGAAGTCGGCAACAAGGCCGATACGCAGTGGGTCTGCTGGACGGATAAAAAAGGCGTTGGTCTTATGGCGGTCGGCCTGCCGATGATTTATACCAGCGCCTGGTATTGCACGATGCAGGATATGGAAATCGCCCGGCATCCGTATGAACTGCCCAAGCGAGATACTATTACGGTCAACATCGACTGCGGCCAGCCCGGCGTCGGCGGCGACAATAGCTGGGGCGCCAGACCGCATAAGGAATATCGTCTCGAAGCCGGGAAAACATACGAATACCGCTTCCGCCTGTGTCCAGTGGAGAAAAATACTCCGCTCCAGGCCCTTGCGGATAAAGTCCTGCCCGCGGTACAATAAGACCTCAACGGATTGACAAAACAGAAAACGTGGGATTTTTTGTGAAAGGATTGAACGATGAAAAAACTGGTGGTTGCGGCGGTCATGATAAGCCTGCTCGTTCTCTGCGGCTGTGAGAATGCACAATTGGTCAATTGTCAAAATGAAAACACCGCCCTGAAGGCACAAGTGAACAAGGCTCAGACGGATGTAAATGCGGCCAACAAAAAGGTCGCTGAGATGGAAGTCAAAATAGCCGAGATGAGGAAAAAGGACCAAGAAGCCCAAACCCAAGCGCTAGGGGCTATCCGCACTATGTTGGAAAAAGAAAACGCTAAAAGCAAAGAAAAAGAAGGGCGGATTAAACAGCTCGAAGCTGAAATTCAGAGTTTGAAGGCCGGCGGCGAAAAACCAAAATAACTGTTTGTTCAGCGGGACATAACCGCCCGATGTTGTTGTACTTCAAAACGGCGTCGTACCCGCGACGCCGTTTTTTCTGCATCTACTGGAATCGTGTCGCCCAATTGTTTTGAATGTTTATTGTGGACGAAAGAAAGATTATTTGGTATAGTCAATGTCTGCAATTTTGGCCCGCAGAGTTGTAATAATGGTATCGCTTATGGTTAAGGAGATTTATATTCTTTGAAAATCCATTTTGCTCTGTAGAAAAGTTCAAATTCTGTCGCCCCTTCGGGGCTTAAAGAAGGACGGATAACCTTCTTTCCGGGGGCTTACGCCCCCGGCTATTATACTTCGTGACCCCTTCGGGGTCTGAAAAGCAAAGGTTTCTACAGAGCAAATCCATTTCAAAGTGTTTTGTCGGAAACAAATGAATACCGACAACCAGCCAATAAATGTTGGAGTCGATCTGATTTTTTCCGAGAGTGAGCCAACAATCCTGAACATTCATCTCTTGGAAGACTTCTGAAGCTTTCATCGCAGTCTGATTTGACCGCAGTTTTTTGCGTCCGTACCCTCTCCATTCTGCATCAGAAACAACTACGTTGGGAAAACGCCGACCCTCAAAAGCAAAAGAACAACGAGGTCTATATTTCTCGTCTCCTTCCCATGACCTTTCTGTGGCAAAGCTGAAGTTTCGCATGGTAGGATGGATCAAAATCAGAGAGCGGTGCGCATTTTTGTCTTCGATTTCTTTAATGGCATTTTCTGAATGCGTGACACAAAAATTTTTATATTCTGTTTCTGATAGTTTTTCAATAAGTTCTGGTCTTCCTTTTCCGATTTGCCAATCTTCTGAATGATTGTCTTGAGGAATGGGTTTTAAAAGGTCTATTTTGACAATATTTCCTTTGCAAACAATCCACCGTTTCTTTGCGTCATAGCAGTCATCATATTCCAATTGTCGCCAGGAATCATTAGAATTAGGTCGTGTTGGTCTGATCCATATCCCTTCTTTTGTCATCCCGGCGACACAAACACCGGAACTAAGACGACTTACTGCCAAAATAACAAGATCCGTCATTTCACAAGCTCTTATAGATGGTAAATCTCAATATTGGTTAAATGGTTCTTGAAATGTTCCGCCAATAAGCGTCGATGGCAATAGTCTGTTTTTTCTTCTGAACAAAGCAGGCACACACAATCATAATTCTCGGTGGATTTTTGAAACTGTTCGGTAATTGGCTGCGATAAAACTTCTTTTTGAAACTGGCTGACGTAAAAAAACCAAGCAGCCGCATCTTTTTTTTTGGAACCGAGTTGTTTTCTGTAATTATCCAAAAGCTCCTCAGAAGGGCCAAAATCGGGACGATGTTCATAGGAAATGCCGAAACATTCTTCAAGGAAAAACTTCAAATCCAGCCCCTTGGTGAAACCGGATAACTGCGAAATATTTTTTCGTCGGACATCGATTAGTTTCTGGATGCCGTTCTTTTTTAACGTGGTAAAAAAGTCACTGGCGGAACGCCCTTTAAATCCGATAGTGAATAACTTCATAGGTTTACATAGCAAAAAGAGTTCTTTGAATGGGGGCAATTTTTTGTTCAAGGGCGTCTTGTGACTCGATAACCCCATTATGGCGGATGTGCCGGATTTCGACGCCCATTTTGACAAGTTCTCGCGAGACCAACAGACCCCGGTGACATCGTGAGGGATCTTCTTCGCTGCACATTATGCATACAGTATATTTATGTGCTCCTTCCAGCAGGCGGTGTAATCCTTCCTGAAAATGATCGGTATTTGCCAAACCGGAGTAATCAGGGTTGTCCAGTTCGTCATGTTTTATTGCCGTTCCTTTTGATTTTCCCCCTAATAATTCACCCATAAAAACATACTTAATCCCCTCTTTTTCAGCACGACAGTCAATTATTTCTCTATTGGCTTGTGGCACATATTTACTATAGGGAGTGCTCCGAATATCAACTAATACCTGTATATGATATTTTTTAAGAAGCGTAATAATATCTTCGAGATCGGCATTGCTGTGACCAATGGTGAAAATAGAATTGTATTTTGTCGGTTCTTTGACGTGCACCATTGTCGTTTATGGCTTTCAGTTTATAATTTCCATACGCACATTTATACACCGCAATTTTACCAGTTTTGGAATAAGAAGGCAAGCATTAAAAGGGCTTTTTCTTTTGTGAAACAAGGCATACCGTTTCGCGTTTTTACCTGTTCAAGCCATTGTTTATTGCTGTTTTGTTTTACCAGCCGTTGGGATAAGCCTTTTTAATTTTTTGGGGGTTCTCGTTTTGCGATAACCACACGGTCGTTTTTGGCCGGGTCTTTTTCGAGCTGGATACTTCCAAATAACCCTGTCGATTCAAGCAATGCCTGTACCGCTTTTCCCTGGGCATAACCGATTTCCAGCATCAGGGCGCCGTCGGCTTTGAGAAAATCGCCGACGCTGAAATTAATTCGCCGATAGGTATCCAGCCCGTCTGTGCCGCCGTACAGGGCGCGTCTCGGCTCATAGTCTTTGACGGTTTTGTCGAGTTTTTCAAATTCCGCGTCGCTGACATACGGCGGATTGCAGACAATCAAGTCAAACTTCGCCTCATCCAGACCTTCAATAATCGGGTCGAATAAATCTCCGCACAGCAGTTTGACTCTTTCGTTCAGTTTCAGGGACGACGCATTTTGAGCCGCAACCGCCAGCGCTTTATCGCAGATATCGGTGGCGACGACGGTGCAGTCTTTATGATTTTTCGCAATGGCCGCGGCAATACATCCGCTGCCGGTGCACAAGTCCAGTACCTGTTGCGTTCCTGTGCGCCTGCGCAAAAACTCAATCGCCCGCTCGACCAGCAATTCGGTTTCAGGTCTTGGAATCAGACAGTCGCGTGTAATCTTTAGCGGCAGCGAATAAAACTCACATCGCCCCACGAGGTACGCCGCTGGTTCGTGTTGGCCGCAGCGTTTGACCAGCCCGCGCAGGACTTCCAGTTTTTTCGGTTCCACCTGCCGGTCGAATAGCGTATATAGCTCGATTCGCGACAGCCCCAGCGCGTATGTCAGCAGCAATTCCGCCGACAGTCGCGGACTGTCGATACCTTTTTGCGTCAGGAAATCCGTAATCCAGTTAAGAAGTTTCTGTATTGTCCAGCGTTCCATGAAAAAATCCTTTGGGCGATTTCAGAGACAGTATTATAGAACCCATCTGGCGCTCGGCAATAAATTTTCCATCCGGGTATTGAAAACCATAGTGATTGTGATACCCTGACCGAAGTGTTGCGAAGGATTATAAACTGTGGGACAGGAAGAATCTATGCGAGTCAAACCGCGAAGCGACGAATATCAGATGAAACCGATGGACTTTCCGCCCTGTACGAGGATTCAGGAGCACACCATCCAGATCGTTCCCCGTTATGTCGAGACCGACCAGGCCGGCGTGGTGCATCATACGGTTTATCCGGCGTGGTTTGAGATGGGCCGCACGGAACTGCTGCGGGTCAACGGCCTGGCCTACAGCGACCTTGAAAAAGCCGGCGTATATTTTGTCGTGGCGGAATTGACCTGTAGATACAAACGCCCGGCGTTCTATGATGAAATGCTGGAACTGACCACCACCTGCACCCATATCACCAGTGCCCGTGTGGAACACACCTACGTACTGAAGCGCAAAGATACGGGCGTTGTTCTGGCTGAAGGGACCTCAATTCTGGCCTGCGTGGATGCCGAGGGCAGGGTGCGTCGAATGCCGGGGTTTATGTACCCGGAAGATATGCCGTAAGATAAAAAAATCAGAAGAAATTTAAGGCTGCAAAATCGTGATAGTCTCGTAATGTGTTAAAATTTCAGCGAAGACCGCATATTTTAACGAAAAACGTACAACATCTTAAAATTTCCTTAACATATCATTGAAGCAAAACCCCTGTTCTGATATACTCCCCTCTATAGAAGTGAGGCATCCGTTTGGGGGGAAAAATGAGACCACACGAAAGACATTACTACGAGGCGGTGGAAGCGGGCCGTGGACCACCGGCAAGCTAAAAAAGACCATTTGATTCAGTGAACATCATTATAAATGTCATTATGAGACTGTAATGATTAAACTGTTTTGGGGGGATTATTATGCGAGTTTATGGTGTTTGTTTTATGCGGAGTCTGAAGAACCCGCCGATGAACTTCAAGAACGGACATGACCCGCCGAAGGCCCAAATGAGAACGTTTTTCTTTGTCGTTTCTCCACGGGCCTTTTTTATTTCTTATATTTTGAGTAATGAGGGTCGTTTTCTGTGTTTGACAGCCGATTTTTTGAGGGAAACATTCTATGGGGCCGCGACAGTTCAAGACCTGTGTGTATTCCTGCAAACCGTGCAATAATCTGACGGGCCCCGGCCCGCCGCCGGGCGGAAAAAAGCGAGCTTATTACAAATCAAAATATGTAATTATTTATGATGTTATTCGACGCCTGTACCGCATTTCCAATGTATTGGAATCGCGGTGTTTTTGTTTCAAAAAAAAGGGAACCGCAACTTTTTCGTCACGGTTCCCAAAAGGTTCAATTTACACGTGTGTGATCTTAAAACTTAAAGGTGATGCTGGTTCCCAGCCCCCAACTATCGCTGAAATTGTTGGAGTATTCAACCCCCGCCGAGCAGTTTGACGCGATATCAAACGTGGCGCCGATATAGCCGCCAAATTCATTATTGCTAATGTCGGCAGTGTCTTTCCCGGTTTGCTTCGTAGTCGGATCGCTTATCAGATAATCCACCCATTTCTCATTATAGTCACAAGACAGATATTGGTAATAAGGTCCGCCATAGAGTTTCCAGCCGCCCATATCGATAGTAGGACCAACCGCGAGCACTATATCGTAAGTATCAATATCCACGGAGTCAGTCCGCCCATAAGACGCATCGTCCCCAGAGGTTTTCCAGTTGGTGTTCATCCAATTCATCTGCAGGGTGGCGCCCCAGTCGATTTTATCCTGCTTGGCGAATGTTATCTTGGTACCCAAACCCCATGCAAAATCGTTGTCAAAATTCATACCCCATTTGTCGATATCGCCGCCACCCCAATCCCTTTCGGCGTTCGTTTTTACATCTGTCAAGCCCAATTGAGCGTAGATCGTCCACCAGTCCTCAACGCCATAACTAAGGGTGGCATAATATCGGTGCACATTAAAATCTTTGAGCGTGATTTTGGCTTTATCTGTGCCTCCATCATCCCATACGCCTGCGAGATACTCATTCCAGGTAACTTTCAGGGATTCCTTATCGAGGTCCTGGCTGGAATAAGAGTAATTGGCCCCTATTCCCCATTGCCCCTTACCCAAATCCGCTGTCGGTGCGCCGATGAAGCCCACCGCAAAGGCGCTTGTTCCCACAAACGCCACGACTAAACAAAGTACTGCAAATTTGCTGTTCATAATTTTCTCCTTAAAATTAAAGTTAGATTTTCAAGACAAATAATCTCATCTTCCTTCCTATTTATATCAGCTCGATACGACCATCAAGAAGAAAATTCCGTTTTTTTTGAGACATAAGGGATTCACGACAAAGAACGCCTACTATTTGTGATGTGAACAGCAAGAAGTGCACAAAGAAGCCAACTCCTTTGCAAAAGTTCGGCTTTAGTTGGTAAAAACTCTCCGGTCAGGCATTGTCGTTAATCCCAGAAATCTCTCGGTACGACTCTGTCGCGCTGCTGCCACCCGCGACGGGAGTCCTGGCCGTCATAATATCGGCGGTCAAATTGCGGACGCATCGGCGGGGCAAAACGCTCGCCCATCGGCCCTTGCGGCGCAGGCCCCAAATCAGGCCGACTAAATTCTCCGCGGGCCATAGGTCCCGGACCAAATCCCGGCCGTTCCATTCTTCCTTGAGGTCGCGGTGCAAAATCAGGTCGTCCGAATTCATCTCCGCGCCGCGGGGGCATTTGACCGTATTTCATCGGTTCACGCGGGGCGAAACGCCACGCTCTCCACTCCGGCCGCATCGGGCGCTGTGCGTCGAAACGATATTCTGGATATTGTCTTTCAAACAGTCTGCCTTCAGGCATCCCGGCACGTGGATGAAATCCATGCGGGCGGTCAAGACCATAATCGCCTTGCGGTTCAAACGGCTGCGCATCGAAGTACCGCGGTCTTTCAAACATACGTTCCTGAAACCGGCCGCCGAGGCCGCGGGCCTGTGGGCCTTCAGGACGAAAGCCTTCTGCATTTTCGCCCCATCGTCTGTCCGCGTTCTGTTGGAAACGTTCTCTGATTCTCTCGCGAAGCCGCCGGGCATTGTCCAGCAGTCTGCCCATTTTTTGGATGTCCTCATCCTGATAGGTCTGTTTGACGTTGGCCAGCCATTTCTCGATGCGAGGCATTGCGGGCAAATCTTTTTCCGCCTCTTCAAACTTTTTAATCAACTGCCCCATTTTTTCGCCGTCGCGATGTTCGTACGCTGCGGTAAATTCATTCAGCCAGCGGTTAAATCGCACTGCCGGGGTTTTTACTTCCTTTTCGTTTTTAGGGGCTTCTTTTCCCCATGTGCCTTCTTTTGCTATCGCCCAGCTCAGCAGCGCGACAAGCAAAATCAGCGGGAGTATGATTTTTCTGAACATACGTATTTCCTTTCCAGAGTGATACATTGATTTTCACGAATCGGTCCGATTTTCAATGGTACAGACGGATAGTCTCCGGAACTTATTGCGAAAATCGCCCATAAAGGGAGACTGTAGCGGCAATACAGAGTGTTTTTGATGTGTTTTGCCTCTTGGTGCCGAGATTCCAACACAGAAACATAATCTATGCTGGAGGTTATCAAGATGCTTGGGCCAGGTGAATATCGCCGCAGCGGATTTGCAAAGGTTTGCCGTCCAGCAGAAAATCCCTGTCGCCGATGACAAAGGTATGCGTCTGACAACCTGTTGTTATAAACACGGCGACGACAGCCAGAAACACATAAAGCGATGGATAGACGTTTGAGATTTTCCATTTGGCGCTGGGTTTGATCAAAAACACAGACGCACCTCATTCAAACATTTGCTTGTGAATTTCATTTTTTCCTTATCGGCGGGCATCGTATAAAACAACAGCCGTACACTCAAACTATTTTTGGGGTTCCGGCGACCATTTGATTTTTAACTTATTTATCGGCTTGCCGATAAATCGTCATTCCGCATACGCCGCAGTAAAATTCGATGTTAAATTGTCTGCCGTTTTCGTCTTCCAGTATCATCGTTTCCGCGGTGTTTTTTGTTCCTTTCCTTTCGCATAATCCCAGTTGGCGCCGAAGGCACTGTTTGGTCGTCATCACCACCCGTCCGCGCAAATCCAGCCCCGATTCCGCCGCTGGCTCCATCGTTTCGACGCCGTGGCGATGATAAAACGCCTGCGCCTTGTCGTTGAGCACATTGCCCAGATAGCTCAACTGCTTTTCCGGATACGGCACGGCATTTCGCACCGCACCGCCTTGCTTGCTTGGCCGATTCATTTCGCGCACTTCCAGCAGTTCCCGTACAACCTCGCGCCTGAGCTTATTCAGCGTCGAAACAGGAAAGAAATAAATCCGGCCGGTTTCAATATTCACGCCCGCAGTCTCAAAAATCGTATCGCCCAGCTTTTGCAGTTGCGCGGCGATGGTTTCTTTGGCCGCGTTTTTCTTCTGTGCAATCTTCTTTTCCGTTTTAACCCCGACGGTTGCTTCATTGCCGTCGGAATCTTTTGCAATCACCGCTGCGCCGTCCGCCGTATCGCACAGAACCAGTGAAACCGCAATCTTTCGCTGTGCTGGATTTTTCTCCAGCAGCTTATTAAACTCGTGGTCATAGTTGCGATAGATTTTCATTCCTTCGCGGATGCCGTCGATTTTTTGCGGGCGTATCTTACGACCTTCGACGCCATTGACGGTTGTCCCAGCCAGGTTGTTTTGCGCGTCAAAAAAACAAATCCCATCACCGTTATGCAGTTCGATATTGCCGTCAAGCAGAAAACCGTTTTTATCCACCTTCGCCGCAATACCGACAAATTCACCGATGGATTTAGGCGTATCCACCGACCCCATCTCTTTGCACCGGCCCGTAATGCCGTAGTCGGTATAGCCGCGGTTGAACGTTTTATACAAATCCGGCGTAAAATTCAGTTGCACCCGCCCCGATGAGCTTTTTTGCAATCCTTTTTCAGCCAGGATTGCGTCTAATTTTTGTCGATAAAATCCGACGGTGTTAGCCACATAAGGTGTTTCCTTCAAGCGCCCTTCAATTTTGAATGCGCAGACCCCCGCGTCAATCAGCTCTTCCAAATGCTCCGACAAATTCAAATCCTTTAGCGACAGCAGATACCGCTCCTTCACAATAACATCGCCGGATTTATCCTTCAGCGTGTACAACCTCCGGCATGGCTGGGCGCAGACGCCTCGATTGCCGCTGCGTCCGCCGATGGAATAACTCATATAGCACTGCCCGCTTGCCCCTACGCACAGCGCCCCGTGAATAAAGCATTCCAGTTCAATGGTGGTTCGCCTGCGGATTTCCCGAATCTGTTCCAGTGTCAGCTCCCGCGCCAGAATCACACGCGAAAATCCCACGTCTTCCAGAAACTTTACCTTTTCCGGCGTCGCGTTATTCATCTGCGTACTGGCAATCAGCGGTATCGGCGGCAAATCCAGCTCGAGCAGCCCCGTATCTTGGATAATCAGTCCATCAGCGCCGATTTCATACAGCCGATGAATCATTTTTTCGGCGACAGGCAGTTCTTTGTCATACAGCAGCGTATTGAGCGCGACATAGACCCTCACATAATACGGATGTGCAAATTCGACGACCTGACTGACGGCTTCGATACTGTTTGCCGCCGCTTCCCGTGCGCCAAAACGCGGGGCGCCGATATAGACGGCATCCGCCCCGCACTGAATCGCCGCAATCGCCGTCGCAACGTCTTTGGCCGGGGCCTGTAATTCAATCTTTCTTTTGTCCACTTCGCCTCTCCCGCAGGTTCCGGTTCGTACAGTTAAACAAGAACCAGATAACACTATTAGAAAAAATTGCACTTTCTATTAGCGGGAATTGACACTTCATTCTACACCAAATTTGTTAATATAAGGTATGGAAATCGTCTCAGGTTTGGATACAATGGCCGCGTTTTTGCGAATGTTATAGCCAAGAGACAGGTTGTGTATAAAATTGTATTGAAAAAACAACTGTCGGAAAATGTCTTTCTGATGGATGTCGAAGCCCCTCTGGTAGCGCGGGCGCAAAAAGCCGGGCAGTTTGTTATCGTCTCGCCCGAGCTCGACGCCGGCGAACGAATCCCGTTGACCATTGCCGGGGCGGACAAAAATCAGAGTACCATCCGGCTGATTTTTCAGCGCGTCGGCAAGACTACCGCACAACTGGCCAATTTGGGGACTGGTCAATCGCTCGGCTATATCGCAGGACCGCTGGGACGACCCACTCACATCGAAAAATTCGGGATGGTCGTCTGTGTCGGCGGCGGCATCGGCATCGCGCCGCTTTTACCCATCGCGACGGCGATGAAAGACGCCGGAAATAAAATCATCGGCATCCTCGGCGCAAGAACCAGGGAATTGCTGATTCTCGAAGACGATTTCAAAACTATCAGCGACGAGCTGATTATCGTCACCGACGACGGCTCGTATGGCCAAAAGGCCCTCGTCACACAGCCGCTCGAGAAAATCTGTCAGCGTACTCCAAAACCCAACCTGGCCGTCGCCATCGGCCCTGCCGTGATGATGAAATTCTGCTGCGAGACGACAAAGAAATACAATGTCCCCACACAGGTGTCGCTCAATACCATTATGGTGGACGGCACGGGGATGTGCGGCGGATGCCGCGTCGAGGTCGGCGGCAAAACTAAATTCGTCTGCGTCGATGGCCCGGAATTTGACGGTCATCAGGTTAATTTTGAACAGATGATCAGACGAATGAACGCCTACAAAGACCTCGAAAAACAGGCGATGGAACAATATCAGCAGCACCAGTGCAAGATTGGATTGAAATAATTGACGACCCTTCGACAGGCTCAGGACAAGTTTTTCGATTGATGATTGAGAACAACCGTGGACGGAAAAAAGTTATTGCAGGAAATGCTGGACAAAAAGGCCAAAGGCGAATTGAAGGTCAAAGACAGGTACGCCATTGGGCCGCAGAATATGCCCACTCAGGATGAGAAGTCCCGTCGAAGCAACGTCAGGGAAGTGGCTCTCGGATATACTGAAACGCAGGCGCATCTGGAAGCCCTGCGCTGCCTGCAATGCCCCACGGCGCCGTGTGTGGAAGGCTGTCCCGTGCGGATTCAGATTCGGGATTTCATCGCCGCCATTGTCGATGGCGAATTTGGCAAAGCCCTTTTCATTATCAAGGAAAACTCGCTTCTGCCCGCCGTTTGCGGACGGGTCTGTCCGCAGGAAGTCCAGTGCCAGGAAAAATGTACGGTAGGCAAAAAATACAAAGACGTCGCGATGAGCGTCTCCATCGGCAGACTGGAACGTTATGTCGCCGATTTGGCTAAGAATGGCATCAACATTCCCGCTGTCGCCCCCGCCACCGGCAAAAAAATCGCCGTCATCGGTTCCGGCCCCGGCAGTATTGTCGCCGCTGCCGATACCCGCCGCGAAGGCCACGACGTCACAATTCTCGAGGCATTCCACAAACCCGGCGGCGTGATGGTCTATGGTATCCCCGAATTTCGTCTGCCTAAAGCTATTGTACAAGAGGAAATTGACGTGCTGGAGAAAATGGGCGTCAAAATCGTCTGCAATTTCATCGTCGGCAGAACCCGCACCATCGACGAACTGATGAAGGAAGACGGCTTCGACGCCGTCTATATCGGCGTCGGGGCGGGATTGCCGAAATTTATGAACATCCCCGGCGAACATCTCGTCGGCGTGTATAGCGCAAACGAATATCTCACCCGCGCCAACCTGATGAAGGCGTATGCCTTCGGCAAAGGCGCCGATACGCCCATTGCCATCAGCAAAAAAGTGGCGGTGCTGGGCGGCGGCAATGTCGCGATGGACTCGGCCCGAATGGCCGTGCGGCTCGGAGCCGAAAAGGTTTATCTGGTCTATCGGCGAAGCGAAGTCGAAATGCCCGCCCGCGTCGAGGAAGTCCACCACGCCAAGGAAGAAGGCGTCATTTTCTGCACGCTGCAAAATCCAAAACGCATACTCGGCGACGATAAGGGGTATGTCGTCGGCATTGAAAATCTGCGCTACGAACTCGGCGAACCGGATGAATCCGGACGCCGCAGACCGGTTGAAATCCCCGGCAGCGAATTTACGCTCGATGTTGATACCGTCATTGTTGCCATCGGCAATGGCGCAAATCCGCTATTGCAGCAAACCACGCCCAGCCTGCAATTCAACAAATGGGGCAATATCATCGTCGATGACAATTGTAAAACCAGTCTCGAAGGCGTATATGCCGGCGGGGATATTGTGCTGGGAGCGGCGACGGTGATTTTGGCGATGGGTCAGGGCCGCGTCGCCGCCGCCGCCATCAACAACTACCTCAAAAACAAAAAATAAGCATACTCGCCGGTCGCTTTTTACTCAGACAAATCCTTCTGGAAAGCCCTGCTTTCTTTGTGTATAGTGTCCTGCCGTTATATACTTAAGGGAACTATTCAGGAGGTCAAAATGAGCCGACAACATTGCATATTCACTTTTCTGCTGACGCTGGTTTTATGTATTTGCCCAATGGCTTTGTGCGAAGAACCGTCTCCATCCGCGTCCCCTGCCGATTATGGCCAGGCGGTCGTGGAGAAGGTCCTGCGCGTTGATTCGCAATGCCGGATTATCTGTGATATTCGGGATTGGCCCGCAATCATCGGCAAGGAAATGCCCGTACAGATTCGGGGGCTTGACCCGAAACAGACGTTTGGTCTGTCGGCAAGGCAATTTATCCTTGAAACGCTTAACGCGGCGTTGAGTCAAAATCCGCAAGCCGCTGAGCCAAATCAACCCGCCCAAACCAAAGTTTTGCTGAATCATATTCAGCGGGGGGAGGCTTTTTGCCTCGTAGCGGATGTGGAAATGAATGGACAGGACCTGGGCCAAATGCTGGTGGATAAAGGCTATGCGAAGAAATTGATTGTTCCCAAAACCGCCGCCGGCGCTTCGGCGAATTCATCCGCTGTACAGCCGTCAACCGCGGCCGGTAATTCCAATGATTCCACGCCTGCCGTGGAAGGGTTTGTCGCCTCCAAAACCGGCAAGGTGTTTCATAAGCCGACTTGTCCGCACGCCAAGCGGATTCAGGACGATAAGAAAATCATCTATGCCACGCGGGGGGAGGCGATTTCGGCAGGCCGACGACCGTGCCAGACCTGTAATCCGTAATCGTGAAAATAGAAATAGTAAAACAGCATCCCAACTTCGTCGGGACTCTTTATTTTTACCTTTCTATTTTTTACTTTTAATTTTCAGAAGTCCCATTCGCTGGATTTTTTGATGAGCTTGTTCTGGACAATCATCCCGATGATAGTGGGGACAATGATTATCAGCGGCAGAAACCAGGTCTTGCTGAACATCATTTCGTGGATGTTGTCGGTCGGCGGAATCATCACCTTAGTCTGATACTGATGCAGCAGGGCCAGGAAATTAACGGCGAGGATAACTGAGCCGCCAAGACTGGTGAACAACATCACAGAAATTTTGAGGAGGATAAAGGACATCAGTCCGCCGGCCACGACGCCGATGACGGCGCCGGCCCACATATATTCCTGCGGCAAGCCAAAGGCGTACCAGAGTCCGCCAGTGAGAATGCCGCCGGCGGCGGCGCCGAGTATGGAAACGCCCCATTTAATGAGACTCATCGACAAAACCGCCATCGCGCAGACGCCGATGACGCCGCACCATAATTCTCCATTGCTATTGTTGAGGCGCTGGCCTGCAAGGATTCCGAGGTACATGCCCGCAAAGGCAAAACAGATGACGACGAGGATGCGGAAAATCCGCCAGCCGTACAGGAGATAAACCATTCCGAAGGAGATTCCGACCACGGCCTGGAGCCAGGTGAGGCTGGTAATCTGCTCCCAGACAAAATCAAGGGGGACAATTTGTACTTTTTCGCCGGCCTGGGAGGCGGTTTGGGACGTCGTTTCCGCCGCGGCAAGCAAGAACTGAAACATTAATATGTCTCCTTAACAGTTTTTTGTCCGGTCGCTTACGCTGTCGGCTTCCTGTTTTTGCGATTTTCTATTTCGGGCAACTTGTCCTCTTTACAGGACTTATCGACATAATGCGGCTGTTTTCTTGAGAGTTTGCGTTGGCCTGTGGAACTTCATTTAGGAGCCGGTGAAGTCTTCAGGCTGAAACTGAGTGGGGAATTTAGTCCCGCCCAGACGCAGTGCCGCCAGGTCGGCTTCGCTGACGCGGCCTTCAATGAACTGGCGGACGATTTCGCTGGGATGATTGCGGATATGCTCGGCATCGCCGTCGGCGACCATTTTGCCGTGATGAAGCATAATGATGCGGTCGGCGATTTTATAGGCGCTTTTCATATCGTGCGTGACGACGACGCTGGTAATCTGCAATTCTTTCTGGAGCTTGATAATCAACTCATTGATGATGTCGGAGGTGACGGGGTCCAGGCCTGTGGTGGGTTCGTCGTAGAGAATCACTTCCGGATTCAGCGCGATGGCGCGGGCCAGGGCCACCCGTTTCTTCTGTCCGCCGGACAGATTCGCCGGGTACTGATGCTGATAGCCGTCCATTCCCACCAGCGCCAGTTTGTGTTTGACCAGCTCGCCAAGCGCCTTGAAGTCGGTAATTTTGCGATGCTGCTGAATGGGAAAGATAATGTTTTCATACACCGTCAGACTGTCGAATAATGCTCCCATCTGGAAACAAAATCCAAAATGCGTGCGGATACCGACCAGCTCGTGATTGCCGAGACGGTCGATTCGCCGTCCTCTGAAGAAGACCTCGCCTTCGGTGGGCCGCTCCAGAACGATCAGGTGTTTCATAAAAACCGTTTTGCCACAGCCGCTTTGCCCGATGATGGCCGTCGTTTTGCCCTGTTCAATCGCTGCGGATACATTATCCAGCGCCACCCGCTCGCCGAAAATCTTCGTCAGATTTTTGGTTACCAGAATTCCCTGCTCAGGATGAACTTCACTTCGGATCAATCCTTTCCCTCCTAAATCAGCGGCCGCAGCGGCCAGAAGGTTTTATAAACCGCATCGAGGATCACCGCAAAGATATAATTCAGCGCCAGGATGGAGATAAAGCACCCCACAAACGCCTCCGTACAGGCCTCGCCGACGCCCTGTGCCCCTTCCCGACAGGTAAAACCCTTATAACAACTGATTAGCGCGATGGCGCCGCCGAAAAAGAATCCCTTGAGAATGCCGGTGGCCACGTCCCACATTTCCACGCCTGTCGCGCTGTAATCCCAGTACGCCCCGCTGTTGATTTTGAATTGAATCACGCTCACGAAGTACCCGCCCAAAATACCCAGCAGGTCGGCATAGATAATCAACACCGGCGTCAGCAGCAGACACGCCAGCACCCGCGGCGAAACTAAGTACTTAATCGGGTCCGTTCCCATACTTTCCACCGCGGCGATTTGCTCGGTCACGTTCATTGTCCCCAGTTCCGCCGTCAGTGCCCCTCCGACGCGCCCCGCCAGCATCACCGCCGCCAGCACCGGCCCAAGCTCCTTGACCACCGCGATATTAATCAGCACCCCCAGCCGCTCTTCCAGCCCCATCGCAGCAAGTTGATTGTACGCCTGCACCGCCAGAATCATACCCACAAATGCCCCCGTCGCCATAATCACAGGCACGCTTTTGACGCCGATAGTATTCATTTGCATCCAGACCAGCGGATACGTCTTAGGGTGCGTAATAGACGCCCCCATCGCCGCGAAGGCCGAGCCGCAGAAGCGGGAGAACCGCCCCAGATGCTCAACCCCCTGCACGATTTTTTGCCAGATTGCCAAAACCATAAACTCTTGTTTCTGTCCTTGTTTTGTTGTTCCCGACTTGCCGGGGTGGATTTGGGAATTTTTTATTCTGTGTTCTGGGTTCTGAGTTCCTTTTTTGACTATCCACCATCGACTAACGACTATATTATCGGCTTTTGACGATGGCCGTTGCACTTTTTTACTCGTCCGCCCCGGTTTATCGAAGGACCTGTCCTGAATCCCGATTTATCGGGACCGAAGGGCAGAAACTCCCTTTGTGCTCTCAAATGGAAGAATTGGATTGATGCCGTCCCCAATACGGGATAACATACCTGCTGTTGGAGCTATCCTTAAAACGAGACGAACCCTCATGGGACGGTCGTATGACAGACCCCGCACACTGGACAGGCTATATCATTCCTTTTGTGGCTGCCGTTTTGATTTTCGCCGTGGCGGCCAAAAGAATCCTCCGCGTCAAACGGCGCCGGGACCTTCGCCTCCAGCCTTTCCCCGACGCCTGGCGGCGCCTGCTCGAAGAAAATATCCCCCTCTATCGCCATCTTCCGCAGGACTTGAAAACCCAGCTCCACGGCCTCATCCATCTCTTCCTCGACGAAAAAACCTTCATCGGCTGCCGAGGCCAGCAAATCACCGACCCCGTCAAAATTACCATTGCCGCCCAGGCCTGTATGCTCCTGCTCAACCGCCCGACAAAATTATATCCAAGGCTCAATACAATCTATGTCTATCCCCACACCTACGTCGTTGACAGCATACACCATCACGACGGCCTGATTGTCGAAGGCAAAGACATCCGCCTCGGCGAGTCCTGGCGGAACGGCCCAGTCGTACTCGCCTGGGACAGTATCGCCCGCGCCGCCCGCAACGTACGGTATGAACACAACGTCGTCCTGCACGAGTTTGCCCATCAGCTTGACCAGGAAGATGGCGCTGTCAATGGCGCCCCTCTTCTGGATAGTCCTTCCTCGTACAAGACCTGGGCCGCTGTCCTCGGCGCCGAATACGAAAAACTTCGCAACACCATTCACGCCTGCCATCATTCGATTCTCGACCCTTATGGCGCGACCGACCCCGCCGAGTTTTTTGCCGTCGCGACCGAGGCTTTTTTCGAAAAGCCCCGCCAGATGCAAAAACACAGCCCCCGGCTCTACGAGGAATTCAAAAACTATTACAAGCTCGACCCCGCAAAATGGAAAGCCGATGAATAAGGAAAATTTCTGCAAACTATGAAATTTTCCCCTTCCGGCTTTATTTCTCAACTCTGCATTCTCAATTCCAAATTATTTCCGTCCCTGCCGCCGAAAGATAAATCATTCTTCATCTGCCTCAGGTCACGTGGCGCAAGCCATCCTGTGGACTTACTTTGCCTCGAGGTAGGCTTACAGTGCCTTGTTGTAAATATGCAAATAGCTGTTTTTGACTTAAAAATCGCGTTTTAAGCCCGCAAAGTGCTCTTGAAGCCCGAAAACCATTACTGGTATATTCTATCTTCCGTCTGCTGCTTGCCCTGCGTAGCTCTGTGAGCGAAGCGGAATAGTGGTCAGGTGAAGCACCTTGTTATGTGCTAATTATTGATTACTCCAATAACCGTGAACCTTTTTCAATTCTTTTATCCAACAGTCAAGAATATTCGACGTATCTCTTCCAAGTTGCTCTGCCAGTTCAAAAAAGCCAGGGCCAGGCTGCATATCGCCACGTTTATGCACAACTATAACGGTTATCATCCCTCGACCTTTAGCATCTTCTTCCGATGAGACTTCGCCAAGAAGATGAAATAGCCTTAAATCATGAGCATCTACTTTGATTGAGCGAATTTTTTCAACAAGTTCCGAATATGGAATCATGCCTCTCATCTTGGCTCGTTCGATGAGTATTTCCTTAACTTCCCTTTTCGCAGATTCCCAATCGGAATCATCAAAACCATGTGTTGACATTTTTTTCTCCTTTGCACATAACGACCAAGCTCACCGGCCGCAATGGATCGCAGCGGCGCGGATTTAGATGCGTACGCTCCAAAAGTTTATTGGCTGTTCCTATTCTCGGCTTCTGGGATGAATGATGGTCGTCTTGCATTCCGGGCAGTCATACCGTGGACCTGCTGCACTTCTGAACGGCTCTGGATAGTGCACGGCGCGCCTGTTCACTTCCCAGCACCGAGGGCAATGCGGTATCTCATCTCCCTCTATATAGTAAAACGGCGATCTAAATTCCATATGGTCGACCTGTGTGAGCGTGTTTTCAAGCTCTGTGACCTTGGTTTGGAGTTCCCTGTTCGCTTGGGTAAGTTCCATGATTTCACCTTGGAGATCTAGAATCTGGCGATAGAGTTCCATGTTGCCAATGTCTTTGACGAGCTTGGCCACTGCCTTCACATTGTCAATTGCACCCATCGCGTATTCTCCATTTAATCATGTCAGCCGACAATGATTATACAGTCTGTACCCTAAACCGCGTAGGGTTTATGATGGTGAACCCTACGTGGTTCACTATAAAACGCCAAACACAGACTTATTTACAGTCCCTTCCAACTCCACCTGTATATGATACCGTTCTCATTAACCCAGAACATTCGATTCTTATTTACTGGAATGGTATACCCGGGAGATGTATAGGTTGATGCATTAAATGTCGTTTGGTTTCCATATGTATAGGCGTTTCCATATGTCGATGTGGTGCCAGGCATGTGGATTGCACTCGAGTATTGATAACAATAGATTTTCCCTCCTTTTCCATCATCAATAACCTGTGCAGGCGGCCCCCAGCTTGCGATAAGATCGCTGATGTGATTGCCCTCCCAAGAAGACATTATTTGGTTCATTTTGGTGGTTGTCATACAACCGGTGAGTTGGAGCATAAAGAAAATGCATATAACAACCCGAATAGCCTTTTTCATTGGCATGATATTTTCTCCCAACAATAATTATACACTCTGTCTAAAACGGGAAAGCTTGTCCCCGCATGCCTGCCCTCGAATGTCGTAATCGGGGGCCTCTGGCGGGGAACAGACTGTTTCTGTTAGTATAACAAGTTCCCATTGCTTTTTCAATACCCGTCCTGAGCCTGTTTATACTGAGCTTGCCGAAGTGTCGAAGGACTCGCCTTGTCCTGAGTAAGTGAAGCGCATCGAAGGTTCCAATCTCTTGCGCTTCAACGAATTACGTCCCTTTCCATAACTTATCCATTGCGGCATTTTTATTTACCCGAGTTAATAGCATTGTTAGGAGGAATACTTTTCATAATGGAATTAACCCAATCCCGAAGCACAGGGCCGATTACTTGTTCTATGCTTATGTCGAAAAAGTAATATAGAACTGCGTAGCCAACCGTAACAATATTGAGAATAACCATTATAACAATTATTGTTCCGGCTTTTTCTGTCTTTGCATCCGTCCTGTCTTCTATGCTCTTGCTTTTGAATGCAACCAAGAAATCACGAATAAATAGAAAAGCACCGAAGATCAGAAAAAAAATGCCAATCCCAGACAGGAACCACCAGTGCTTTGATGCGCCAATGCTGACGAACAAGACGAACGGGAACAAGTAAAAAAGAAGTCTAAAGATGTCTAAGAAAAGAGTAATGATTCTTTTAGATACATTCTGAATTACCACTATTGTGCGATCAAGCACCTGCACAATTGCATCAGTTGCTATTCCCGTCGCAGCAATAATTGCATTGAGCACTTTTATTAGAGTCTCCATTACTTCTCCAATCCCCTAACAATGATTATACAGTTTTATACGCCTCTGGCGTACTGTATAAAACGCCAACCACAGACTGTTTCTGCCAGTATAAGAAGTTTCCATTGCTTCTTCAATACTGGTCCAATATTTTGCGTGGTGCTGATTGGTTGCCGGTTCCTCGATGATTCAACGGAGTTTCAGCTTAGGTAATCGCGGTTGATACGCCAGCCTACGTAGACTCCAACCATGCTGCCGATGCTGCTAACCACGAAGCCGGTCATGAATCCAAACCTGGCTCCTATCCACCATCCAATCCAGCCAAAGACTATCATGCCAGCGAAGATACAGAGCCTGTTCATATCTTATCCGACTCGAATAATGGCCAACGATGATTATACGGTTTTATACGCCTCTGGCGTACCGCATAAAACGGGCCAAAGCCCCTCGCCACGGACTGAATACTCCCTATGGGATGGCCAAGCCATAACGACTATCGACTAAAAACTATCCGTTCCCGATGCTTCTTCAATTGGCCAATGAAGACAGGCCGCTATATCACTTGAAACACCAAGCTTCACTGAGCGACCTGCCCGGGGACATTTAACTGCAATACCGGGTAAAGGCCATAAACGTATCATCGAATGCTGTTTATGCGGTTCTGCCTGCTTTCTTCATTTTTTTCTCAAGCCGTTTCTCTTTTAACGTTTTTTGTGCCTTCTTCTTTACATCTCTTTTGGCATCATGACTTTGGGCCATACATTATCCTTTCCTGAATACCTCGTATTCTATAGTTTCCCGGCCTACTTCTCTGCATTGAACAACCTCCATTTTCCACTAAGCTTCCTCATCTCACAAACCACGCTGGAGTGTTCTTCTCTGAAGTTCCCGATGCTTGTTCAATATCCGTCCTGAGCTTGTTTACACTGAGCAACGTCGAAGTGTCGAAGGACTCGCCTTGCCCATACTTCTGTGTATCCTCCCTTATCGGTTTTTCGTTCGCACATTTTTCCTGCCCCCAAATTATACATTCCCCCTCTCCAATTCTCAATAAAATCCTGAGCCTGCCTACACCAAGCAACGTCGAAGTGTCGAAGGACTAAATTCAGCATTCAACATTTAACACTAAACATTTTGCTGGCCACTGTTTTCTTCTTGAGTTCTTGTGTTCTTGAGTTCTTATGTTCTTAATTCTCTCTCGTCTCTGGTCTCTTGTCTATAGACTTTTTTCAGTCCCCCCCCAATCTTTCCAAAATCTTGTCAAATCGTTGCAAATCTATGAAAATCTCTGCCAATCTTTGAATATCTTTGCATATCTTTTGATATCTCTATAGACTTTTTTTGTCCATAAATTATGCCAAAATTCAACGTAACTCTTTTTTTTTCCAAGAACTAAGAACCACCGCACGCCGGGGGACCAGGAACCGAGAACTTTTTCCTCTTATCTCTTGTCTCTGGTCTATTTCCTGCTATTTTTTTATCCATTTTAACATTTTTTACATCCTTTTTCTGCATTAAACAATCTATTTTACAGGACTAAATGGCATCAAAAAACAATGTTAAAGTCTCTTATAAAAAGTATTTATGTCAATTTCAGCAATTCCGCAGTAAATCCATATATTTCACAAACCTTCCCATTTTAACTTAAGAAATTTACAACCCCGTACCGATAGCTATCTATGACTCTTGTTTTGCCTATTTTAACTTTATGGCAAGACAAAAACCGTTTTAAGTTAATATGGAAAACCAAGGATTTGGTTTTAGGGATGTTGTTTATGATTAAGGAATTTGTGCTTGAGCGGTATTTGAATGCCCTTTTGGATGGCAATCGGATTGAATGCAGGTCTATTATTGAGGAGGTTTTACAGACCGGCACTCCCGCCAATCGCGTGTATATAGACGTCATCTGGCCGATTATGATTGAGACCGAGCGGCTCTACCGCCAGGGACAAATCGACTCAGCGCAGGAAGCCTTTACCTCTCGTATTAACCGCACTATTGTCAGTCAGTTACAGAACAAACTGCCCCGCCGGGCCGGCAAAAACAAAAAGGCGGCTGTCTGCACCGCAACCAATGAAAAAGCTGAACTGGGCGGCCAAATGATCGCCGACTTGTTCGAAAGCGACGGCTGGGAAACGCGCTTCCTCGGCGGCAGTGTCTGCGATGACGACATTATGAGCTTTATCCACGCCTTTCGCCCGGATATTCTCTTAATCTACGGCATTGACGGCAAAGACGCCCCTGCGATACGGCAGTTAATTGACTCGATTCGCGGCATCAACGCGTTTCCGGAGATGCGAATTATGCTTTCCGGGGGGGTATTCGGACGGGCCGAGGGGTTGTGGGAGGAAATTGGAGCCGACCTGTATGCCGAAAACGCCAGCGATGCCGTCTCCCTTGCCAATGCCGACTCGCAAAGCCTGCCGAAACCCGTGCGAACCATCAAGCAGCGAAGCCGATTTCCCAACAAAAGCGAAGAAGAATCCCTGACGGAAACCCTGAGCGATTGACCGGCAAAGCCGGATATAAGCCCGTTTTAGAAGGCGATACGAGTCGAATTTATGTGGGATAAAAATGTGATATTCTTATTGCATTGCGGAAACGTCAAAGCTATAAAGACAGCTTTGTTTATTGTGGGAAAATTGGATATTGGGTTTTAGGCGGTGAATTATGATCCTGACGCAAATTCTTCAGCCCGGCTGCATCGCGGCCCCGCTGAAAAGCAAAGACAAAGAATCGGCGATTGAAGAGATGATCAACATCCTGGCCGCGAGCGGTCAGATCAAAAACGCCAAAGAGGCGCTGGACGCTGTGATGGAACGCGAACAGACCCGCAGCACAGGCATCGGCTCAGGAATAGCCATTCCTCACGGTAAATGCGCATCGGTTGAAGAACTGGTGATGGCGGTGGGCATCGCAGATGAACCCATCGACTTTGCCAGCATCGACAACAAGCCCGTTTCAATCATTGTGCTTCTGGTTTCCCCGCTGGACAAGACCGGGCCGCATATCCAGGCCTTGGCGCGCATCAGCCGACTGCTGCTGGATGAGCAATTTAAAACCAAACTGGAAAAAGCCTCCTCGCCCCAAGAAGCCTATCAGCTCATCAACGACAAAGAAACGGAATAGCCGCCAGCAGCCGGCTTCCAGACTTCGACGAGCTTGGTCGAGTCGCTACAGGTACTGCCGGGCTGAAATTGGTGTTGTTCCCGAAAAAAATGCTCACATTGGCTAAGACCCTCTGAGCCGTAAGGCTAAACCGCCCAGGACCAACAGCATCACTGACGCCGGTTCGGGGATGGAGGCAACACGAAACCCTGTATTGTCGGTCTCGTAGTACGGGTAGTCGCAGCGCCGATCGGATGAAGCGAAGAGTAGCCGCTGCCATCGAACGAACCGCCCCGCACACCGCCACAGGAACCATAAAACAGGGTCTCATTCCACTCCCGGATTTGCTCACAAAATTGGTTTGAGCTTTTCGCGGAAAAGATACGCTGGATTAACCGGCAGATACTGGATATGGAAGGGTACAACGACTCTCGAACTTCGAAGGGGAAAACGCCATAACTCCGCTCAAAATGCAGGTTTAGAGAAAATAGTCAGTAGTTTTACCGATACGCGAAAAATTGAGATTTTGGAAAATTATACGTCTGG
>CAZWMN010000002.1:92334-173958 GCA_964635075.1 uncultured Pirellulales bacterium | reverse complement strand
CCCGTTTATCCTGTTCATCCCGTCAAAAAACCCTTTTCTTTTTCTCTCGTCTCTGGTCTTTCGTCGCCATCTTTCCCCCCTTTGCCCCTTCTTTGCCCCAACTTCTTACTCACTTCGCATCGTTTTGTCTCACTTTGTCGTCATTTTGTGGCATATCTTTTCATATCCAGAATTTAACCCCTTACGGACAAAAGAGTTAACCTATGGATTACGTTTGTAATCCAAAACAATTCCAAAACCGCCGCCCATTGTCCGCTTTTCATAATGCCTTATCCCCCAACGACTTGCAATACCCGCCAATCCCGACCCACAACAAAAGAGCAAACCTTCACCCCCAATATCGCCTACCCGAAAAATCCCGCCTCTTTTCACCGCAACCCATTTCATTATAACGATTTACCACTTCAAACAACCGTTTGAAACGCCTCCTCCAGACGTATAATTTTCCCAAATCTCAATTTTTCGCGTATCGGTAAAACTACCGATTTCTCGACACAACTCCGCATGGATTAACGGTTTAGGTGCCATCTGCGGTTAGTTTTTTCTTGAGAGCCTATCCGAATAACTCTCAACTATGAACCATTCACTATAAACTCTAAAACCCTCTTTCCAACTTTGCCGTTGTAGATTACAATGTTCATCCTGGCAAAAAAACGCAGACAAAATTCAGGACAGCAGCTATGCAGAAGCAATCAAAAACCGCGTTATTGATACTGGCAGCGGGGATAGGCAGTCGATTTGGAGGCATTAAGCAGATTGAGCCTGTCGGCCCCAATGGCGAAATCATCCTGGACTATTCGCTCTATGATGCGCTCCGTGCTGGGTTCACGAAAATCGTCTTTGTCATTCGCAAATCCATCGAGGCCGGTTTCCGCCAAAAAATCCACCCCAAAGCCGTTAAACAAGTCGCAATCGACTTTGCGTATCAGGAACTGGATACGGGACTTATGGGCTTTTCACTGCCGCCGGAGCGACAAAAGCCCTGGGGGACGGGCCACGCGGTTTTGATTGCGCAGGACAAGCTCTCTGAGCCGTTCGCTGTCATCAACGCTGATGATTACTACGGCCCGTCGGCCTTTGCGATGATGAACAGGCACCTGATGAGTTTAAGTCAGAGTCGGACAAAGGATTACGCAATGGTCGGCTACCCATTGGCCAATACGTTATCCGACTTCGGCGCCGTCAGCCGGGGCGTCTGCGAGACCGACTCCGACGGCTATCTGAAGCGGATTACCGAGCGGACGAAGCTGCAAAAGAAACACCGCGGCGCGACATTTACGGACGACGATAACACAGAGCGCTTCATACCCGGCGACACGCCGGTGTCGATGAATTTCTGGGGCTTTGGCCCGGATATTTTCGCGTATCTGCAAGATGAGTTCCAACAATTTGTTACGCAAAAAGGCAGCGACATTAAAGCCGAGTATTATCTGCCCTTTGCGGTAGGCGGAATAATCGCAGCGAGATTGAAAAAGGTCAAAGTTCTGCCAGCTCAGGAAAGCTGGTTTGGCATTACTTACAAAGAAGACCTGCCGATAGCGCGGCTGGCGATTGGCGACAAAATTCGCGCCGGCGTCTATCCGGCGCAATTGTGGACGTAGGTCGATAAACGACTGAGCCATCCACGTCGCTTTGCTCCGTGGCTGCCACCCTCGCGATTGCAGCAATAACAATCATGGATGAAATGACTGACGTATTCAATGTGTTCGCACAAGTTCGATTGGCCGCAGTCGATTGGCTGATTATTGTCGTGTATTTTGCGGCCGCGCTGCTGATCGGCTTGTGGTCGTCGCGGCGGGCGCAGAAAAACAGCGAACAGTTTTTCCTTTCCGGCCGGTCGATGCCGTGGTGGCTGCTGGGTACGTCGATGGTGGCGACGACATTTTCGACCGATACGCCGAACCTGGTGACGGATATCGTCCGGCAGCACGGTGTGGCGGGCAACTGGATGTGGTGGGCGTTTCTGCTGACGGGGATGTTGACGGTGTTTGTCTATGCCCGGCTGTGGCGGAAATCCGGCGTGATGACAGACGTGGAGTTCTACGAAATCCGCTATAGCGGCAAGAGCGCTGCGTTCCTGCGGGGGTTTCGTGCGTTGTATCTGGGCGTGTTCTTCAACGTAATAATTATGGCCACGGTGACCCTGGCGGCCATCAAAATCGGCGGCGTGATGCTGGGGCTTTCGCCGATGCAAACTATTTTGATTGCCTCGGTTATCACGGTGATATTCTGCACCTTCGGCGGCTTTGAAGGCGTGCTGCTCACGGATTTTGTGCTGTTCGCCCTGGCGATGGCAGGTTCAATCGCCGCAGCGGTGGTTTCGCTCAAACACCCATCCATCGGCGGACTCAAAGCTCTTCTGACCCATTCGGTGGTGCAGAGTAAATTGTCCCTGCTGCCGGCATTTGACTTTTCCTCGACGGATAAAATAAATCTGGTGATGACGGTGTTTCTAATTCCAATCGCCGTGCAATGGTGGAGTGTGTGGTATCCGGGTTCTGAGCCGGGCGGCGGCGGATACATCGCGCAGCGGATGCTGGCGGCCAAAAATGAAAATCACGCCATCGGGGCAACGCTGTTTTTTAACGCGGCGCATTATGCCCTGCGTCCGTGGCCGTGGATTATCGTAGCGCTGTGTTCGCTGGTGGTGTTCCCGGATTTGGCTTCGCTGCGGGCGGCGTTTCCGAATGTTAACGCGAATATCGTCAAAAACGACCTGGCATATTCGGCAATGTTGACGTTTTTGCCTGTGGGGATAATGGGCTTCGTGATGGCATCGCTGATGGCGGCGTATATGTCAACTATTTCGACGCATCTGAACTGGGGGGCGTCGTACATCGTGAACGATTTTTACAGGCGTTTCGTCAGGCCAAAAGCTGTGGAACGGGAATTGGTTGTCGTTGGACAGATTTCCACAGTCTTACTGATGACGCTTTCAGCGGCTATTGCTCTGTATCTGCAAAACGCCGTACAGGCCTTTAAACTCCTGCTGCAGGTCGGCGCCGGTACAGGTCTGTTATTCATTCTGCGCTGGTTCTGGTGGCGGATTAACGCTTTCAGTGAAATCACGGCTATGGTCGTCTCGTTTCTGGTCGCCTGCTATTTTCAGTTTGTCCACAGCCCTCTATTGGGGCTGGAGCCGGTAGCGGACTGGCAGAAAATGGTTATCGGCGTCGGCATCACCACGCCCAGTTGGATTCTTGCGACGTTCCTGACTGCGCCGACGGATAAGGCGACACTGCTGAAATTTTATACGCTGATTCGCCCGTGGGGTCGCAGCTGGAAGAAGGTATTGGCCGATGTCGGTATAGACGAAACGATGATTCAACAGGCCCGGCGCGAAACGCACCTGCCCAGCGGAATTTTGTGCATGCTGCTGGGATGTACAGCCGTTTATGCGGCCTTGTTTGCGACGGGTGAATTTATCTACGGTCGATTCGGCTGGGCCTTTGGACTTGCGGCGGTGTTCGCCATCGCGTGCGGATTGCTGTTTATGGTCTGGAGAAAAATGAATATAAGAATGCAGGAATGCAGGGACACCGGAGAAAATAATTGATCGCGATAGAAGGAGTGTGAACATGCAAAAGAAAACACAACAATTTGCGTTTACGCTGATTGAATTACTGGTGGTGATAGCCATTATCGCGGCTCTGATTGCGATATTGATTCCCTCACTGGGTATAGCCAAGGAACGTGCTCGTCGAGTCGTCTGCAAAAATAATATCCATCAATTTACTCTCGCTCTCAATACGTATGCCCATAGCAACGACCAATTTCTGCCCAGCGGGCTTTCCGATATGGGTACAGATGAACACACGCCGGTACTATCACGCCGTACGCGAAAAGCGATGGTGGATATTCTGGGCGACCATAAAACAATGCAATGTCCCTGGCTGCGCGAGCCTTTTAACGGCCCAGACGGCTGGTACTATAGCGGTTATGGTTATGTGATCGGCTACAATTATCTGGGCGGACATCAGGGAACGCCCTGGCCATTGGCGGGGATGGCCGATGAACGATGGAAATCACTCCAGCAGATTACAGACCGTTTAGTTTCTCCGCTTGTGACCGAACTGAATGCGTGGACGGTTGGAGAAAACCGGACATTCGCCCCACACGGCAAGAGAGGTCCTATTCTTCAATACGGCAACATTGGAACAGGGGGAATCCCCTCCGAACAAACCGGAGCGGTTGGAGGCAATATCGGAATGCTCGACGGTTCGGTCTATTGGAAGAAAATCGGGGATATGAAGATTCATATAGGCTCCCGGATGCATCCTGTGGACGGCTGTGTAACCGCCTGGTAGAAGGGTTTGGACCAACAGGAAAATGACACGGATGCGATTTCGATATTCCTTTTTGGGCAGCGCGCCCGAATGAAGGCGGACTAAACGCAAGGCTCAGGATTCGCAAGATGTTCCCCTGTCTTTGTGAGGGTGTCTGTGGTCTCTGCCACGTCCGAAAAACCGCTTTTGGGGGGAATGCGGTTTTTGCGATTTTTCGTCGTGATGAGGGTGTGATTTCTGCAAATCGGGCTGTTGTCCCACCCATCGCGGTTCAATCCGTTTTTTGCGCAGCAGATGACGCAGTTTATTCAGTTCCGAAGGCATGATCAACGTCATCGCTTTGCCCAGTCTGCCCATTCGCGCCGTGCGTCCTGTGCGGTGGGTATAAGCGTCGAAACCTTTGGGAAAATCATAATTGATCACGTGCGTGGCGTGTGAAAAATCCAGGCCGCGGCCGGCGACGTCGGTGGCGACCATATAGCGAATTTTCAAATCCCGAAAACGACGAAACAGGCTGGTTCGCCGCGATTGTTCCAGGCCGCCGTGGATGATTTCCACCGAGTCCAGTTTGTTCCGGAGTTTCTGATACAATTTTTCTGCGCCGCTGCGGCTGTTGCAGAACAAAATCGCCTGGCCCGGCGATTCGGCCTCGATGTACTCCAGCAGTTTTTCCAGCCGATGCCCCGGACGAACCTGCATAAAATAATGCTCGAGTGACTCCGGGGCTATCTGTTCGACATTCAATTCAATGGTCACCGGATTTTTCAAGTAAGCTTTCGCCAGGTGTTTGATCTCTCTGGGGATGGTCGCGCCGAACAGCATCGTCTGATGTTCGTGTACAAGACACGAAAAGACAAACTCTACATCCGTCAAAAATCCGAGCTTGAGCATTTCATCGGCCTCGTCCAGCACGAAGGTTGCGACCTCCGACAGGCGCAGCGGTGTGTTATACAGCAAATCGATCAATCGTCCCGGCGTGGCAACGAGGATTTGTACGCCGTCGGTCAGTTTGCTGGTCTGGATATCCATTGAAAAGCCGCCATAGACGGCAAAGGGTCGGACGTTGGTATATTTTGCGATGGCGGCGATTTCGGCGACATACTGCAAGGCTAATTCGCGTGTCGGTACAAGAATAAGGGCCTGGACGGCGGGATTGGCCGGGTTAACCCGCTGGACCAGCGGAATCGCGCAGGCGGCGGTCTTGCCGGAACCCGTCTGGGCCATCGCGATTAAATCTCGCCCGCCAAGAACATACGGAAAAGTCTGCTCCTGCACCGGCGTCAGGTCGGTAAAGCCCATTTCGGCCAGCGCCTTTTGAATCTCCGGTTTCAGGTGAATTTCTTCAAACCGCATCGTTTGTTTTTCCAATCTCCGACGCAATCACTCTATCGGACAGTTTTGACTGCATCCCTGACACCTGCCCGCCGCCTTTAGCGGTTCTTTAACCACTGCGGAAAAACTGGAAAACTGTTTGTCCATTTTTTTGCCGCAGTCGGGGCAATCCGGCGCCTTGGCCGGGCCGCTTTTAATGAGCAGTTCCTGCGTTTTGCCGCAGGAAAGACATTTATATTCAAATATCGGCATATTAAGTCCCCTCAGAAATTCTTTCTGTTTTAAGTTAAAATAGACGATTACCGTCTTGACAGCAAGCTTAAATTCCGGGGTGGGAAAAGAAGAAGGAAGAAACGGGGGAATGAGTAATCTATACGAAAAAATTATCGAGAAGTAGTATTTTCCATCTTTGCTTATCCGGCGGGCTGAAAGCGGCTGATGAATTCGACAGTGCGTCGAATCGTGCTTTCCCCAGCGCGGGAATGAAGAGGCAGATTGACCGTCTCGCGACTTGCTTTCTCGGCTTCAGGGCAGGATCCGAGGATATAATCATATTTTTCCAGCGGCGTTTCGATGGGATGCAGCGGACATTCAAACCATGTTCCCAACTCGACGCCGGCAGAGGCGGCCTGTTCGATGGCTTTGTCCTTTTCCTTAATCCGCAGAGGATAACGGACCAGAACCGGATCCATCACTGATTTGTTGTATCGCCGAGGCAGAAAACTTCTGGAGGTCAATAATTCATCATAAAGCAAAGCCATTTTTTTTCGATGGGCAATATTTTGTTCAATTTTCCTGATTTGATGCAAACCGGAACGAGCCTGAACAGGACTCATCCCTTTGAAAAAATCAGCGGCCATTACAGGGTCAAATTCCGCAGAGGAGGAAGAACCGACCACGGCACCCTTTTTAGTTAAAAACCGGAAAAGCTGCTGAGCCATCGCGGTCGTACGGGGATAAATAAAAGTACGATAAACCGCAAGTTCGGCCGCCAAAAGAAATACTTCCTTGAAAGAAGGCTGGCGCATTTCGGTGTCACGCAGCCGCTGTATTTCTTTCGCCAATGATTCATCCGACGTAACGAGCATGCCGCCAAGGCCGGTGGTAAACGGCTTGTTCCACTGAAAGGAAAAATAGGCGGCTCTTCCGAATGTGCCCATTTTGCGGCCCCTGTAAGTCGATCCCAGACATAAACAGCAATCCTCAATAACCGCCAGGTTGTGCCTTTGCGCAATGACAAGAATTTTATCCATATCGCAGGGATAGCCATATGTATGTTGGGCGAGAAGAACTTTCGTTCGCGGGGTGATTTTGGATTCGATTAAATCGGGGTTGATATTGAAGGTATTTGGTTCGATATCCACATAAACAGGCTTTGCACCGAGATACTTGATGGGATTGACATCCATCACACAAGTGTAGCCGGGCAAAAGAACTTCATCGCCAAGGCCGACGCCAAGGGCTTTGAGTGCCGCATACAACGCCACGCGAGCTTTCCAGAAAGAAAATGCGATTTTCGCGTTGAACCACTCCGCAAATTTCTGTTCATAGTTTTCTTTTTGTCTTTGCATACATTAATCAAAAAATTTAAAGATTTTTAATAAACTTCTTTTCTGTTTCGATTTCGCTAATTTCGTTCCATCCGTTCTTTTTGTAAAATTGAATTGCTTTCAGATTGTCTTTTCGAACGGTTAGCATCATTTTATTAAACCCCATGTTTTTGGCGTGCTGCTCAAAATTTTGGACGAGAAGAGTGCCAACTCCCTTTGCCTGAGCCCTGGGAGACACGCCGATGGAAAGAAGGCTGCCCTGCAAGCCTTGATCGGACTCTTCATCTTTACTATTTCCTTCATGTCCTTTGGAGCGAAAAATATGAGCTAAGTGCCTAATTAACTTTTTGCGAATAATCTTGCATGTTAAAAATTTGAAGAAAATCAAAAAACAATACTTGTAAACAGCATTTTTTAAAAAGGTGTCTCTTATTTTTCTTTCGCCACCAAAAGCAAAACCAATAATGTTGTTCTCATTGTCAACCGCCACTAAAGAAATACCCCTGGGGTGTTTGATAAATTCGTTGTAAAGACTTTTAAGCCAGCATATCCCCATCTGGCTCATAAATTCGCCCGGGAAAGAAATGATATGGCATCTGCCTATTTCAAGAAGATCCGAACTTTCAGCTTTACGGACCTGTACTAATACACCGTCTTGATTTTTTCCCGCCATAACGTACAGTCTTTCATCTGGATAGCGATATCTGTTCATTTTTTGGCATATACTTGCCGCGCAGAACAACGAATCTGACGATACCCCACATACTGCCCAGACCGTAGCCAAAATGGAGTATGATAAATATTAACGGGGCTATAATTGAGTGTTGAAACGAAGCCTTGCGGCCCACATCAATCGCACCGACAATCAGTCCGAGTGCGTAAACAACCCCCTCACCGGCCAACAGCCACCCGAAAACCGGGTGCAAAAAACTCAGCACACCCAGGCCTGCCATACTGAGAACAAGCAGAGCGGGAGCAATCTGACGCAGTGTTGCAGGCTTTCCGTGCTTCTGGATCGTTCGAATCCGCCAAAATCCATACTGAAAATACTGCCGCCAGAGCTTTTTAAGCGAGCTGCGGGAATAATAGGTGCTTTTTATACTCTTGGAGAGCCATATCTTACCGCCCGCTTCGATAACACGCATATTGAACTCGTCATCCTGATTGCGCACAAGCTGTTCGTCGAAGTAACCCACTTTATCCAGTATCCAGCGATGGTGCATCCCAAAGGCAAGTGTATCCACCCACCCATCGAAATTGCCCAATCGATGCCGGGAATTACCAACTCCAATCGGAGATTGCGTCGCGGCGGCGATTGCCTTGCCGATATAGTTATCCGATACCGTCTCAATGTAACCACCCGCCAGCCAAGCCTCTTTCTTTTCAAGAAGGCACTTCAGCGAATTGCAAAGAAAATCCGGCGCAATCTCGGCATGGCCGCTGACAATAGTGAAGTATTCGCCGCTCATAGCCCTTAGGCCTATATTCAAGGCATACGGCACTACTTTTTTCACATTATCTATCATTCTGACTTTTGATGTTGTTTCAGCAATTTCTTTAATAATATTGCGAGTACCATCATCGCTCATCCCATCAACAACCAGAATTTCTATTTTATCCTTTGGGTAATCACTATTTAAAATGCTGTTTATTGCTTTTTTAATATAGGCCGACTCATTACGAACAGGCATTATAACACTTACAAGCGGATAATTATCGAGATTTTGAGAATTTTCGGACATAGAGATACCCGACTAAACACAATTAATATAAATTACCGATAAAACTCAAGCACCCGTCTTGCGCATATTTCAATATTATATTATTTAAGATTAGATTAGGCAACATTCTTTCCGTAATTTTTTTTATCGGCTGAATCAGCAGGTTCGTTTTCCATTTCTCCATTCATATTCAAATGTCTTTTGCCGGCAATTCAGTTCTCGCTAATTCTCATTTCTATCGCACTTGCCAATCGTAACGCCACGCCTGAATATTGTTTTTTCGTACAGATTACGAGGTACAACCTGACTCCTTGGATTTGTTACGTTTGTTAAAACGCAGGGAGGCCCAAAGAAAGCATCATCCTCAACTATAGTGCCGGTATATAGGGCGACATTATTCTGTATCTTTACATTATTACCTATTTCAACCCCGGAACTGATGCAGACATTTTGCCCGACGATACAATTATGACCGATCTTTGCATTGGCCATAATATGTGCAAAATGCCATATCTTTGTGCCACTACCTATCTGTACAGGCTCATCAATATACGCTGATTGATGGCAGAAATAATTTGTTTGAGACATATTAGACCTTTTTATTTAGATAGGGGTGATATTCGCCTTTTATTTCACTGATAGCAGAATTTCTAATATCCGCTACAAGCTGTATAGAAGGCCTGACCTCAGACAATCCATAACCTCTTCCGGCCAGTATCTCTTCATAGCTGCGCGTATGCAGGTCTGTAAAGCCCTCTGAAAATTCTATTTCCTTTCCGTCAATACTAATCGAATGATACGTCGCCTGACCTTTTTGTTGTACATTAAGCGGCAGGTCTTCTTTATTCAGGGACAAGTACCAACGCACACGGGCTTTCTCAAGTTCCAGAAAGCCCGCAGCCCTTGTCATATCGAATTTGTGGACGACATTAGATTTAATGCCGCCAAATATCCACAGAAGCATATCAAAGAAATGAATGCCGATATTATTGGCGATACCGCCTGATTTGCTGATATCTCCTTTCCAGGAAACCTGATACCAAGGTCCGCGGGAAGTTATATATGTAAGATCGATGTCATAGACATGATCATCGGAAGATTTATCCATCTTCTGTTTCAGCTCGGCTATAGTCGGATGCAACCTGAGCTGTAATATCGTATTGATTTTTTTGTTCTGTTCCTCCTCTAATTCCTGAAGAGCATCCACGTTCCAAGGATTCAAAACCAAGGGTTTTTCGCAAATTGCGTCAGCTCCTATTCGTAAAGCAAATCGACAATGCGCATCATGCAGATAATTCGGCGAACAGATCGACACATAATCTACAGCGAACCCTTCTTTACGGCGCAGCTTCTCAAGATACCTGTCAAACCGTTCAAACTCTGTAAAAAACCGAGTCCCCATAAAATAACGATCGAGTACTCCTACCGAATCACTCTTGTCCAACGCCGCAATAAGATCATTGCCAGTGTTTTTTATGGCCTGGATATGCCGCGGGGCGATATAGCCGCCGACTCCAATCAACGCAAACTTTTTCATGAGTCCCCTTTAAGCAAAAGTATATTAATTTTTTTAGCTATACCTTTCCACGAAAAGTTATTTTCAGCCAGCTCCGAGGCGTTTCAGCCCATTTGTTTAAGACAATTTTTGTTTTCATACTGTGACTTGAGTTTTTCAAGATTGCCCTCTATGACACATTGAGTTGCCCATTCTGCTTTCTCGCAAGGCCGGATTTAGACCTTTAGAGAGACAATAATATTACCCTTGTTTCCAGCAAATGGTCTTCAGAATCCTCAACAGACAAATTATGAACTGTTTTCTGCGTTTCAATTGTCCGTTCGATAAAATCTGCTTTATTACGAATTGGCGTTACGATAGACACAAAGGGAAGGTGAGAGCCATCCATTAATGTTGTCTCCTGCTTTATTACTTTGAATTTGATATTACCGATGGTTTGCAACCCTAAAAACCGGCGATAAAGACCACATTGGTGGTGGCGGAGCCGCCGATGTTCAGGGTCGCTGCACGTTTGGCGCCGGCGACCTGATAGTCGCCCGCGGTACCAGTAAGTTGTTTATACGCATCCAGCAGTTGTCGAACGCCGGTAGCGCCAATGGGATGGCCGCAGCCAATCAGGCCGCCGGAAGGATTGATGGGCAGTTTGCCGCCGATTTCAATCACCCTCTGCTCAATCGCCTGCCAGGATTTGCCTGGTTCGGTCAGGCCAAAATGGTCTATAGCCATATATTCAGATGTTGTGAAGCAATCATGCGTTTCAATAGCGGATAATTGCCAGCAGGAATCCAGTCCCGCCCTTTTCATCGCATCGGTAATCGCTTTTCGCGTCCAAGGCAGAACATACGGATTGTTTTGCGAATCCTGTACTTTAGCCGCAAATTCGATGGGGGCGGTGGTATGACCCCAGCCGAGTATGCGGGGCAGTTTATCGAGCAAAATCCCGCAGCGGCGGGCATATTCGGCGGCAAATTTTTCTGAAGCCAGATAAATAATTGCCGCGCCGTCAGTAATCTGCGAACAATCCGTCGCCTTAATCCGGCCAACAATCGCAGGATTATACTGACCGGCCCCACAGGCGTGGTCGAAACTCATATACCAGTCACGCGTCTGAGCGTTGGGGTTGCGTCTGGCGTTGCTGTAGTTAATCTCGGCAATGCGCGCCAAGTGCTCAGCTTTGACGCCAAATCGCTTATCATATTCATCGCCCAGCCTGCCAAACAATTTTGGGAACGGAAATTCCACGCCGGCACACTCACATTCATACCAGGCGGCGATGCCAAGAAAATCTCCTCCCTTTGCCGCATCGACGGTCTTCATCTGTTCGACACCAATGACCGCAATCACATCATAAACACCTGCCTGAATATGTGCCATCGCCGATAATGCCGCAACACCGCCGGAGGCACAGGCCGCCTCATAGCGGCAGGTTGGCAGGCCTTTGAAAACCGGGTCGAGTTCCACAAAAAACGCTCCTAAATGCGCCTGCATACAATACAACTCCGCGGCGAAATTGCCGACAAAGGCGGCACGAATATCCTTCGGCTCTATTTTCGTAACGGCAATGCTTCCCTCATAAACCTCACGAATCATCGCGGATATATGCTTTTTCTCACGGGCCCAGTTGCGGGCAAAATCCGTCTGAAAACCACCGAGTATGTAAACATCAGGAGCCATAATTGTCCTTCTATTTATCCGGCAATAAAGTATTTGCCGGCGTTAAAATAATACTTTTTCCAGGTGGTATCGGTTCGTAATGCCAGCGGTATAGCCAAACCCGCAGATTGAATCAACTCGGCCGCCCTTTCATTGCCGCCGAGCATATTAACCAGCAGACTTGGGCAGGCCCAGTGAAAACCCGCCGCCATAACCCTGTCAATCCCTTCAATGCCGTATTTCTCATCGGTCACCTCGCCAATGAGCATATAAGAATAGGCGATGTAGGTCGCTAAAATTTCACGGACGATTTCGGCTTCCGTGCCGGCGGCATTCAGAATCTCCTGGAAAGCCTCGTTGTACCTACCGAGGTGAATCAGGTTCCTGGCACGCTCGACAAACTGAATATGGGGGCCATATCCCTGAATATAATTGCCGGATGCGGAATCATAATAGAGAAATTGGCCGCTTTCGAGTTTCTTATAGAAACCGCCATTGTTGCGGGTTTTGTTGCCCAGACGCCCCGCGGCAAGCATTTTTTCTATATAGGCGGGAACCACCAATTTATCGTACATCGCGTCCTGCGTATAATTTTGCAGATTTTGAATAATGGCCTTATGAATATCCAGCCCCACCAGGTCAATCGTTGCCAGCGGCGCCATCAAACGTCCGGTGTAGGGGCCGATGAGGTAATCCATCATTTCCACACCTAACCACTCGACTAATTCCGTTATGCGGGCAAACAGCAAAAACGCAACACGGTTGCCGGCAAAGGCGGCTGCGGGTTTTACGGGAATTACCACACGGCGAAGTTTTTTCTCAAGAAACTCGTGCATGAAATTTACCACCGCCGGGTCGGTTTTACTCTGGCCGGTCAGCTCACAGGCCAGCATTCGGGCGGGCGGATTATAAAAATGCGTGGAAAGAAAATTCGCACAGAAGGACTCAGAACGTCCTTTGGGCAATTCTTCCAGCGGCAGGCTGGAGGTCGTGCTGCTGACAATCGAATCAGGCCGACGAATGACATCCACCTTTTTATACATCTGCTTTTTGACGGTCATATTCTCGGTGACACATTCGAGAATCCAGTCAGCCTGCCCACAGGCTTTCTCAAATAAAGATTCATAATCGCCACAGATAATAAACCTGGCAACTACTTCAGAGCGGGCCTGTTTAACTGCACGATTCAGACCCTTCTGCGAACCTTCCCGGCTGCGACTCAAGAAATAAACCTGAACGCCGTTTTGCGCCAAAATACCGCCGGTCAAACTGCCAATGGTTCCACTGGCGCCGAGAACAGCAACAGTTTTGATTTCTTTATTCATTCAGTTCCCTGTTCGACTACAAATGTTTTGTGCGTAGGCGTGAACTCTTCACGCAGAAGACCAATTCGACAGAGGTCAATCCGCTGACCATCCACTATTTTTCCCTTTCGCAGCGTGCCTTCAATCTTGAATCCGAGCTTTTCGACGACGCGAAAAATCGCGGGATTATTGGTTCGGATGTCGGCACGGATTTTATAGAGTCCGAGTTTTTCAAAGGCCCACTGAATCAAGACGGAATGGATTTCCGTGCCGAGACCTTTGCCCCAGAAATCTTTTTCGCCGATGACGCAATAACATTCCGCGACACCATGTTCCTTTTCAATTCCCAAAAGGCCGGTAACGCCGATAATCACCCCATCCAGCGTCTCAATGGCAAATTCCGTGCGGGTTTCGTCGGACTGCAATCGTCCAAACCACCGAATAGTCTTTTCGAGTTCAAATCGTTCCGTGACAACGAGCGTTTCCCGCACACGAGGATCGTTATACCAGCGGACGCGATTTTCCAAATCGGCTTTTTCGAGCGGTCGAAGTACTATTCTGTCACCTGTAATATGCGCGTTTAACATCCGTTTATCTCAAAATACATAATTACGGAACATGTCATCCAGGCTCTGCCGGGAACGAATGACTTTGAAACTTCCGTCTTCGGCGGCGACAATGGCCGGGGCGGGATTGATAAACGGCGGACTTAACACAATCGTATAAGCCCCCGCCTGGTCGATTCGCAGAGTATCGCCAATCTGCGGCAGCGGCCCTTCGACATCCGTCAACAGATAATCTTTCTCCATACATGTACTGCCAGCCACGGAATATCGGTTCTGAGTTCTGGGCTTGTCATCCTGCGCTATTATGGCAAAGGGAAGACTTCTCGAATGGAAGGTCGGCTTGACATGAAAGGCGCTACCGTCAACGGTAACAATGGTTTTGCCGGCGATTTGCTTAAGGCTTATCACTTTTGTGATGAAGCAGAAAGTGTCAGCGGCCAGCGCAATCCCCGGCTCGACAACAAGAGTCGGCGTTTTCTGCCATTCATACGGTTTTAAGATATCCGCCACAGCCTGGGCATAAGTCTCAAATGACGGTACATTTTCAAATTCCATTTCAGGCGGAACGGAGCCGAAGAAGCCTCCGCCGATATTGATGTATTTGATGGTTCGAGGGAAATAGTTCCGAGTGATTTCGGCAAGTGTGCGTGTTATGACGCGGTAACAATCAGCGCTTCTGTCGGCAGAAGACGTATGGCCGTGAAGCGATATTACGGACAGGTTTGGAATTTGGCTTAATAAATCAAGAAGAATCTTAAAGTGTTCTTTGGCCGGCGAAAAACCGAATCTGCTGACAGGCAGGCGGTTCTGGATTTGCGAACGGCCGGAGCTGTCGGCAAGGGCGATATTAATCCGCAGCCCGACACGAATCGGTTTGCCCGGATAAGTCCTGGCGTATTGGCCAAGGTGTTTTAGTTCATACAGGGCGTCAAGATTGACAAGGCTGTTGTTGTCGAGAGCCAGTTCGATGTCGGAATAGTGTCTGACGGGGCCGTTAAAGATAATTTTGGCGGGGTCCTGGCCGATTTTGCGGGCGAGGTCGTATTCGAGCCGGCTGACTACTTCAGCCCAGCCGCCTTTTTCTTTCACGATTTTGCAAAGGTAAGGGATGTAGTTTGTTTTGTAAGAATACGCGAGGATAAAATTCGGCCAGCGGGAAGAAAACGCCTGGCTGATGCGGTCGAAATTGCTGCGGAATTGGCCGCCGTCGCACAGATAAAATGGCGAACCGGCAACGGAAAAAATTTCGGCCACTTTGTCGTAAGTGAGCGTTTTCAACTGTTCGTTATCAGCCATTTTTACTTCCCATAAATTCGTCCACAGTTACGTGCCCTTCTTTGGCAACGCCTTTGCGGTTAATGACCTGCCGGAAAGTGCGAAGCAATATCTTTATATCCAGCCACAATGACCAATTATCCACATACCAGACATCCATCTCAAATTTTTCTTCCCATGTGATGTTATTGCGGCCGTGGATCTGCGCCCAGCCGGTGATACCGGGCTTGACTTCGTGCCGGCGGGCCTGGGCCGACGTATAACGAGCCAGATATTTTGTCATCAGCGGCCGCGGACCAACAAGACTCATATCGCCTTTGAAAACATTAAATAATTCCGGCAATTCATCCAGACTGGTACTGCGAAGCCACAAGCTAAAGGGGGTCAGGCGTTTGTCGTCGGGCAAGATATTTCCTTTTTCATCGTGGGTTTTAGAGATCATCGTGCGAAATTTATATATTGTAAAGGGTTTTGCGTTCAAACCCGGCCTCTGCTGGCAAAACAAAATGGAACGACCAAGTTTGAAACGAACAAAAAGAGCAACGATAAGCAAGAGCGGCGACAGGATTATCAGGACAAGCAGAGCCGCAATGAAGTCAATTATTCGTTTTAGAATTTTTGCCACAGGGGACATATCGCAAATTTAGAATTTAGAATAGAAAATTTAGAAAGAGATACAAGATTCCAAATATGGGTTTCTGGGTTGACTAAGAACTACGAACCAAAAACTAAGAATTATTTTTTCACTTGCCAGATTCGAACGACACCACTGGCACGTTTATCAGAGGTGGCCAAAAACGAGCCCTCCGGCGATAAACTGGACGAACCGGTCAATTTATGGCCGGGGCCGACCTGAAAGACAAGATTGCCGGTCTGGATATCCCATACGGCTACTTTGTGTTCTATCATTACAGCCGCTACAGACCGACCGTCGGTGCTGATGGTTACATTCTGCGACGACCCGTCATTGGTAACGGGGTTTTTTTCGCCGGGCTTGAGAACGGTATAGGCGGATTTGATTCCGCCTGAGACGGCATCGATACCATAAACAGAACCATTGCGATTGGTCAAAAATGCCCGCAAACCGTCCGGCATAAACGCGGCGCTGGTAAATTCATCGGTCTGATCATACTCTTTATCAAGTACCGTTTTACCTTGTTCAAGATCGACTTCAATCAGCCAGCCGTGTTTCCCCTTGCTGCCGACAGCGAGAACTTTTTTATCATTTGAAACAGCAAAGGCAATAAGCCGTTTTTCCGCTGTCGGTATATCGATGGACACAGACGGGTCGGGATTATCTTTTGCGGGATCAATCGTCATAAACTCATACAGAGTATGCTTTTCTTTATCCGGATTGATACGAGCTATGGCAAGGATTTTTTTATCCGGAGACTGAACCAGCCAGACTTCCTGGTCTTCCCAGCCGACGGGAATCTCGGAGAGCTTTTTACCTTGTTTGACATCATAGACAATCAAAACCTTCCGGCCGGTTCTGGTTATCACCGCAGCGCGGGAGTCGTCCAGCATGACCAGCCGGTCGCTGTCGGCGGAAAACTGCCACAATGGCTGCGAGAGAGTATTCCAATCCCATGCGGCGACTTTACCATCCTGAAAAACCGCAACCAAAGTTTCCCCCTGCGTAATCAAACTACTCGTGCCGGCATTGTCACGAATTGAAAGACTGGCCTTGGACGGAGACAGTTTTTTACTGATAATCGGCAACAATGACGCTATAACAAATATTACAGCAAACAGCCAGAGCGGAAATTTTGTTTTTTTAGCTATGGGTTATCAGCCTTTAGCGATTAGTGGATAGCTTCGAGCCTTTAGCTGTCAGCGTTTTGTGTTGAATGACGGACTCCAGCAACCCAAGAACATCGGCGGCAAGCTTGTCGCGGGAAAACTGGGTTTCGGCAAGATGCCTGGCATTGTGCCCCATTTCCTTGAGTCGATCTTTTTGCAAGATAAACCGGCGTACTTTCTCCACATACTCATTTATATCACACTGTCTGCAACCGAAGCCTGCCTGGTTCTTTTCCAACAACTCTCTCTGCCAGCCTGAGTAATTCAGCAACACCGGCTTGCCTGCAGCCAGTGAATCAAAAAACTTGTTGGCGGAATTATGTTCCAAAATAGGATAATCTGCAAATATTACCGTCGATACATCACAGGCGGAAACCCATTCTGGCAATTCCTTTTTGGCGACACTATCAAACACCTGTATATTATTTAATCCCACCTCACAAACTTGCCGCTGAAGGCGGTTTTTCTCTCGTCCTGAGCCGAGGAGAACAAACAAGACCTGCGTCTTATTTTGCAGTCTTTTTGCGACATTAAGCAGAAAGTCCAAGCCATTGGCCCGACCTATGGTACCAAAGTGCATAATTACGAATTTCCCCTGCCAGCCCATTTTGTTTCGGATAGCCAAGCCGTCCAAGTCGGGATTAAACAGGTCAATATCGGCGCTGTTGGGGGCGGTGATAATCTTTTTATCTTTGTCGCCGAGTACAGTGCGGACACCCTCGGCCATTCCGGGAGACAGGGCAACAACAGCGGCGGCCTTGCGATAGATGGTCTTTTCCAGCCATAACAGTGCCTTGCACAGAAATCTATTTTTGATAATTCCCATCTCAATCGGGATTTCGGGCCACTGGTCACGAACTTCAAAGACAAACGGAATTTGCTTGATCCGGCTTATCATCATTGCCGGGATGCCGATAGTTAATGGCGTACTTGTGGCGTAAATGACCTCCACATTTTTTATGCGAATACCGTGCCCTATACAGGCAAATATAAAATACAGAAATGCCCAGATGCGGCGAATGAAAGACTGCTTCTGGCTGTATGCTGCGCCAATGACGTTGACCTCTATCCCTTCGATATTAAATTCAGAGCGTTCAGGCAGACCGCAGATATCCCCCCGGCCGCAAATAACGATGACCTTGTGACCAGCCTTGACCCATCGCCGGGCAAATTCATACGACCGTGTCCCGGTCGAGCCGGAGGGGAGGGCAAAGTGCTGATGGAGATATAAAATATGCATCACCTGTTTGGATCTGCCCATAAATCCGGCATGGGACCTGTTCCCTCGTTAAAGAAAAATGGCCAGCCATTATGCCAAAACTTTGTGTATTCTTCTTTTAATACAGCTTCATTATACGGGAAACAGCCGAGGTCGGGACATATGTCTTTTGGCCTCTGTCGGCCCCAGAAGTCCCGTTCTGTATTATATTTATCATTTCCTTTTTTAATGGCAGGACTTGTTGCTTTCAAAAAGAACATGCCCATTTCAGGTTTTACGAATTGGGGATCCACATAGATATTATTAGCGTCCGGCAACGCTGTTTTGGGGTATATTAAATTGTTTTCTATTTTTAAGTCCTTGATGTCAGTACTCTTTAAATGGATTGCAGAGTTTGAAACCCCATATCGCCAACGAGTATTACCTGAAATAATATTATTGGCAATTATTTCCCCTTTACCATCCTTGATGCTTATCGCGAATCCATTATCTACAATCGTATTGTGGATGATCCTGTTCTGTCCGCCGCCGGGAAGACAATAAATCAACACCCCGGAACGTGTATTGCCGTAGCTCAGATTATTTTCAACCAGACAGTTGACGGCGGCTGGGGCTAATAATATGCCGTGGGACGCATTATATCGGACGATGTTTTCTCTTATCGTAATGCTTTGGCTATGAGCATATATGCCGTGTGTGTATTTGATATGAGAACCATTGAATTCGATCAGATTTCTTTCGATAACAACGTTTTGTACCCCAAACGCTCCAACTCCAACTTCACAGTTATGATGTACCCAACAATTCCTAAATACAGTGTAATTCGCATTGGTTTTCAGCCCATCAATCGCTGCACACCGGACCTCAAAGCCGTCGATAATCACCCAATCAGCTCCCTCCAGAACGTACAGATTATGTCCTGTAGAGCCATGAAGAATGGCTTTGTATTTTTCTTCTGATTTTAATACGGTGGGGTTTTGCGGCGCGCCTTTATATTCAGATTTAAGATTAATCTGACCGGTATAAATCCCCGGTTTGAAGATATAGATATTTCCGCCACCGTGTCTTTGAAGGGCTTTCTCAATAGATGCATAGGGTGCATTATAACTTCCCGTTTCTGTTTTTGCTTCCAGACGGGGAGCTATCCAATAGCTTTCGGCATATGTCAAACCATAAATTCCAAAAAAAATTAAAAACGTAAACGTCTTTTGTTTAGCGGAGAATTTCATACAACCTCTGATCCAGAGCGGTATTTGTGGGCCAAATTATAAAGGAAACCTCTAAAAATTCAATTTCGTGTTCCAAAAACCTGTTTTTTATCCCGTCGCTCACGCTCCGGGCTTGTAGTTTTGTAATTTTTAGAGGTTGCCTAAATCTTTAGAGGTCAAACATTTGCTTGATACTTTTTTCAAGCGGCGTTTCGGGAGTCCAGCCGCAATGTTTCTTTATCCTGTCATAACTGCCATATATCACATTCACATCCGCTTTCCCCTTCAGGAAGTTTGGTTCTGTTTTGGGGCTGACTTGAACACCTGAAACCCGAATCATTAATTCCAGCAGATCGCCAATTCTAACGGGCCTGCCGCTGCACAGGTTGAATACCTCTCCCGGCTTCGGGTTTTCACAAAGCATCCAGATTGCCCGGACAGCATCCCGGACATCCAGGAAATCCCTGCTGCTTTCAAGATTACCAACCTGAATTTCACTTGTCCCGGCCTGCTTAGCCTCCCATAGCCGTTTGGCAAACGCACCCGGCGCCAATCGATCTGTTACGCCTTTGCCGATAAGCTGAAAAGGTCTTACAATCATCGTACATAAATGATGTACCCGACAGTAATACTGCGATATCGTTGTCGCAAGATATTTACTCAACCCGTAAGGCGTTACCGGATTGCATGGATTTTCTTCCGTAACAGGAAGATTCTCCTGAGCGATACTGCCATACTCGGCGGCAGAACCCGCTGCAATGAATACCACATCAGGATCTACGGCCAGTATGGCGTCCAGCAGCGTCATCATCGAAAGCACATTCACGCTGAATATCTGCGGTACATCTCCCGTTCCAAAAGTCCCGGCTAAATGTATCACATATCGAGGTTTTACTTCTTCGATAATGTTTTTTACCTGCCTTGCATTCTGAAGATCGTCTGTATAAAAAGAGTCATAAATACCGGCCATATCATCGCGGAGATCAATCCCCACGATATTGAACTCGTCCGGAAGAGTACGAAGATATCGGCACAGGTATTTTCCGGCAAATCCCCCCGCTCCCGTAATTAATACCGAATGTCTCATCACCCACTTTCACGCAAATATTTCTTTTTGGACTGTTCGAAGATTTCCGCCGCTTGTTCATAATCGTCAGGACGGCCAATATCCAGCCATTCACAATCCGACCGATACGTTAATACTTGTTTGCCCGCTTTTTTCAGATTCAGCATCAATGTGGGAATGTCCAGATACTGGCCGCGGGAGATAAAGTCCAATACGGACCGATGAAATGCATTTACTCCCATACTCACCAGATATTCGTATTTGGGCTTTTCTAAATAATTCACAAGCTGGCCCTGAGCGCCTATTTCCAGGACTCCGAAATCGATTTTGACTTCACGCGGGAAGACACCAATTGTGGCCTGGGCACCGCTTTGAATGTGATGCATTATCATCGCCCTATAATCCAGAGTGGTCAGCAAGTCTCCATTCATCACCAGAAAATATTCCGTAATATCTTCCACCAGCGCTATCGAACCGGCAGTGCCGAGAGGCTTGTCTTCCATACAATAACTAATGTCCAGTCCAAGAGAACCGCCGTCTTTGAAAAATGTCTGAATGAGGTCGGCCAGATGATTAACGGAAATAGTAATCTTTCGAAAACCAAATGATTTTAACTGGCGTAAAACCACCTCCAGAATCGGCATGTCACCAATCGGCATCAGCGGTTTTGGGAAAACGGTTGTATAGGGCTTTAAACGGCTACCCTTACCACCCGCCAGAATTACAACACGAATATCTTCTATTCGAGGAGTCATATTTCGCCTTTCTTTATTTATACCACGTACTGATCCGGATGGTATTTATTCAGATTTTTTCGTATCCAGTCAATCGTCTCTCTCAATCCTTCTTCAAAACTATATTTTGGCTGCCAGCCGCAAAGGGTTCTGGCTTTGCTGTTATCGCTGATCAATCGCATCACTTCGCTTTTTGAAGGACGCACCCGTCGTTGATCCTGTTCAATAGAAAGGTCCGGTTTGCCGACCAGTTTAAGAACTGTTTTGGTCATTTGACCAATGGTCTGGCCGCTGCCGATGCCAAGATTGATCGTTTGTCCAACCGCCTTATCACACATCCCTACCGTAATAAAGCCTTCCGCTGTATCTTTAACAAACGTCATATCACGGACCGGTTCCAGGGAACCCATAACAACTTTGTCGCCAGTTAAAGCCTGAATAATAACCGTGGGAATGAATGCCCGAGCGGATTGACGCGGGCCGAATGTATTAAATGGCCGGACAATGACAACCGGCAATTCAAAACTGTTATAATAGGACTCCGCCATTTTATCGGCGCCAATCTTGCTGGCGGAATAAGGAGACTGGCCCTGCATCGGATGTTTTTCGTCAATGGGAACATACTGGGCAGTACCGTATGTTTCGCTGGTGGAGGTATGCACTAATCGTGGCGTACCTTCGTCCCGACAGGCCTGAAGTACATTCACCGTTCCCTGAATATTCACCGCCACATAGTCGCAAGGGGCGACATAGCTGTACGGAATTCCAATCAATGCGGCCAGATGAAAGACCGCATCGCATCCCTGCACGGCCTTGCGGACAAAGAACGGATCTCGAATGTCGCCGGCAATCACTTCAATACTCTTTTGTGATTCCGCAGGCAGATCGGACAGCATCCCCCAGTCATTGCGTCCGTTGTATCGGATAAAGGCTCTGACTGAAGCGCCTTTTGCCATAAGCGCTTCGACCAGATGAGAACCGATAAATCCGCCGGCCCCGGTCACCAATACTCTTTTACCTTTTAACATGGATGCTCTCTTTCACTTATTTGTTTTTCTCGGCAATTAACTTTTCAAACGCCATTGCTAAATGATTCATATTTATTTTTTGGTCGCAATGAATCTTAATAAGCTGACGGTTTTCACTAAACGCCCGACAATGAAGTTCAGAATCAACCATGGCAATTTCCAGTTTCTCAGCTAATTGTTTAAAATTCCCTGTATCAAAAAGAAACCCTGTCTGACCATCCCGTACCCAGGGCAGGTTGGCCTGAATCCGAGAGACCACAGGCAACAGTCCACAGGCCATTGCTTCCAGCAAAGACATGCTGGTTCCATCGCCGAGAGAGGCGGAAACATAGATATCCGATTGCCGCAGATGCACCGGCAACATCTCGTGTTCAAGGAATCCAGTAAAGGTTACATAGTCCCGCAAGCCTAAACTGCAAACCATGTTTTTATGTTCTTCCAAGAGCCGTCCGTCAGAGGTAAAGACACAATGAAACGTTTTACCTTTGGCTTTCAGTTCAGCCAGCGCTTTAATAATAGTGGGGATATCGTAAAGCGGTCCATGACGACGGGTGCAGATCATCCGAAACGGACGAGGTCGCGGCATTTTCGAAGCGGGATAAAACTTTCCCGCATCCACACCAAAAGGAAGCTGAAGTAATTTTGATTTCGGCACCTTCAGTCTTAGTAATTTATCATCCAGTTCCTGAGATACTGTGTTGATAATATCCGCTCGACGGCAAACAAATTTAATCACAGATTCACGAAACCATTTACGGAAGCCTGTTCGATTATTCCTGTCCAGGACATCGCTGCCGACGGCCGCAACTGCATACGGGCCATTCCATGCCAAGGCGCCGGAGAGACCATTTGACGCCAGATAAATCGCAAAAACCACATCGGGACGAAATCGACGGATCACCTTGCGAAGCACAGGCACACGCGTTATAAAATAGCGTTTATTTCGAAAATCGTAGGGTTCAACACCGATAAACTCCACCGGTATTCCATCCAGTTTTTGCGGCGAAAAACTGGCCACCAGCACATCATCGCCCCGCTGCATAAAATAACGAGCGAAATACGGCGTCCAGGTGGCAATTGAATGGGCTATGAGCAAAACACGCATTTTACACAATTGTTTTATTTTTCTTCTTTCAATCGCTTCTGATAAAGACTTTCTGTTTCTTCTGCCATTTTGTCCATTGAAAATACAGATTCGACAGACAAATACGCATTATTGCCATATTCTTTTGCCCGTTCAGGATTCTCCACATACATACGTAATGCCTCAGCAGCAGCATCAGCGTCATCAACCGGAATTATAATTCCATTTTGACCATCCCGAATTAATTCATCAACCCCACAAAAATTGGTTGTAACCACCGGCAATCTGGCCGCCATTGCCTCCAACAGGGCATTGGGAAACCCTTCATAATTGGTGGTGAACAGGAAGATATTTGAACTGGCCAGAATATCCGGAATATCATTTCGAATACCAATAAAATGAACTCGGTCTGCCACATTAAGCCGACGGCTCATCTCAATCAAACTTTCTTTCAAAACACCTGTTCCAACCACAACAAAAACGACAGGCAAGCCAATTTGTTTTGTCTTTTGAGCAACACGAAGCAACATCGGATAGTTTTTTTGCTCCATCAGACGGCCAACCATTGTAATAATTTTATGGTCATCGGGGATATTCAATCCTGCAAATAATTCTTTGCGTCGATCCGGAAGATTAAATTTTCCCGTTTCCAGACCATTATAAATCACCGTAAACCTGTCGGGTGATATCCAGAGCCGTTTTGCAATAAATTCGGCACAGGCCTTGCTGTTGGCCAGATGATGTACCCGTCCGTACGTCAGCCATTCCAATAATCTTGCCCCTATCGGCTTCCAGAGGTCACAGTTTCGCCAGGCAACAACGATGTGCTTGGCGCCGGCACAGATTGCAGCCAGACGGCCCCAAAAATTTCCACTGACTAACCAACAATGAACAATGTCGGGGTTTTCGGCCCGAATCATCTGAACAAGGTTTTTTAGGAAACGAACCGGATGGTTTGGGCTGCGTGGAACACGGGTTAAGGGAATATTTCTGGCCTTGTATGCTTTAAGCATTTCCTCGTCCCGCGCATCACTGTAATAAAAGACTTTATGGGCAACTCTTGCGAAATCGGAATGTACAATAAGTTCATAGAGTTGCCGCTCGGCGCCGCCGGTGCCAATCTGAGGCATCACGTGGACAATTTTTATCTGTTTATTCATTTCTCATTGCTCTGCAACAGGTGTGCTTTGGATATTACCGCCTGTCTCATCATTCTGACGGCAAGCAGCCTCGATATTGCGTTTTAGATAACTTGAACCACCAATAATGATGGCCAAAAAAATCCAAGTCGTTTTCGAATAGTACGAGACGACAAAAAAATCAAACATCAACTGAACCAGCATCATGCACTTGAAAATCGTTACAACATTCTTTGGGCCGTGCGCGAGGGGGAATTTACCTATTTTATGCAGCCGAAAAAATATCATGACATAGATCAGATAATACAGGATGCCGCCGGGAATACCGGTGGTCGCAAAAACTTCGGTATAATTGTTGTGGGCGTATTTTTCAGTCACCGAATGAAATTGGAAATTATTCAATCCCACCCCCACAACAGGATTGGAAAGAGTTAAGCGAATCCCCTCCTTTATCATCACGACTCGGCCACCGGCGCTACCTTCGGCCCCTGTCCCTGCCTCCAGACTTAAAAATCGCCGCATCAGCACCGTATCTCGCACCGCATAGGCCGTATAAAGTCCAAGTGCAACACTGCCCAAAAGCATCGCCATCGTCAGTATCGGACGTGTCCGCAGTTCCCTGGCATAAGTAAAGAGAAACCATAAAAACACCAAAACCACCATTCCCAGGAAACCCTGACGGGAACCGCTGGCAATGACAAAACGTACTGACACCAGAATGCCGCCAATGATTACAAGCTTTAGCATTTTGGATCGAACCATCCTGAAATAATACAGCAGGATAGCAATCCCGTAAACGACAGTTCTTGAAAAGAAGTTTGCATTCATCATCAGGCCGGCTACCCGGGCATCTTCGCTTTCCACCTCGGCCCGGCCAAACTCACCGGTGATCACAGCGGATGCCGCGGTGACCAGAATTCCCGCCAACACCGCCAAGAACAGCCAGGATACACAACGCGTATTGCGCGCATAGTAAGAAACGATCAGCGCCATGATTACCAACTGCGCCACAGTTCTTAGCCGCTCAAACACAATCGGAGGCTGTCTGGCCGCAAACAACCCCAATATCCCCCAGCAGAAAAAGGCTATAAAGTATTTTAAATCCGCCGGGACAAAAAAGCCCTCTCGAATCGACGCCATCAGAAAAACCACCGCACAAATTGCCCCAAGTCCTACCACCAGATGGTTAAATCCAGGCACGGCCGAGACGGTAACCGAGCCGATCAGAAACGGCATTAACAGAAAGATCGAAAGCGGCAACGATTCTTTCGGCTGCGGCTCATACGGCCATGGACTTGAATAGCCGTTTAAAGATATATTATCTTCCACAAAATGACTCCCTATTAACTCTTGCGCGGAAATTAAAACGTGTATAGGTGGTCAATTCCCGCCAAGGCGGAATTCTAACTTGTTTTGAATTTGTCCTTCGACTTCACTCAGGATGGTAAGCCTGTCTATACTGAACTTGTCTGCACTGAGCGCAGTCAAAGGGTCGAAGTATTAAACTATTTCGGGTTTCGTGCTTCCCGTTTCGGACTTGTCGTCAATAACCATAACCGCATTTATAATAAGGACTTACGGCATTCGCCCTAGAGCCGTATAGCATTGTAGTATTAGTTCGCACAGTGCTTAGTCAGATTCTTTGGCAGCTTAAAAATAAATTATTTTTCTTTCGCTGTTTTATGCTTTTCATCTTGAGCCACTTTTGTCCAACCTATGCGTTCATTGGAAAACAACCTCCGGCATTTCTTTTTTACACGTTTACAAAAATCATCTATTACAAAGGTAATATAATACAAGAAAAAGAAGGACTTATATCTCACAAAAGGTCGTTTGGCCTGAAGTTTTTTCCTGTAATAACTGAAGGTCCTCTTGAAACTCTTCATATTGTAGTCGAGATATACCTTATTTGTGGCCTTAATTTTCCTGACAATCTTTGTCAACTTAACGTTGTCCCTTTCCTCGGAAGTATTATAAGGGGCAAATAAAACGTCAAAGTTAATATGACCTAATAAACCTTTGATGGTTTCGATTTCAAGGGCTTCCCAACTCCTTTCACCGGAAAATACCGGTTTAACTTCTCCCGTAATACTTCTGATGTCTTCAACAGCATGCTCAACAAGTAAAATACTAATCGTTGCGTTTTTATTTATCCTTCTTATCGTTCTGACTAACATGTCTATAAATAACGGTCTGCAACTGTCCGTTATCAAAATCTCTTTTGCATTTTCTATATTTCTCCTATGCTGACCGGAAAAACTGTGGAACAAGTATTCCAGTTGAAAACTCATCGCATCATTTTCGCTGTCTTGAAGTTGTTTTCTGAAAATTTCTACTTGTCCCATGACGTTATTATCTGTACTATCCGCCAAATCGTTCATTTCCAGGCTATCATTAATAATATCAAAAAACTGCTCTTTTCTACCCCTCAAATCATCATGATAATAGATATATTTGTATTTACCATTCCTGATGGCAGTGCCTCTCCCTGTTTGAAATGATAATCTGGAATCGCTTCTGTGAAAACGACTGTCCATCATCTTCTTATACTCGGCGTCGTTATTTATCAGTGGCATAAGACTCTTACCATGAACCCCGGAGGGCGTCTCAAACCCCAAAATGTCCAAAAGGGTCGGAAAGATATCAATACTGGAAATGGTCGTTTCAATTTTCATTCCCTCGGTACAGCCCGGATACTGAATAAACAAAGGAATCATAATATTGTCATCGCTCAAAACAATGTCGTGACTTAATTCGTGTTTCTGATAAAACCCGGGTTTGCCTGTTTTCTTTGAAGGGTCGGGGTATCCATGATCTGAGCAAAGAATCATTATTGTGTTATCCCTTGTATACCCCGCCTGCCTGAACATCTGAATAGACCGCCTTATTTTGTCGCTTGTTGCAAAATCATTCCTGCAGTTGTAATCGACAAAGAAAAACGCGGGTTTATTAACTCCAATTAATAGTGTATTGTTTACGGCTTTGTTTATATCGTCATTGTTCCACCAGTTGTTATGAGTCAATCCCCTGGGCCAGTATTTAGTATCAATCATCGGGAAAATATTTCGCAGGATTTCACGCGTATCTTTATGCATCAGAAAGGAATAACAATGATACCCCGCATCCTTCAGCGTACCTGTGATGGAAGGAAATCGTTTGTTATCGAAAATAAAGTCGGAAAAATTTCTGTTGACATAGTACGAATCTATTCCGGTGGCCATTGCGCTTAATGACTGAAAAGTGCTCGGAGCGCTTGTGACGACATTCAGAAACTCTATGGATTCCTTTCCGAACTCGTCCATTACATCAAGCCTTCCCCGGTCATCCGATGCATGATATCTTCTTACCCCGTCAACAAAAATCCACAAGAGATTATAAAGCATAAATTCACTTCCCTTCATATCTGAAAACAAACAATCTTAATCTTGTTTCCTTCCATTTGTTCAGAGGGCTCCCTTCTTCAAACATGTCCTCGTCACAAATCAACGTATAACCCGACCTCGAAAACGTCTCAATAAGTTCTTCGTTAGTACGATAAAGAGCGCTATAATATGTCTTCAAAGCTTCTGAATATTTATTTACAATTTCATATCTGCCCTTAATGCCTACAGGTTCCCTTAGAAACAACAGGGTGCCTTTTTGGGAATAATTTTTCATATTGGACGACAACTGTAAAAATTGGGCGTCATCAAGATATAGCAATAGACCCGAACAGAATATAACATCAAAATTTCTGGTTGTCTGAAACTTTACGATGTCCCGGCAGACAAATTCTATATTATTTATCAACTTCCCTTTAGCTATCTGCTTTGCGACCTTCACCATGTTTTCAGAATATTCTACCGCGACCACTTTCCTGCATTTCTCTGCAAATAATATACTCCAGGCGCCCACGCCGGCGCCTAAATCCAGCACGTTCATTTCGGGCAGAATTTTCAAAAGCCTAAACACGTGCTCACGCTCCAGTCTGACTTTCGACTGTTGCAGTTCATCGTCTTCTTCAAGATTTGTAACGCTCAGAGACGGTTTCTGTTTGTATTGTTCCGCACGCTCCTCCCAGAATTTTTTTATATTGCCTAAGTCCATTACAACCCTCTCTTTCAATTATCTCGTCAGGTATGAAAAGGGCTCCTTAATATCGAGAAGCTCGTTAAAACAGGCTCTGTGCTTGGCTTGGTGTATTCTGGTGTTGTGCAGAAAATCATAACTGAATTCAGTGAACTCATAAGCGTGTTTGCCCGGGATAGGCAGAATGCGAACTCCCAGGGGTTTTTTCAAAACCGTCGAGATACTTGCGACGTCGATCATAATCGACGCTATTTCCTCTTCGAAAATGTCGCCTGGAACCGGAATCATATCGGCGCCACAACCACAAACCGTTGAATAGGATAAAAGCGAATCTATTGAAAACTCCTTTGAACTATGGTTAATTCCTAGACGCGTATCTTCCAGCAGAGAAAACATCACACCGTTAAATCCAATGGTTTTAATTCCGCTTCTTATAACAAGCTCCCGAATAATATCCGTCAAAAATGACGTTAAAAAAATTGTGCCATAGCTGCCAAATCCATCCGTGCCAAGCAGCTCAATAATCCTCGCTACGCTTCCATCGTCGCTGTCGGGAAACGGCGCCAAAGATGCATCCGTTCCATAATAGACCATGCCCGTTTCCTGCTCAATAGCAAACCCCGTCGCATCAACACGTTTTAATTCGGGGCTGATTCTTTCCAGAATCTTCTCTCTTATCACTTCGATTCTCTTACCTTTATTCTGTTCGATACTGTCAATAAACAAAGGGACCAGTTCAAGTGCAATTGAAAACCCGTTGTTTCCTGAATGATAAGTGAACGGGAAAAACGGCCCATTGGGCCTGCAATTAAACGAGGCTCCAACTCTAAAATTGTCGTAGCCATTGCCGCTAAGCATCGATATCGATTTTATAAATTTACTTGCATATAACGCCCCATGACGATTTAATCGGCCCTCTTCTGCAACTATAAAATTAATGAAGGCGTTTTTGTGCCGTTTGGCTATCTCAATCGCGACGCTGTTGACTTCTCTCATTTGCTGGCCAAACGTCAGAAAAGGAACACAAAACCAGCGGATTCCCTTTCCGGCACAAAAATTTGATATCCAGCTAACCGCCGAATTTATCTTCTCGTTATCGATGCTGTCTTTCATTGCCAGGGCGGGCAAAACAATCCTGCGTGTACGAAACTCAAAGCTATGTTTTGCAAACAACTTTGTGGCTTGATCAAAAAAATTTGAGACGTTGCTCTCAAGTTGAACCTTATTCTGAGAATGCAAATCTATTCCCAGCGTAGCCGACCTGATTATCATGATCGTCTCCTTTTCACGTTTTCCAGAATGCGCATATAATCCATCACGGTATTAACCTCTTCAAACCGACATTCTTCTACATCAACCGAATAAACCGGACAGATATTAAAAGGCAGGTTTTGTCCCGCGAAGAGGTTGCTGTGATGAATACATCTTTTTCTCCATTCTCTCAGCAGGTTTCGGTCGCCAATCTTATATAGGCCTATGGACTCCGGGTCCTTCTTTCTGCGGATATCGCCCTGGTAAATTTCCGTTATGCGTCTGTCGTCTTGAACGCTGCAGTTCAGCGCGTTTAACTGTCGGTTATCTGTATTTTTGGTAAGAACGCAATTGGGTTCAGCTTCCATAAATTTTGTTACAATATCCTGATCGAAAAACAGGTCGCAAGACATAATGTAGCAAGGTTCTTCATTCAAAGCTAGGCTCAGACTATAGCTGCTGTTGGTCATTTTCCAATCGGTATTATATACATAATTAATATGAGGATACCTTTGCATTATTTCTATTGCCTTGTATCCCAAAACAACGGTAATCTCTGTGTCGGCAAACAGCTTTAGATATTTGTCTATAAGCAGTTCTCCGCTGACTGGGTCGCACAATAATAATTTATTAAAACCATCCAGCTGAAACCCCTGCCCCGCTGCCAGTATTATCGTCCTCATATTAATGACCCTTTCAATTTACAGAGCGTACTCGATTATATCTTTATTGTTTTTAGAGTAACTTCGAAGTTTCTCCAGGGGTATCATGGCCTTTTCAATCTTCTGGGGGAATTTGTGTTTGGCTGTTTTATAGGGATAGATATTTTTGCTCAGCGCCCGTTTGACCACAAGCTGTTTAGACACTTCGCATTCTTTCCGAAGACTCCATACCAACAGGTTTTCATCGTCATAATCAAAAAACTCGCAGGGAACATACTTCAAACCCAAAGCAACCGCTACTTCATATCTATGCTGACCATCCAGTATTAACAGATGCTTTTGTTCTATGCAGATAGGTTTTCGCCACACGCCACCCTCAAGCATCTTTTGCTTCATATTGGCGACCCGTGTCTTACTGAAACCCTCAATATGAATTAACAGATCAACTCTTACCAGCTTCATTGGCGAACACCTCCTTTACTTTATAATAATCCTCTACTGTATTAAAAGACAAGGCTTTTAAATGTCCAAAGTCAACCAGACAGCTTTCAAGTTCACCTATATGTTCTATCCAGGGCATATGATAATATTGACTAATATTTTTGCTGCAACTTTCAAATAAATAATTGGAATAGGGCCTTATCTGGTTCGGGCCAATTTTAAGTACGCCTACCATCTTTTTATAATTTTTGTATTCCTCCTGATATTTCTTGACAATTTTAATATCGAAAACGTCGCCATGGGCATTGGCTCCAATAATGCCGCCGGATAGTTCCTCCGTGAAATTTCCCATCGAGTACCAGACAGATTTATTTTTGTACTTGTCATCAAATATCAAATCGAAGCATTTCTTTTCAAAGACACAATCTGCTTCGAAAATATAGCAGGGGGTTAAATCCTCTTTCAAAGCCAACGTCAACGAATAGATGTTCACGTCTTCATTATATCTTTCATTTTCTATGATTTTAATTTTAACGTGAGAGATCCCCGACACTTCTTTTGAAATTTTATCTTTTTCGTATCCTACCACTATTTTAATGTCCCGGACTCCATATGAACCTATTTGGTTTATAAGTCGCCTTAATATAGTTTCACCGTTAATTTCCAGCAGACATTTCGGGGCATTATCCGTAATAGATTTGAATCTTCTTCCCGATCCCGCGGCCAATATGATTGCCTGCATATCTTTTTCCTTCAACTCCAATCCAAGTTAATGTTTATCATACGATTCTTGCCTGGCCGTGTACTCGAATAGTCGTTTATGGATGCCGGACGCTCCGCACGTTACCTCTTATCAAACCCCTATCAAGTCATCATAGAATGGTCTTGATTTTATTCAGATACGCATAAAACCGCTGTTCACATTCCTTCAGTTTGGCCCTGATCTTGTCTGTATTATTAAAAGCAGTCAAAGATTGGGCAATTTTATCCAGGAAGTTTTTGGGTTCATCATCTTTGAAGGAATTATAATAATTTGTTTCATGTAAATCAAATAATTTCAACAAACTATACTGCCTGGAGTAACCTTCACTGGATAACAGGTTCTTGTGGCACACCACAGACACTTGCCATCGGTTTTTCAGGATCGATAGATTTCCTTTTCATCATCTCCACGGTATAGGAACCTGTTGCATAATCCCAAAAATATACTAACAAAACCGCGTTTTTGATGGCAAAAACGCGGCACTCCACTTTCTTATGCTTCGGCGTTCTTTCAGTATTTTTTCAAGTATCTGCGATTCTCCCCGAGTATCCGTTTTCAATTGCATTACTTTCGACCTCTCCAAGTTCAGTTTGTTTTTTGCAATAATCCACAGACCCATGCGAATCAATGTTTCCATCAAGTTGTTGCCATGAGTTGGCTCGAATTCTGGTCCATAACGGGTCTATAAGTCAAACATGTAAAGCAGAATGAGCACGCTGAACAGAATATTAACAAACCCGTGCCCGGTTAGCCGTGGTCTTATCATTCCCTGATGCCTTATATATCATCGCCACCAATTCAGCCAGAAATTATCGATTTGCGCATCATTGGGCCATCTCTCAGAAGCTTTTCCCGTCTTCGCAGACCTCTTAGCCATTTCAAGAATCTGCGTTTGGTTTGAAACAGATGGACTGCGGGATTATCTCTAAATTGATTGATGGTCAAACGCGTCTCTTCGCTCGCTTTGAGCAGTTTATCCACCACATTCGAAACTTCAAACTTGTCACGAACTGCATCCCAACAGCGATGCCCCAGTTCCAGGCTTGAACTACTTAATCGCTCAAGTATTCTGTCACTTGAAGCCCCAGGAACAGTGACGATTCCCTCTATATTTCGCCCAAGACAGAAACCACGCTCCTCAAACAGCCAACGATATCCGTAATTCGGAGGGAATTCAGATCCATCGATCATAAAGTCACACAAAATAGATGGTATACCCAATCTCGCACCTTCGAGGCAAGCTGTGCCCATGCCAAAACACAGGTCTGCCTCCGCAAGTAGAAAGGCCTCCAATTCATGTCCCGTCAATCCTTCGACAAAATCTATATTGTTCAATCCGCTCCCAAGTCTCTGGCGGAATTGTTTGATGGAATTCGTGATAATGGTCAACCGCATTCGATTATCTCGTAAGAAGTCCTGAATAATCCTTTTTACCGGGACTATCTTCCATGGTTCCGCGCGGCCAATATAGACTGCCCTGATTATCTTATCAGGTAACAAAGTCCGCATCCGGGGCTTGTTCAGCAACGGTACAGGTACCGGCACAATCGTGCCTGCCTCAGCCATAGGTAACGCAATTTCTTTGAAGGAGGACTGGCACACCTCATCCATAAAGACGACTCCATTCCTCATAGCGATTTCGCACGCCAACCGGTTGCGCCATCGTCTCATCAACGCACTTTCTGTAATCCATCGTGGTCTTCCTCCGAGGAATTGACCCCACCGGCCGTATCCGCTAATATCCCAAATCAGCAATCTTGGGTTATTTCGCTTGAAACCGCTGGCATAAGTAAAAACCTGGCTATTAAATGCGACCACAGTATCACCTTCTGAAACAATTCCATCCAGATTTTGCCGGTCCTCGACACTTATCAGGCGGAGACAGTTATTCTCTCTTTTCTTTAATGTGTTCCATACGAATCCCCATGGAACATCCAGGACGGCACAGGGAACCCCACGAGAGGCCAACTCTTCGGAGACGCGCACTACTATTGACTGTGCACCTCCGGGGGCCCAAGCGCAGAAGGATAAGACAATCATAGACTGAATCCAGAAATCGAATGTGAAGACCGTCTGCTAATAATGATTTGCCACACAAGTATCTATTGAAGGTATGACACTCACGAAACAATCACCAAATGGAATTCGGGTCGGCTAAACGCCGTTTTTACAGGCCTCAAGTTCAACCAAACCGGTTTTGATTGCGTCAACTACCACTTTCGCCTGCGCCAAGGTGAGATGCGGTCCCATCGGTAAACTGATCACTGTTTTTGCCAAGTCTTCAGCGATTGCAAACGCGCCGGCAGTCCATCCCATGTCCATGTACGCATCGGACAAGTGCGGGGGAACCGGATAGTGTATCAATGTTCCGACGCCTTTATTGCTTAGTCTCTGTTGAAGCGCGTCCCGGTTCGGATGGCGAATTACGAATTGGTGCCAGACGGATTCCGCCCAGTCCGGGACGAAGGGCAAAGTTACACCGGAACAATCCCTCAAACCTTCGAGATACTGCTCGGCGCGTTGGCGACGCCGCTCGTTCCATTCGTCCAGGTGTCGCAACTTCACCCTGAGGAAAGCGGCCTGCAGCTCGTCAAGGCGGGAGTTCATTCCCACGGCCTCATGCTGATACTTAACCTTCGAACCATAGTTTCGGAGCATCCGGACCTTTTCAGCCAGTTCGGCATCCCCAGTGACCACAGCCCCAGCGTCGCTGAATGCGCCGAGGTTTTTTCCCGGGTAGAAGCTGAATCCAGCGGCGTCGCCAAGACTGCCAGTTCGTCGGCCTTTGTAGCGCGCGCCATGGGCTTGGGCGGCATCTTCAATCACCTTCAGGCCATGCTGGCGTGCGATGGCCACGATCGGATCCATGTCGGCCGGCTGCCCGTAAAGATGGACAGGCATGATGGCCTTGGTACGAGGGGTGATGGCCGCATGAATCCTGGCCGGATCAAGATTGTATGTCCGTTCGTCAGGCTCGACGGGGACTGGCGTCGCCCCGGCCAATGTGACCGCCAGCCAGGTAGCAATAAACGTGTTACTGGGGACGATCACCTCGTCACCCTGTCCGATGTGCATGGCGCGAAGAATCAAGTGGAGCGCATCCAGCCCGTTGCCGACCCCCACGCAATATGGCGATTCACAATAGGCGGCGAACTCCTGCTCAAACGATTCCAGTTCATGGCCAAGGAGGTACCTCCCGGAATCCATCACCCGCCGGTACGCGGCGTCGAAATCCTCTTTCAGCTCCAGATAGCCGAGCTTAAGGTCGAGAAATGGAATGTTCATTGTGATTGTTTGCATTGTATGAACTCACCATAGTCGCGGATATATTCCTGTGCGTCATAGGGAAGAGAGGCTAATACCAAACAGATTCCTCCAGAGGAAAAATTTATCAGTTCCCGCCAGATCAGACGGGGTACATAGAGACCATAGTACGCACGCTCAAGACGCACTGTTTTCTTGTTGGAACCGTCGTCTAGTACCACATCAAAAGCACCCATCACAGAGACGATTAACTGCTGCAATTGTTTGTGTGCATGACCTCCACGGGATTCACCGCCTGGAACATCATAAAGATAGTAGGTTCTGACAACATCAAACGGAATATGTAATTGGTTATAGATTGCCGTCAGCGAGCCGCGACGATCGTATATGCGTGGCAGATTCATGATCTTGCAGTCATTAACCGTGGTCATGATCAGGCTCCACCGATCAATCGCTTGTACTGGTCATAGTCGCGCACATAATCGGCTTCATCAAAGGGACAAGAGGCTAATACATAGGCCACCGCATTGGTTGAAAAACTCTGCATCCGTCGCCAAATCATCTGCGGCACATACAGCCCACAATAGGCACGATTCAAGGTCACGATTTTTTGGGCCATGCCATCATCAAGCAGTACGTCAAAACTCCCAGATAGGGCAATGATGCATTCCTCTTGTTTTCGAAACGCGTGCCCTCCCCTTTGCTCTCCACCTGGGACATCATAGATCCAATAAACTCTGGCAATCTTGAAAGGGATGTGCCTTATCTGCTCAATGAACGTCAGATTCCCTCGAGGGTCCAGCATCCTTGGAAACTTGACCAACGAACAGTCATATACCGTGCATATACAGTCCATAACCACCTACGCCGCAAATGTGATGTTAACAAGACGTGTCATCAACATAGCCAATAACTGTTGCAGGATTACCTACTACCTTGGCATTTGGAGGAACATCATGAGTGATGACGGCTCCTGCGCCTACCATAGCCTTTGAACCAATCGTCAACCCAGGTAGAATCGTAGCATTGGCACCGATCGAAGCACCTTGGCAAACGCGTATTTCTGGAAATTCATCCGGGTATTGTTTACTGCGTGGAAACCTATCATTTGTGAAGGTTGCGTTGGGGCCCACAAAGACATCGTCTTCCAGAACGACGCCATCCCAGAGATAGACACCGCATTTTATGGTAACGCGATCGCCAATCTTGACGTTGTTCTCGATAAACGTATGATCGCAGATATTACAGTCATCGCCTATAACGGCGCCCGGCAATATGTGCACGAATGCCCAAACTCGCGTACCTTCTCCTATCGTCGCTCCCTCCTCAACGATGGCCTTGGGATGAATAAATGCCTTCGGGTGAATGGCGCTCATTGCTTGTCCTTTCTCGGCGATATGCCGATACCAATTTCGTCTAATTGGGCAAATGTCAATACAGTAGCCAGTACGAGCCAAACGCCATATTTCTCATAACCAAGAAAATGCAAATAGATGGGATACGCTATCACCATGGCAACAGTGTTGATAATCGTCGCCACGAACCCTGATGCCATATTGAGGCGCAGTTGGGATGAGAGCAATTTCTTAATCATAAGATTTCGCTTACTCGGAGTTTTTTCAGTCAAAAACGGAGGCGTAGAGTGTTTTCTCTGCACTCTCGGTATCCATAGGTCCACAGCACCACCATTACTGTATTGCTCGGTTCACCTTCGCCCGATTTGTTACCGGCAACGTACGGCATCGGGACTTCTTTATTAGGCCAATTGCCGTTTTTTCCCATCCTAAGAGCCTTTTTTTGTCGCGATTTTTCGGATCAGGGTCATGGGTATCCGCAATAGTTCCCATTCATCCGAGTGGAGGCTTTTTGTCAGTACTAAAGAACTGAAAAAAAACGCCGCATAAAGAATAAATCTTACTATAAGCTTAAAAAGCAGATTTGAAATAGGAATAGGGATCAGCCATAAAAGCACGCCGCAAAAAAGGCTTAGCGCAAATATCCGCCCCAGTTCTTTCCACCGCATTACCTGAACAAAACGAATTTCCAACCTTTTGCACAGAATCGTCAGTAAATAAAAAGCCGAAACCATGGTACCCAAAACTGCACCAATACAGGGAGCAATATAAGACAAAAACCCATGTCTCCCCGCAATCAGAAGAAGGACGCTGACAATTAGATTTGTAATAAAAGAAAGTATCGCGGCAAGGAAAAGAGGCGTTGTAAATCCAATCGCCCGAAAAACCGTGCCATAAACGGCCACCCCTAATGGTATCATTGCCAAATAAATTAAAAATGGCCAGGTTGCCTTGGAGTAATCTTGTGTGTACATTAAAACGATGAAATCATGGCCGCAAACCAGAAAAAAAACAAAGGCCGGGAAAATCAAAAAACTGCTCTTGCGAGCAGCCTCGTGCCATAGATTAAGAGAATTCAGCAGCCGACCCTGGTCTGCTTCTGCAACCATATTTGGCAGAATTGCTGAACTGAGGCTGGTTGTAAACAGTGCGGCGAGCGGCAGTTCGAAAGCACCTGTGGAATAAACCGCATAAATTTCTTTTGGAAAGTAGGATGAAATCAGTACGCCGCCTAATTTAAGATTCACACCCGCAATAGTCGTCATGGCCATCAGCGGCCAACAATAATTCCACTGTTCAAGTAACAGATTCTTATTAATATGCCACTGCCCAAGCGGCGAAAAGTATATCATTATCAGAACGCCGACAAACGCAAATATCGCTTCAATCAGTATGTTACCCCAAAGGGCCTGGGTTATTCCGTACCCCAAAGCAAAGATTATAACGACAGTCAAAATCCTTAAGACTGTGCTGAGCATACTGTAAAGACCGGAAAGTAACGCTTTATCCAAACTAATAAGGAAAGCAGGCTGCAAATGAACAATTCTCTCCAAAATAGGAAAGCAGGCAAAAATTCTTATCAACGTCGCTATCTCGGGATTATTAAAACGTTTTGCAAATAAACCTGCTGAAAAGAACATCGTCAACCCGATAAACAAAGAAATGAGGCCTGTTGTGAAGAGGGTTTGTGTCACGAGGTTTCGACGTTTTTCCGGCCCATACTTTGGAAGAAAGTAATAAAGACTGCTTTCGATTTGTATGGTGAATATGCCCATTATCAGACTATACACAAGCATTACCTGTCGGTAGCTTCCGAGCATTTCCTTGCTGATAAGACGAACAAGAACGACGCTAATTATTAACTGCGCGGTTTGGGTAAGACCCTGAAACGTCATTATAAAAAAGCTTCGAGTTCGAATTCGCATATCCAGTTGTCTCGCTTAATAATCCTCTTTATCTTTTTTCCCAGAGCCCCATACATTTTAGCACAGAACAAAACTGATTTTTTTAGAAAAGCAGCCCTGCAAGGCGGCTCGCACCGCTTTCTCTGAAATCGTCAGCGTACCCTGTGTGTTAATTTTATTTTCATGCATTTTTTTGACTTTGACATCTGACTCCGAGATACGGACCATTGCGTCCAGATGAAAAATATAATCGATGCTTTTTACGGCTTCCAACACTGCTGCCGGCAGAAGGAATTTAGAATTGAGAATGCAGAATTGTGAATTAAATCCATTACGACCAATGTCCAATTCATTCCTTTTCTACATTCTCAATTTTTCATTCCAAATTCAGTTATTCGCACACCAAGCCGGGTCAAACGGATTGCCGCATCGGAGCCATTGAGACGCCAGCTCCACAAAATCAGCCAAATCCACAAAACAATCGCCGGTGATATCGGCCGTCAGAGCCGGATCACATTGAAAAACTGTAAATATCATATCGCTTTGGTCGTTTATCGCCGGATTGACCGCATCACTGACACGAATCAGACAGTCTAAAGAATTCACTTCTGCAGGAACTGTTACCTCACAGACGCCGGTATTGACGATATCCTCCACAATCGGTTGCCAATTTTCTCCATTGTTAGCGGAGATTTCGATGTCCACCGTATTGACCCCCTCGCCTTCGGTCTGCCAGAGAATTGTTTGCTGTGAACCGGCCAAAATCATTTCGCCGCCGTTGGGGTCTGTGACCGTAATCACAGCCGTAACCGGCAAAGCTGCTCTATAAATGTCATAATTACCGTAGCGGTTATCCTGCCAGACGACGTACTGTCTGGAAATCGCCGGATAAGACTGTTCCGCTGTATCCGCACAGATTGCCGGTTTCTCCGCAGTCTTTATATTGTACCCATAGATATCATAACCGCTGACGGCACTATCACGCCGGTCACGCCAGATAATCCAATTGCCGGCGACCACGGGCTGATTTTGTTTTTCCGCATACACGCAAACAGGGAATTCTCCGCTTCCGCCAAGGTCATAACCATAGATATCCGTGCTTGTGGTCGCATTGTCACGCGGGTCCTGCCAGACGATAATATTGCCGTCAATATCGGGGTAATACTGGTCGCCGGTAGCGCTGCAAACCGAAAATTCCGAACCGGCCTGGGCATTTAAATCCCTGCAATAAATATCAAATCCGCTCGTACTGGAATTGCGACTGTCCATCCAGACGACATAACGGCCGCTGATGGCGGGATATATCTGGTCGGCTGCATTGTCACAAACAACAAATTTCGCCCCGCCATCAAGATTGATGGCATAAATATCCCAGTTGCTGCCGTTGTATTCCTGCCAGACAACGATTCGGCCGCTAATGTCAGGAAATTGCTGATTTACGCTGTCTATACACACTTCAATGGGAAGACCTGTATTGACATCATATCCATAAATATCTTCATCGCTGGTCCCTTTGCGACCATCCTGCCAGACGATGACAGAACCGCTGACGGCAGGATTAGATTGATTACCTAACTCTGTACAAATTGTCTCTTCACTCCCGTTGGGCAATACTCTGGCATAAATACCCGTATTTTCGCCTCCATTGCGTTCATCAACCCAGGCCACCAGGCTGCCGTCAATTGCCGGCGCTGACTGAGAGGAAGAATTTTCACAAACCGGCAATGACGGCCAATCCGCTTTTACAATCACTGTCGCCATTAAGAAAAACATCATCACCCTCTTCATACCGACTCCTTTCAAATTTTTAGGTTAATATTTTTGTGCCACCCCGAAACCGGTTCGGGACAGGCTACAGACACAGAGTTTTTTAAAAAAATACTTGACAGAATTACTAAAACTTTTTTCATATTCAAGACAATAGTTTCACAAACGCCTGATGCGATTCTTCAATAAAACCAGCGGCATTGATAACTACTTCCGCAGCCTGCTCTTGTGTTATTTCAACAAACTCCCGGTAATCACAGTTTTGTCGAAGCTCAAAGGCCTCCCGAAGATGACGACCGGCTCCGACGGATATTTTACCTGTTTTTACAAAATGTTGACTAAACAGACTCAGTACGCCGCTATGTTTGCTGCTGCCAAGATTCTTGGCCGCCAGCAATCCAAGACTGCAATAAAACATCGCATAGTATGCACGGTTTACGGCATCCCTGTAATGTTTCCCTGCAAGTAACTCTTTCGCAGCGGCCAGCGTTTCCCTCGCCTGCTGAAATCGGTACTCAATCAATTTGTTGATATTTTCCGTCACAGCGCCAGTCCCTGCTTTCTGACATTGACAACCAACGGCGATTCGCTCAGCGGACCACTGCGAATGTCCTCAATATTATAGCACATCACGGAAAACACTCTGCCGCATTCTAATTCAGCGTCAAAACACAGGCTTATAATCTCCTTTTCGATTTGCCAATCCACTTTCGGCAATACGACAAAGATATCAATGTCAGATGCTTCGTCCATTTCGCCGCGGGCCGCCGAACCATATAAAAGGACTTCTGCGGCATTATATTCAGACCGAAATAGCCGGGCCAGCTTTGCCAATACTTGATTTTCCAAAGGAGACAATTTCATCGGGATTTTTTATGCTTTCACAATTTTGTTTCTACCCGTTTTGACATTTGCGCAGGCATTGCGCGTATCGACAACCAGCCGTGCGTTTTTAACTATCCATTTATAATCGTAATCACTGTGATTGGTGGAAATCAGCACCACATCATACCGTTTGAGCATTCCGGCAGAAAGCGGCTTGCTTTTCATTTTCAGGTCATAGTCGCGCATCTTGTGGGTTCGCGGAATATAGGGGTCGTTGTAATCCACCTCCGCGCCGTGCTCCCTGAGTAATTCAATCAGTTCCAGCGACGGTGACTCGCGGACGTCATCAATATCCGGTTTATACGCCAACCCCAAAACCAGAATTTTTGCTCCATTGAGGCTCTTTTTGCGACGGTTAAGGGTTTCCATCACCTTATGCACTACATAGTTGGGCATATCGGCATTGATTTCACCGGCCAGTTCGATAAAGCGGGTAGTCATGTGATACTGCCGGGCTTTCCAGGTCAGATAGAACGGGTCAATCGGAATGCAGTGTCCGCCTAAACCCGGCCCCGGATAGAAGGGATGATACCCAAAAGGTTTTGTACTGGCGGCACGAATCACTTCCCAGACGTCAATACCCATCCGGTCAAACAGCCTCTTAAGCTCATTGACCAGGGCGATATTGATACAGCGATAGGTATTTTCGAGAATCTTGGCCGCTTCAGCCGCTTCCAGCGAGGACACCGGTACCAGCGTCTGAATCGCAAGGCCGTAAATCTTCTGCGCCAAATCACGGCACTTCGGCGTCAGACCGCCGACTACTTTAGGAATGGTTTTGGTGGTATATTTTTTGTTGCCCGGGTCTTCCCGTTCCGGCGAAAAAGCCAGGTAAAAATCCCTGCCTGCGACAAGTCCCGTCTGTTCCAAAATCGGCTTCATCAATTCGCGCGTCGTGCCGGGATAAGTCGTGCTTTCCAGCACAATCAACTGACCCTTGCGGAAAAATTTGGCAATGGTACGGGTACTGTTCTCAACATATTGCATATCCGGCTCGCGATTGGCTGTTAGGGGCGTCGGCACACAAATCAAAATCGCGTCCGGCTTCTTTAACAGCGACATATCGCTGGTGGCGGAAAATTTGCCGCTCTTGACCATTCGCCTGACCTGCTCGTGGGGGACGTGCTTAATGATGCTGCGGCCGGCGTTGAGCGTTTTGACCTTCTTATCATCAATGTCAAACCCCAGCGCCTTTATGCCGGATGTGGCGAACTCCCGCGCCAGGGGCAATCCAACATAACCAAGACCAAGAATGCCCACAAGAACCTGTTTCTTTTCAATTTTCTGTTCCAGATCCAGCATAACCTCTCCGATATTTTAGTAGTCGGATTTTAGTGCGAATAAAGAACTTATTGATAAAACTCCAAAATGGTTTTTGCCACGTAATCCTTCATCTCATTCGTCAATTCCGGGTAAATCGGCAGGGCCAAAACTTCCCGGGCGGCCTTTTCCGACTCCGGAAAATCGCCGACTTTATAACCCAGATACGCAAAACATTCCTGCAGGTGCAGAGACACCGGGTAATAAATTTCACAGCCGATATGGTGAGTCTGCAGATGTTTAACCAGTTCATCCCGCCGGCCGACGCGAATCACATACTGATTGAAGATGGAAATACAATCGTCCGCGATGTACGGCGTGCCGACGACGGAATTTTTGAATTTCTTATTGTAATATACAGCGTTCTTGCGGCGCATCTCAGACCATTTTCCCAGATACGGCAATTTGACCAGCAGGGCCGCGGCTTGAATGGGGTCCAGACGAAAATTGCCTCCGATGTATTTATGATAATACTTCGGTTCGCTGCCGTGATTGCGCATAATCAACAGCCTGTGATACAGCTTTTCGTTATTGGTTGTCACTATGCCGCCGTCGCCGATGCCGCCTAAATTTTTGCTGGGGAAGAAGCTGAAACAGCCGCAGGCGCCGATACCGCCGGCCTTTTTGTCTTTGTAGGAAGCCGAGATCGCCTGGCAGGCGTCCTCAATCACCGTCAGATTGCGTTTCGCCGCCAGCCGCATAATGGGGTCCATATCGGCGACCTGACCAAATAAATGCACCGGCAGAATCGCCTTGGTTTTTTGGGTAATGGCCGCCTCAATCAGGGTCGGGTTGATGTTGTAAGTTTTGGGGTCGATATCGACAAAAACCGGCTTCGCCCCGACGCGGGCGATACTGCCGGCGGTAGCAAAAAAGGTAAATGGCGTGGTAATCACTTCATCGTTGGCGCCAATGCCGAGACTCATCAGGCTGGCCAGCAGCGCATCGGTGCCGCTGGACATTCCTACCGCATACCTGCATCCGCAAAGCTCGGCAATTTTCTTTTCCAGTTCTTCAACCTTGGGTCCGCCAATGCACCGCTGCGAGTCCAGCACGTCATTAATCTGCTTTAAGACTTCATCCCTGATTGTCGCATACTGAGCTTTTAAATCCAATAGAGGTACCTGCATCTCCACTCCATTTCTATCGCTTAAATTCATCATACCTCCGCTTGCCCACAGCCTTATCGGCAGGCAGCGGTTTTTCTTCATCCCAATCTAAGCAGCGAACCTGACCGGGTTCCGTTTCCTTATACCGCCAGCCGCTTTCCGGGCAGGTCATAATCCCATTGTCATCCGGCTTTGGCAATAAAATTCCGTGCCGGCTCATCCATCCGCTCTGTCGTCCCGGCACTCCCATAATCAGGGCATAGTCGGGGATATTTTTTGTCACGACGGCGCCGGCGGCGATAAACGCATACCGACCAATGGTAATTCCGCAAACAATCGTAGCATTGGCGCCGATAGTCGCCCCGCGCCGAATGAGCGTTTTTTCATATAACCCCTTACGGCTGACCTGTGAGCGGGGATTGGACACGTTGGTCAATACGCAGCTTGGTCCCAGGAACACATCATCCTCACAGACGACGCCATCATAAACAGAAACATTATTCTGGATTTTCACATTGTTGCCGATGACTGCGCCGCCTGCTACAAAAACATTCTGACCCAGACTGCAATTTTGACCGATTCCGGCCCCGGCGCAGATATGACAAAAATGCCAGACTTTTGTCCCGGCCCCAATCGTACAGGGCTGGTCAATACAGGCGGTCGGATGGGCAAAATAATCCGTCATTTATACTTTCAAAATCTGTTTTAAGAACGGATGTACAAATTCATCTTCCGCAATCGGTTTTGCGTTGCGGATGTCATACACAATCTGAATAGACGGCAGCACTTCCTGCCAGCGAAAGCCCGAGCCTGCCAGAATCCGCTTATAACTTTCGGTATGCAGGTCGGCAAAGCCTTCGGAAAATTCCATCTCTCTGCCGTCAATCGTAATGGAACGATAGGTCGCGGGCTTCTCCGGCTGCGGGTCGGTCGGCAAATCGGTCCGGTCAATCGACAAAAACCATCGCACGCGGGCCTTTTGCAGTTCCAGAAAACCCGATGCTTTCGTCGGCTGATATAAATAGACCGCATTTTTTTTCGCCGGCCCAAAAATCCACGTCAGCATATCAAAAAAATGAACGCCAATATTGGTGGCGACGCCGCCGGATTTGCTCGCGTCCCCTTTCCACGAAGCCATATACCACCGTCCGCGAGAGGCGATATACGTCAGGTCAACCTCATAGACTTTATCCGCCGGGGATTTCGCCACATCGTCTTTTAACTGTCGAATCACCGGATGCAGACGCAATTGCAGAATCGTGTTAATCCGCCGGCCGGTTTCGGCCTCGATTTCGCCCAGGGCAGCGGCGTTCCACGGGTTGATGACCAGTGGCTTTTCACAAATCGCGTCGGCCCCAATTCGCATTGCAAAACGCACATGAGCATCATGCAGATAATTGGGCGAGCAAATAGACACATAATCCACACGCTCTCCCTTGCGACGGAGTTTTTCCAGATGACGGTCAAATCGCTCGAACTCGGTAAAAAAGTGAGCGTCCGGGAAATACTGGTCAAGAATACCCGCCGAATCGCTGCGATCCAGCGCGGCCACGAGAACACTTCCCGTATCCTTAATCGCCTTTAAGTGCCTGGGAGCGATATATCCACAGGCGCCGATCAATGCAAAGGTTTTTGCTTCCATTTATGCGTATTTCAATTTATCCCGATTGGCTCGATACCATTTAATGGTTGCCTTGAGACCGGCGTCAAAATCCGTTTTAGCCTTAAAACCAAACTCCCGAAATGCGCGGCTGGTATCCAGGCAACGCCGGGGCTGGCCGTCCGGCTTAGTCGAATCCCAGACAATTTTACCGGTAAAACCGGTTAATTTTACAACCTTCTCAACCAGGTCTTTAATCGTGATTTCAAAACCGGCACCGATATTGACCGGCTCAGGGCCGTCATACTTCTCCGTCGCCAGGGCAATACCCTCCGCGGCGTCGGCAACATAGAGAAACTCCCGACTGGCCGAGCCTGTTCCCCAGCATTCAATGAAATCTTTACCCGCATCGACGGCATCAACACATTTTTTAATCAGCGACGGAATCACATGGCTGCTGGCCGGATTGAAATTGTCGCCGGGGCCGTACAAATTGACCGGCAAAAAATAAATGCCGTTTAATCCGTATTGCCGACGGTATCCCTGCAGCATCACCAGTAGGGCCTTTTTGGCAATACCGTATGGGGCGTTGGTCTCTTCCGGATAGCCGTTCCACAAATTCTCTTCCTTAAACGGCACCGGCGTGAATTTCGGATACGCACAGACGGTTCCAACCTGGACAAATTTTTTGAGTTTGCGGATGCGGGCCTGTTCAATCAGATGCAGTCCCATCGCCATATTAGCGTAAAAGAATCGGCCCGGATTTTCGCGGTTGGCTCCGATACCGCCCACTTCAGCGGCCAAATGAATCACCACGTCCGGCTCCATCTTGTCATACATCCGGACACAATCAGCTTCTTTAGTCAGGTCATAATCCGTAATCAGAGGAATCAGCATATTTTGTTGCGGTATGCTTCGTTGGGACAGTTTCTGCTGGAGATGTTGACCTAAAAATCCAGCCCCGCCGGTAATAACGATGCGTTGTTTCGTCAAATCAAGCATGGTTTATTAAGAACCTGGAGATGAAATCCACCGTAATTTTTTATTTGCCGTGTTCTTTCAGAATCCGCTCTTTCCGGGCGGTCTCCCAGTCGGCATCGGTCATCATCCGGGCAAGCCGCTTAAAATCCACTTTCGGTTTCCAGCCGAGAACTTTCCGGGCCTTGGACGCGTCGCCCAGCAGTAAATCCACTTCGGTCGGCCGAAAATACTTCGGGTCAATCTCGACATACTTCTGCCAATCTAAGCCGAGATACCCAAACACCTCGTTCAGAAATTCCCGCACGGAATGGGTTTCGCCGGTGGCGATCACATAATCATCCGGCTTGTCCTGCCGGAGCGTCAGCCACATCGCCTCGACATAATCGCCCGCAAACCCCCAGTCGCGTTTGGCGTCGAGATTGCCCAGATAAACTTTATCCTGCAGACCTTCCTTGATACGGGTGGCTGCGCGGGTGATTTTACGAGTTACAAACGTCTCGCCGCGGCGGGGCGACTCGTGATTGAACAAAATTCCGTTGCAGGCGAAAAGACCATAAGCCTCACGATAATTAACCGTCTGCCAGAAACTATATACCTTGGCGCAGCCGTATGGACTTCTTGGATAAAACGGCGTCTTTTCCGTCTGCGGCGTCTCTAAAACCTTGCCGTACATCTCGCTGCTGGAGGCCTGATAAAACCGCGGCGGCTTTTTCATCATCCGCAGCGCCTCCAGCAACCGCAATGTTCCCAACGCATCGACATTGACCGTATAAACCGGCTGGTCGAAGCTGACCCGAACATGACTTTGCGCACCGAGATTATAGACTTCATCCGGCCCAATATCTGTGAGAATCGCCGACAGATTGCCGCCGTCGGTCAGGTCGCCGTAAATCAATTTCAATTTCGGCTGGTTATGCGGATCCTGATAGAGATGATCAATCCGCTCGGTATTAAAAGAAGACGCCCGCCGGATAATGCCATAAACCTCATAGCCTTTTGCCAAAAGCAGTTCCGTCAGATACGAACCGTCCTGTCCCGTAATCCCTGTAATCAATGCTTTTTTCATATAATCCCTTTTTATTTTCTGCCCTTTCGCATCCATACGACAAACGCCTTCAAACCGTCCGCCAAGTGTGTCTTAGGCTGGTATCCCAGTTCCAGAACCGCTTTTTGGACATCCGCAAAGGTGCGTTTCACATCGCCGGGCTGTTCGGGCTGCCGGTCGATAATCGCTTTTTTGCCCAGTGCTTTTTCCAACTCGGCAATCAGTACATCCAGCCGTACCGGCCGGGACTCGCCGAGATTGTAAATGTGGTATCCCTGACATTGTTTCATCGACGCAACGACGCCGTCGATAATATCCTCAATATATGTAAAATCCCGCTCCATCGAACCGTCGCCGTACATGGGAATGGCTTTGCCCTGTTCGATCAGGCGGGCGAATTTATGAATCGCCAAATCCGGACGCTGCCGCGGCCCATACACGGTAAAGAAACGCAAACAGGTCATATCCATTCCATAGAGATGGCTATAGGTATAACAAATCAACTCGCCTGCTTTTTTTGTCGCGGCATACGGCGAGATGGGATTATCCACGTTATCCGTTTCCGAAAACGGCACTTTTTCATTATTGCCATAAACGCTTGAGCTGGAAGCGAAAATGAATTTTTTAATCCCTGCTGCCCGGGCCGCCTCCAGCAGGATTACTGTGCCATTGATATTGACATCCACATAGCCGGCAGGGTCCTGAATGGAAGGTCTTACCCCCGCTTTGGCGGCCAAGTGAACCACCATATCAAACTGACCCTCTCGAAAAACCTTCTCTGCTAAAACAGGGTTTCGAATATCCCCCTCGACAAGTTTGAAATTCGGGGAGGTAAGCAATTCGGCGATGTTATTCCACTTGACCGCAGGCTCATAGAACGGGTCAAAATTGTCCAGCCCGACGACACTCATCCCCTGACGAACAAGTCTTTCGCTCAGATGAGAACCAATAAATCCCGCCGCTCCAGTCACCAATATAGTCATAATTCTTCTGCCGCTCTATAATTGCTGAGACAGTTTTTTGATATAGCTTTTCATTGGCTCGGCCAAATCCGGGTCTTTGAGGGCGAATTCCAGATTCGTCCGGATAAAACCTTCCTTGTCGCCGACGTCACAGCGGCGTCCCTGAAGTTTTCGGCCGTACATCCGTCGTTTCTTGACCATCAGACGCATCGCGTCAGTAATCTGAATTTCGCCGCCTTTGCCGGGAGACGTTTGTTCCAAATAGCCAAAGATATCCGGCGTGAAAATATACCGCCCGGCAACAACAAGATTTGAAGGAGCTTCCTCCATCGACGGCTTTTCCACAAAATCCTGAATCTCATAAATGCCCGGCAGTGTCTGTCTGCCGTCAATCACTCCATAACGGCTGACCCTGGCCCGATCCACTTCTTCCAGAAGCACGACGGGATTATGCACCGTTTCGAACACTTCCAGAAGCTGGCGGGCGGCGGGAACCGCTGCATCTATCACCGTATCGCCCAGCAGCACTACAAACGGCTCATCATTGATATGATGCCGGGCGCAATAAACCGCGTCGCCCAGCCCTTTGATTTCCTTTTGCCAGACGAAATGAATGTCCGCCATTTCGGAAATGCGGCGAATCTGTTCCAGCTCTTTGGTGCGACCTTGAGTCCGAAGCTGTTCTTCCAATTGAAAGCTGCGGTCGAAGTGTTCCTCGATGGCCCGCTTGCCCTTGCCGATGACCATCAGAATATCCGTGATGCCGGCGGCAACCGCCTCTTCCACGACATACTGAATCACCGGCGTATCCACAATCGGCAGCATTTCTTTGGGCTGTGATTTGGTCGCGGGCAAAAAACGGGTCCCAAAACCCGCAGCGGGGATGACCGCCTTGCGTATCATTTATCCTCGCTCCGTCCTGATAGGTAATGCAATTTTGGGTTTGATTACTTTAATGCGAAGTTTGCCCAGTTCTTTTTTCAGACGGACAAACATCTTCTCGTCGCTGTAAATGCCGACAACGGCGCCGCCGGAACCGGTGAATTGAGAGCTGGCCCCGACGGAACGGGCGGTTTCCACCATCCGAATATTGTCTTCGCTGATTTTATAAATCTTTCTCCGGCGGTCAAAGTTGGTGTTGATACACTCATTCATCCGATTCAGGCCGCCGGCCAACAAGGCCGCCTTGAACTTATCCGTAAGCTGCGCCCAGAAACGCATCGCGTCAACAACCTGTTTTTCACCGCGATTAAAACGGCTGCGGATATCATTATGAAACACCTCCGTCGGTTCGCTGAAATCGTCCCGATAAGCGATATACAGATTCGGCAGCAGCCGGGGGTCCATTTCCTCATAGAATCCATATCCATCTTTTTCCATCAGCTCCCGCGCAAAGTCCATATACACCAGGCCTTCATAGACCTGAATGACGCGGTCCTGAAGCCCGGCGGAGATGCCCAGTTCGTCTTTTTCCGCCGACAGAATCAGGTTGGCCTGTATCGGCTTGGGAATCGAAACACCATAAAATGCCATTAACGCCCGCAGGCAGGCCGTGATAATCGCGCTGGAACCGGCCAGGCCGACGCTGTGCGGAATGTTGGACTGGTACCGAATGGTAAAATTCGTACCGTGCAACCGAATCTGGTTGTCCCGGCAATAGTCGTAAAACCGCCTGATGGTCGCCTTGAGAAGACGGATTCCGCCGTAATATCCGTGCAATTTCACGTCCCGCACCAGCTCATAAATACCCCCAAAGCAGGACTGGTCCTTTTCGCACGGTAAAATCTCCAGTTCCGGACTTTCATACAGGATCGTTTCCGCACGAAAGTTCGTGAACGCAAACGAAATCGTTTTTCCGAAATAGCCGTCGGACGGATTGCCGACCAATGCCGCGCGGGGATACGCCCAGGTGTGAATAATCATATTTACCCTTTCTGTGGCCTGCCGATACAGTGATACTCAATCCCAAACCGTTTGACGAACGAAGGGGTATAAAGATTGCGGCCGTCAAAGACTACCGGCTTTTTCAGGCGCTTGGCGATTTGCTCAAAATCCGGCGTGCGGAATTCCTGCCAGTCGGTAAAGACAACCAGTGCGTCGGAACCTTCGAGAACATCGTATCCGTTTTCGACAGTCCAAATGCGGTCGCCGAATTTCTGTTTTGTCGGCGGCATCGCCTCCGGGTCAAATGCGATAATCCTCAACCCGGCGTCAAGAAATTTCTCGATGCAGAAAATCGCCGGCGATTCCCGAATGTCGTCGGTGCGGGCCTTGAACGCCAGCCCCCAGACGCCAAGCTGAACATTCTTTCGTCCGGCAAAATACTGTATGACCTTTTGGGCAAATCGTGTCTGCTGGTTGAGATTGACCTGCTGGATGGACCGGGCAATGGTCATCGGCACGCCGACCTGATTGCCCATATAAATCAGCGCCCGCACGTCTTTGGGAAAACAACTGCCGCCGTATCCGACGCCGGCAAACAAAAACGCGTTGCCAATCCGCGAATCGCTGCCGATTCCGGCACGCACCTGCTCGATGTCGGCGCCATATCTCTCACACAACACAGACAATTCGTTCATAAACGAAATACGGGCGGCCAGCATCGTATTGGCGGCGTATTTGGCCATTTCGGCGCTGGCCGGGTCCATAAACAGAACCCGACTGCTCTTTCGCATAAACGGCGAGTATAACTCCCGCATTATCTCCATCACCGCCGGATTGGTCGTGCCGACAATGACGCGGTCGGGCTTCATAAAATCCTCCACCGCGGAGCCTTCTTTGAGAAACTCCGGGTTGCTCACATAATCAAACGGCACTTCAGTTTTGGAATGAATCAGGTCGCCGATGACTTTATGTGTTCCCACCGGAACCGTGCTTTTAGTGACAATAATTTTATAACCGCTCATCAGTCCGGCAATCTGTTCGGCGACCTTCAAAACCGCTGAAATGTCCGCCGAACCATCCGAGGTGCTGGGCGTTCCTACACCCAGAATAATGACCAGTGAGTTATCCACTCCTTCTTTCAACTCCGTGGTAAAAGTCAAACGCCCCGCCTTTTCATTGCGGGCGACAATCTCCGCCAGCCCCGGCTCATAAATAGGAATGAGTCCTTTTTTGAGCCCGTCAATCTTTTTCTGGTCGTTATCAACACAGATTATGTGATTCCCTCCATCAGCCAGACACGCCGCCGTCACAAGTCCTACATACCCAACACCGACGACAGATACTTTCACCGGTTAATCCTTCCAATTATTTCATCTTGTTGCCAACAGATAAAAATCGCCTTGTTAATCTACACTCCGTGCCTGTCAGTTGCCTGAAAAAAGACAACAGATTCTCACTTAGAATGTTGTGAATAAAGAACTTATATCTGATTTTGCCTGCTCTGGACAGCAATTTTGGATATTGGGTGTCCAAAGAAAGCCTTCAGGAACGCTTAGAATAAATATCGGATATCCGAATATATAGAATTAAGTCCTTTATGGCAAAAAGTTCGGGCTTTTTACCCATTTTTTAGGGTTGTTTTTATCGGACATCCCTTACTTAGAGCGTCTAACAAAATGAATTGTCGCACCGAAAGCGAGCGGTTTTGTGTCCGGCAAGGCGGACGGGGCAAAATCGCCGCAGGCGTAGCCCAATACTACGTCGAGGACGATTTTGGCTCGGCCAACGCCGCCGGACGCAAAATAAGCCGCTTGAATGCAAAGGCATTTTGTTAGAGGCTCTTAATCTTCATTGTACCTGCAATACGTCCTGTCATTTTCCCACAGCGTAATCTCGACCAATTTGCATGGAGTCAGCTTTCCCCTGAGTTTTTTCCATGCGTATTGAGCGATATTCTCCACTGTAGGGTTGGTTTTCACAAACGCTTTTACGTCGCAATTGAGATTCTTGTGGTCCACAAGGCTTAAAAATTCTGTTTGAACGGTTTTTTGCAAATGCCCCAGCCAGCCGGTTTTGTTTTTCGGCGGACAAACAGTTACGGCCAAAATATAGTTATGGCCGTGGCCGGCGGGATTGGCGCATTGGCCGAACATTGCAAAGTTGGCTTGCTCATCAAACCGATTATTCCACAGTTTGTGCATCGCCGCAAATTCAAACCGTTCCGTATAGACCAGCATTTTTCTTTTCTCCCAGATAACGCCTGCCTTGCGAAAAGGATTTAATTCCAGTTCCAGTCTGCACAGTGGCTTTTTTCCAAATCGTTGTGCAAGCAGTTCTCGGCTTTGTTGGAGCCATTGATACACATCCGGCAATTCAGGAATCTTTTGTTTGGCGCAAGTTTCTCGAATCCGCCGGCCAAAAAACGGAAAGACCCGCTCCCGCACTTCAGCGTCAATCTCCGAAACATTTACTACAAAACCGGTGTCCCGATTTAATTTCGATTTCAGATAGACCCACAAAGAGCCGTACAATCCGAATCCCTCCGTCGTCGGCTTACCCGCGTATGAATTGGCTCCCGTAAATCCATCCCTGCCGAACGGGTCTATCCCAAATCGAACCTGTCTTGCCAGAATATGCATCTGTTTTGTCTTACTTCTCGCTCTTGTGCAGCAGGGTCATCACTTCCGCTCGGCTTCGCGGGTCGCTTTTGAATATGCCGCGCAGCGCGCTGGTCACCATCACCGCGCCGGGCTTTTGAATGCCGCGAATGGTCATACAACTGTGGCTGGCCTCCAGCACAACGGTCACGCCCTGAGGTTTCAGGTTCTTCATCAAAAAATCCGCAATTTGCTCGGTCAATCGCTCCTGAAGCTGTAATCGGCGGGCAAAGGAATCCACCACCCGCGCCAGTTTGCTGACGCCCAGCACCTGACCGGCGGGCAGATACGCCACATGCGCCACGCCGATAAACGGCATCAGGTGATGTTCGCAAATACTGTAAAACGGAATGTCCCGCAGCAGCACGATTTCATCGTATTTCTCGTGAAAAATACTTTCCAGATGTTCCGATGGGTCCTGTCGCATTCCCGCCAGTAGTTCAGCGTACATCTGCGCCACACGTTTGGGCGTTCCGCGAAGTCCCTCGCGCTGCGGGTTTTCCCCCACCGCTTCAAGGATTTCCAGAACCGCTTTTTCCACTCTTTCCAAATTTACCTGACTTTCTCCGGTTTCACTCATCATACCACCATTTCACTTTCATTTCGGAAACACACGAATCAATACTACGCCGTGAGCAGCGACTTCGGCGGTAAATGATGTACCAAATTCACCGAGGCCTTTCTGCCGCCACAAATCCCGCACACGACATCGACCGTTCAATGCAAGGTCTTTCCATGATACCGTCACTTTTCTGCTTTCCCACATATTGCGATTAAACAACCCCACCGCACAGGAACCGTCTTCCATCGGTTTGGCCCAGACTTCTGCATCGCCGGTCTGCGCGACCCGGCGAGCCTGCCGGCCCAGAGCATCCTGATTGACTTCCAGCACTTCATCATTGGTCAACAGGCCGGCGGTAAATTCATCCATCTGCTCAATCGGACAGCCGATTAACAGCGGCGACGCCAGCAGACACCAAAGACTGATGTGCGTATATTGCTCATCCGGCGTCAGACGCGAGGGGTGCAGATTCGGCCCCCAGCCGACTTTGCCGACCACCAGCATATCCGGGTCGTTCCAGTGTCCCGGCCCGGCGTAAGAATACAAGTCCGCCTGCTTGAATCCGATGCCCGCCATACTGCCCCAGCTATCCCGGATATCGCCGGTCGTTCGCCAGCAGTTGCCGCCGACCTCGGCCCCCCACTTCCATACATCCCCCATTCCGTACTGACACAAACTATAAACAATATCACGGTCAACCTGATCCAGCTCCTTGCGCATCATGCTATAAGGCCGTTTCAAATCATCCAAAGTTGGATTGGGCGCAATCTTGCGATATCCGCACCAGTCATACTTCAGATAATCAAATCCCCATTCGGCGAACCGCTGAGCGTCTTTTTGTTCATACTGCCAACTGCCCACAAAACCGGCGCAGGTATTCGGACCGGGAGAAATATAAATTCCCGCCTTTAACCCCAGCGAATGAATATAATCGGTCAGCGCCTTCATATCGGGGAATTTTGCGTTGGCCAGCAGGTACCCATCCTTGTCCCGCACCGGCCCGCCAATCATCGAATCATTCGAATTCTCTTTCCGCATCCAGCAATCGTCGATATTGATATATGTCCAGCCGTGGTCAATCAACCCGCTATCGGCCATTGCCTTGGCCGAGGCGCGGACTTTTTGGTTATCCACGGCACAGGCCCAGCAGTTCCAACTGTTCCACCCCATCGGCGGCGTCAGGCAAATCGTATCGCCCACCACAATCTTAAATTCGCGATGCGCTTTACCCCGCTTATTTCCCGCGATGACGGTTGTTTTGTATTCGCCCTTCTTGTCAAGCGAGCCTCGAATCTGCCCATTGTCCGGATTCAGCGTCAATCCCTGCGGCAAATTCTGAACCACAAATTTTACCGGTTTTTCGCCCGCGGCCGTCAGCGTGAACAAAACCGGACTTCCCGGCCGAACTCCAAAAACTTTCGGGCCGGTGAGCCGCGGAGCCGAAGCCGGTTTGGGCGTCAGAATATAAGGTTTGGGCATTACCGGTTCCACGATTTCAGGCCTGCGGGATTTGTATGAAATGCGAGCCTGTACCCAGTCGGCGTGATCGTAATCGAAGCCGTCGCCGCCATCACCGGCCAGCAGAGACAAATTATTCACGCCGCGAACATCCAGGTCAACCTTAACGGCTTTTTGTCCGGGTTTTAGAATCTCGCTTTGCCACAAAAGTTTTTTGTCGGCCATAACCTGAAACCGCACGCTGCCTCTGCCGCTGGACAGAATTTCATCATCCAAACCGACCTTCGCCTCAAAACGCTGCCCTTTACCGGCAAGATGAATATCCATTCGCGCATTGGCGTGTGTGCCGATGCCGCGTTCATATATCTGTCCCGCAATAGTCAGCGGGCGTCCTTCCACGGACTTATTTTTCTGCGCTATCCGCCAGCCGCAGCTTGTCTTACTTAAATCCAGCTCATCCAGCCAAAACCATTGCGCGGCATTGTTCCCCGCGGATTTTGTGTTTTCGAGAGGAGCGCATCCACACAGCATTAACATCACTGCCAGAATTCCGATTTCAAACCATCGCTTGTTCATAAAATTCATTCCTTAATTTTTACAGATTCATTACAAATGCCGTCAACAAACGAACCCCAAAACCAACTGAGCCCGGCGCCAGCGTCTCATCGGCGCCCCAGACGCCCACGCCGGCAATATCCAGGTGCGCCCACTTGGCCTTTTTGACAAACCGGCTCAGGAACGCCGCGGCGGTACACGCTCCGCCCCATCGACCGCCGGTATTTTTCAAATCCGCAATTTTGCTTTTCATTATTTCAACATACTCATCATCGCACGGCAGAGGCCAGATACGTTCACCGGTTTTCTTCGAGGTTTCTTTTAACCGCTCCACCAGTTTCTCGTCATTGCCCATCACGCCGGCGCGTTTTTGTCCCAGCGCCACGACACAGGCGCCGGTCAGCGTCGCTATGTCCACAATCGTTTGACAGCCAAGTTCTTCAGCGTATGTAATCGCATCACATAAAATTATCCGGCCCTCGGCGTCGGTGCTGTGAATCTCCACGGTCCTGCCGCTGTAGGTCGTGATAATATCGCCGGGCCGGTAGGCAAAACCGCTGGGCATATTCTCCGCCGCGGGGACAAGTCCCAGCACTCGAACTTTCGGTTTCAACTGTGCAATCGCCCGCATTGCGCCCAGCACGGCAATGCCGCCGGACTTGTCAAACTTCATATCCTGCATTCCTTCGCCGGGCTTGAGGCTGATGCCGCCGGAGTCAAAGGTGATGGCCTTACCCACTAAACCGATGGTCGGCGTATTTTTAGATGCTTTGGCGGGACGGTACTCCAGAATAATCAAACGGGGTTTATTGGCCGAACCCCGTCCAACGGCCAGAATTCCCCCCATTTTTTTAGCTGCCAGCCGTTTTCCATCCAGCACCGTACAGCGAAGACCTGTTTGTCGCGCAATTTTCTTTGCCTCATCCGCCAGCGTCTGCGGCGACACGGCATTGGCCGGACGATTGGCCAGCGTCCGCGCAAAATTCTGACAGCTTCCCGTAATCGCACCCGCAGCCAACCCTTTTTGGGCCGCTGCAACAAACGAAGCGGATGAATCCGCAATGACTGCCTCAATCGCCGCGGGTCTCTTTTTGCCCGCCTCATCAGTGCCGAGGTATTCATCATAACGATATGCCCCGAAATACAGCCCTTCTGTTATCGCCTGTGCCGTTTCGGCGGGCTTAAATCCCGCAATTTCCTGATGCAGACAGACACATAACCTGACCGCTTTTATTTCCACCGCCTTTGAAGCCGCAGCAATCGCCGCACGACGCAGCGTTTCCAGGTCCGCCTTTCCCTTTTTGCCCAACCCAACCAGCAAAATGCGCGTCGCGCCGATTTTGCCCTGACTATAAAACATCGTGGAAGTTTTTTCTTTCCCTTCAAAATCACCCAGTTTAATCAGGCCGGAAACGACGCCCTTTAACTTTTTGTCAAGCGCCTTGGCCGGGCCGGATAATGCCTTTTGTTCCAGCACGCCCACGGCAAGAATATCTGTTTTAACTTTCAATACATCCGCCCCAACCGCTTTAACCTGAATTCGTATGGGAGATTTCATAATGGATTCCATTTCCTAAAACTATGCCTTAGTAGCTTTGGATGAGGTTTGTTTGTGTTTTTTTTCCGCGCGGCAGCGCAGATAGCTTTCAATAAAGTCCTCAATTTCGCCGTCCAGCACCGCGTCCACCTGTCCGACCTGATAATCCGTGCGATGGTCTTTAATCATTTGATACGGCTGCAGGACATAACTGCGAATCTGGCTGCCCCAGGCTATCTGGCCTTTGCTGCTGTACAGTTTAGCCACTTCCGCGTCGCGCTTCTGCTGTTCGAGCATATACAGTTTGCTCTTGAGCATGCGCATCGCTTCCGCTTTATTCTTATGCTGACTGCGGTCATTTTGACATTGTACGACAATGTTTGTGGGCAGATGTGTGATGCGTATCGCCGAGCTGGTTTTGTTGACGTGCTGTCCGCCCGCTCCGCTGGCGCGGTAGGTATCAATGCGAAGGTCGTCGTCCCCAATCTCAATTTCAATGTCATCTTCATATTCGGGGGTAACGTCAACCGCTGCGAAACTCGTATGCCGTCGGGCGTTGGAATCGAACGGACTGATGCGCACTAAGCGATGCACGCCGGTCTCGCAGGACAATTTCCCGAATGCAAACGGCCCCGATACCCGCAGCGTAATGGAACGAATGCCCGCTTCTTCGCCGGCGGTGAGGTCTAATTCTTCGAAGCTATAACCGTTGCGCTCAAAATACCGCGTGTACATCCGCAGCAGCATACTGGCCCAGTCGCAGCTTTCCGTTCCGCCGGCCCCGGCATGAATACTGAAAAAACAGTTTCGCATATCGTCCGGCCCGCTGAGCATCCCGGCAATTTCAATCTTCTCGCACAACTGGTTCAGTTTTGACAAGTCCGCTTCGACGACGGCCAAGGTCTGGGTGTCGTTCTCCTGGGCCGCCAGTTCAAACAGGTCGCGGATGTCCCGAATTTGTTGGCCGGCTTGTTGAACCGGTTCGATAACGGATTTTAATGCGCTGAGCTGCGACACCACGGACTTGGCGGCATCGGGGTTATTCCAGAACCCCTCCTCTGCCATTTTTTGCTCGAGTTCCTGACGTTTGGCGAGTTTGGCGGGAATGTCAAAGCCAGTCCCGAATATGTTCAATCCGGGCCGTTAAGGTTTCAATCCATTCGCGAAGTTCTGATTTTTCCATCATACAAACTGGTTATGAGGTTTATTGACACTATCTATATACAATGAACCCGCTTTATACCCCAGCCCGTATGGTTTTGCAAGAATTTTAAGGAAATCCTTTATTTCACTGGGGATGGCGTGCGACTTGATTTTCCAGCGGTACGATTTTTTTGACTGGCAGCAGTGTTTTCCCCCGTTGGGGGGACTTGAGGGCGTCAGCAGCAGCTCTCTTGAGTCCCGAAGAGCCTGCCCCGCACCGTCCTAAGTTCATCGAAGGAAGCGCAGTCGTGGGGTAAATCCTGCCTGCACTGAGCAACGTCGAAGTGCCTAACCGTGGCAAAAAATCCTGTAAATCCTGTTCATCCCGTCAAAAAAATTCGTATCCTCTGCGGCCTCGGTGGCGAAAAATTTATCTGTGAAGTCTGCGTCATCTGCGGTTCCCTTCATGCCCCAAATTATACCTTCCCCCTCTCCATTTCTCAATTCTAAATTCCCTCTGATGGAAGCTGGTAGCGGAAGTTTTCCCCTGTTTTTTACTGGGTCGCTCGGATCGGCGGGCGGATGAGAATGGGCCGCCCCGAGCTCGTCGCAATCCAGACCGCCGAATGCCGAGCGGACAGGAAAAAAACATCTTTGTTCTCCCCCAATCTCCTCAAAATCTCTTCAAATCGTTGCAAATCTATAAAAATCTCCGCCAATCTTTGCTTATCTTTGAATATCTTTTAAAATCTCTATAGACTTTTTTTGTCCGCTTTTCACTGAATTTTAACCACAATTCATTTTCCAACAATCGCTTACGTTGAAAAACATCTTTTTCTCCTCATTTCGACTTTGTATCTGTCATAGTCTGTTATGATTTTCTGTAAGTTCTTATATAAAAATGACTAACGATACTTCCTGATGCAAAGTCACTATGTCTCTTATGATTTTTAAATCACCCCAAATTTCATCGTAGAGATTATTTGTCGAGAATTAACAAGAACTCAGGCAAATTTAATGCCATTGCCCTGGTGCTCCGAGTTTCCGTGTTGACACTCCTATTGGGCCGGGCTATATTTGGCTCTCTTTAGCATTCCGGAAAAAAACGATGTCGCCCTTCCGGCAAGCGGGCAAAGCAAATCGCACTAAATAACAAACGAATCCAGGAAAAAATTGCCGGGCTATTTGAACATCGCCATTAAAGATGCTACAGTCTCGAAAAATATGCAATTTTCAAAGGCCAAAGGATTATTTATCACCGGCACGGACACCAGCGTCGGCAAGACGCTGATTACCGGCGGCATCGCGCGGATTCTGGCCAGGCAGGGTCTGAAGGTCGGCGTCTTTAAGCCGGTTGCCACGGGCTGCCGCCGCCAGATGGGGGAATTGGTCAGCCGGGACGCGGAATTTCTGGCGATGTGCGCCGAGACGGATTATCCGCTGTCGGTCATTACGCCGGTCTGCTATGAGACATCGGCTGCGCCGATTGTTTGCGCGAGAGTCGAAAATCGCCCCATTGATTATGAGCAGATTGCCGCAATGTATAATTATCTGTGTCAGACCTGCGATGTGGTTCTGGCCGAGGGCATCGGGGGGGTGATGGTGCCGCTCGATGAGCAAACGACGATTCTGGACGTGGCGGCAAAAATGAAATTACCGGTGGTTGTTGTCGCCCGGCCAAAATTGGGAACGATTAACCATACGCTTCTGACCCTTCAGGCGGTACGCAACGCGGGTTTGTATTCGGCCGGCATCATTATCAACGGCTATAGCGTTCCCGCCGCCGACGTCGCCGAGGAAACCGCGCCGGAAATCATCGCTCAACTCGGCAACACGAAAATTCTTGCCCTTGTCGGCTATGACGAACAATCCAGCGTCGAGAATCTGCGTTTGGGACAAATGGCATTGGCCGGTCTGGGCGAATGCGACTGGAAAACGCTATTGTAATCTTCTTTGCAGTTTGTGATTTTGAGAGATATAATCATATCTTTATTCTCTGGAGAAAGGCTAAATGCCGACGAGACAGCCTGAATTTCGACGTTATCTGGCGCCGGTGAATACCGCCTCGACCCAGCAGTTGTTCACGGATTGCTTAGTCATTGGGGCCGGCATTGCGGGTTTGCGCGCGGCGCTGGAAGCGGCGGAGCAGTGCGACATAACGCTGGTCTGCAAGGGTATGCTTTCCGACAGTAATACCTGGAACGCCCAGGGCGGCATCGCATCGGTGCTGGCTGCGGAGGACAGTTTCGAGTCTCACGTTGAAGACACATTACGGACCGGCTGCGGTCTGTGCGAGGCGGAGGTGGTGGAACGCGTGGTGCGGCAGGGGCCGGCTTCAATCAAACAATTAGACGAGTGGGGGACGGAATTTGACCGCGTCGATGGCAAACTCGACGTGACCCGCGAAGGCGGCCACAGCCATCCACGCATCGCCCATTCCCACGGCGACTCCACCGGACGAGGGCTTGCCGAAGCGCTGATTCGAAGAGTCAAACAGCAGAACAATATCCATATCATCGAACATTTTTTTTCCATTGATTTATTGACGAGTCCCGACGGCGGCTGCCTTGGCGTCATCGGTTATCGCCAGCATACCGGATACGAAATTATCTGGGCTGCGGCGACGATTCTGGCTACCGGCGGGGCGGGACGGCTCTACCGCGAAACCACCAATCCAGAAGGCGCTACCGCCGACGGCCATGCGATGGCCTACCGTGCCGGCGCCGTGCTGCGGGATATGGAGTTTATGCAGTTTCATCCGACGACGCTGTATATCGCTGGCGCCTCGCGGGCGCTGATTACCGAGACGCTTCGCGGCGAAGGCGCCATCCTGAGAGACAACGCCGGCAGGGCGTTTATGAAAAGATACCATCCCGAGGGCGAACTGGCTCCCCGCGACATCGTCAGCCGGGCAATTCTGGATCGGATGCTCAAGACCGGCTCGACGCACGTCTATCTGGATATTCGGCATTTTGACAAGGCCCACTTTGCCAAACGGTTTCCACTGATTAACGAAATCTGCGAGGGTTTTGATATTGATATCAAGACCGAGATGCTTCCCGTGCGGCCCAGCGCTCATTATATGGTTGGCGGAGTTAAAGTTGACCTGGAGGCTCGGACCTCCATACCGGGGTTGTTTGCCTGCGGCGAGGCGGCCTCGACGGGACTTCACGGAGCCAATCGGCTCGGCAGCAATTCACTGCTGGAAGGGCTGGTCTTCGGCAGGGTTGCGGGGCAATCAGCGGTAGCCTGGCTGCAAAAAATGGCAGGGCCCGAATACCGCAAAATGACTGTCGAAATCCCGCTGTCCGACCGCAGCAGATTGGATACGGAGGATGTGCGAAATTCGCTGCTCGCCTTGATGTGGCGCAATGTCGGTATCACCCGCCAGGCCAAGCCGCTGGAAGAGGCACAGGAGATTATCCGCTTCTGGCAGCGGTACGTGATGGACAAGGTTTTTGAAGGGCCATTCGGCTGGGAGTGTCAGAATATGCTGACTGTGGCGCTGTTAATGGCCCAGTCCGCCCTGATGAGGAATGAATCCCGCGGCGTCCACTACCGGGGTGATTATCCCGACCGCAACGATGCCGATTTCGCCAGGCATATCGAATTGGTGCGAGAACAAACATAACGGCGCTTTGAAAATTTCTCTTGTATGCAGAACGGGCGGCGTTTAGATTTTAGCAAAACTATCTCTTCTGCTTAGGATTGAGCCAATATGGGATTGAAAGTCCATAACACATTGACGCGGAAACTGGAAGACTTTGTGCCATTGACGCCCGGACGGGTGGGGATATATGTCTGCGGGCCGACAGTCTATAGCTCGCCTCATCTTGGACATTATAAAAGCTATATTAGTTTTGATGTCATTGTCCGCTATCTGCGATATCTGGGCTATGCGGTTACTTATGTGCAGAATATCACCGACGTAGGTCATTTGACCGACGACGCCGACGAAGGCGAAGACAAGATTGCCAAACAGGCCCGCAAGGAAGCCAAACACCCAATGGCTATCGCCGAGCATTATACGGTGATGTTCTTCCGCGATATGGACAGGCTCAATTGCCTTCGTCCGGATATCAGCCCGCGGGCGACGGGGCATATTCCGGAACAAATCGAACTGGTGCAGACACTGATGGATAAAGGTTTCGCTTATGAGGTCAACGGCTCGGTGTATTTTGACGTGAGCAAATTCGCCGGCTATGGGAAACTATCCGGACGCAATATTGAGGAAATGCAGGCCGGGGCCCGCGTCGAGGTCAATCAGGAAAAACGCAGCCCCGCCGATTTTGCCCTGTGGAAAAAGGCTGAGACCAATCACATTATGTGGTGGAACAGTCCCTGGGGCCGCGGTTATCCCGGCTGGCATCTGGAATGTTCGGTGATGAGTATGAAATATCTGGGTAAGACCATCGACATCCACGGCGGAGGCATAGACAATCAGTTTCCGCACCACGAATGCGAAATCGCGCAATCTGAAGCGGCCAACGGCGTGCCTTTTGTCCGCTACTGGCTGCATAATAATATGGTTACTCTCAACGGCCAGAAGATGAGCAAAAGCATTGGCAATGTCATCACGCTGGACCAGTTTGTTTCAGGGACGCATCCGTCCCTGAGTCGCGCGTATTCGCCGCTGGCGGTGCGGCAGTTGATTCTCAACGGTCATTATCGCAGCACCATTGATTTTTCCGACGCGGCTTTTTCGGCGGCACAGAGCGGCTATAACCGGATTACCGAGACCGTGCAGGCCCTGCGCAGCAAAATCAATTCCGCCCCGGCAGGCGACGCGGATAAATCCGTTCTTAAAGAGCTGGATATCGTCAAAGCAAAATTTGAAGAAGCAATGAACGATGATTTCAATACCGCTGTTGCCGTGTCGATGTTGTTTGAGATGGCCAAATTAACCCAGCGGTTGCTGGAAAATCCGAAAACCACAGCCGGGACGCTCAAGGCGGTGGATAATCAATTCCTCGCTCTCGGCGGCGATGTACTTGGCATTGTGCTTGATGAATACCCGCAGAGGGCAGCGACGGATAATGAGCTGCTGGATTTTCTGATTGGTCAAATGATTCAAAAGCGGGCCGAGGCGCGGAAAAATAAAAATTTTGCCGAATCCGACGCCATTCGCAAACAACTGGAAGACCGCGGCATTGTCCTCGAAGACCAGGCCGGCGGCGTGACGACCTGGAGACGAAAATGATTATTCTCGGTATCGATCCGGGTTTGCAGGTATGCGGCTATGCGGTGATTAAGGCCGAGCTGCTCCGGACGGTTCTGCTGGAGGCGGGCGTCTTTCGCACCGACGGCAAAAAAGATTTGAGCCGGCGGCTCAACCAGTTAGCCGAAGATATGCGGCAGGTGCTGGAAAAATTTCGCCCCGGCGCGGTGGCTGTGGAGCAGTTGTATTCGCATTATCAGCACCCGCGAACGGCGATTCTGATGGGTCATGCCCGCGGCGTTCTGTTGCAGCAGGCCGCGGCGATGAATGCGGATATTTACAGTTTCTCGGCGACACGGATTAAAAAGGCGCTGACCGGCAATGGCCGGGCGGGAAAAGCCCAGATGCAGCGGGCAATACAGTCGATGCTGAGATTGCCAAAATTGCCTGAGCCGCCGGATGTGGCTGATGCGATTGCAGCAGCGCTGTGTTGTGCCAATGACAGGCAAAAGAATATTTAGACAGGATTAACAAGATTAACAGGATAAAATGAGATATGGAACAGGAAGACTTAACCAGCGTTATTATTGGTTGTGCTTATAAGGTTTTTAATACGCTCGGGTTTGGTTTTCTTGAATCGGTTTATGAAAAGTGCCTCCTGATTGAGCTTGAGAAAGCAGGTGTTCAGGCCCAAGCTCAAAAAGATATTCTTGTTCAATATGAGGGGCATATTGTTGGTGAATTCAAGGCGGATATACTGGTTGAGGATGTGGTAATTATTGAGCTGAAGTCTGTTAGACAACTTACGAAAGCACATGAAGTTCAGTTGGTTAATTATCTATGTGCGACAGGAAAAGATTTGAGATTACTTATTAACTCAAACTGACCGATTGGTTAAGGAAAAACATTATAACTTCTTACCATAAAAGAAGATATAACAAAATGTCATTCCCGCGAAAGCGGGAATCCAGAACATTCAATTCAATACTGGATACCCGCCTGCGCGGGTATGACACATCGAATCGGTCAGTATAAGTTATTAATTTTGGAGAAAAAGGCGTGGAAGTGAAGCGGAAAGTTCGAGACATAAAGTATTATTCCAAAAAGAAAAATTATCATGTTAATCCCGTAAATCCTGTCAAAGAGATATGATAGTACAAATTGAAGGTAAATTAGTCAGTCTCGATGAATCCACCTGCTGGGTGCAGGTGGGGGCGGTTTGTTATGAGCTGATGCTGCCGGGATATGCGGTTAATCGCCTGTCCGGACAGATTGGTTCCCAGGTTAGTCTCTGCACAATGGAGTATTACGAAGGGACGCTGGGCGGCGGAAATCTGGTTCCGCGGATGGTCGGTTTTCTAAACAAGTCAGAGCGGGATTTTTTTAACCTTTATACGGGCGTCAAGGGAATCGGCATCAAAAAAGGTCTTAAGTCGCTTGCGATGCCGATTGAGCGGATTGCCGACGCGATTGAAAGCGGCGATGAAAAACTGCTGGCGACGCTGCCCGGCATCGGCAAAAAAATGGCCCAGATGATTATCGCCGAATTAAAAGGCAAGCTGGCATCCTTTGCCGCCGGAGCCGTTTCCACCGGCAGAGCGGGGGCGGGTTTTGCCACCTTCCAGACCGAGGCGATGGAAATTCTCATCGCCTGGGGCGAAAAACGCAACGAGGCGATGGAGCTGATTGAGCTGGCCTGCCGGCGGCATCCGGAGATACAAACTGCCGAACAGCTTGTGCCGCTGGTGTATCGAATGAAACAGGGAATCGAAGCGTAAAAAGTTCGTGGTTCTTGGATTATTATGGCAATAGATCGTGTGATTAGCGCAGACAACGGCGGGGATAAAGAAGAGCAGTTTAACAATGTTCTTCGCCCCAAACGGATGGCCGAAGTCGTTGGGCAGAGAAACGTAATGGAGAAGTTGTCCATCGCCATCGCCGCGGCGCGCAAACGTGGAGAACCGCTTGAGCATATTCTCTTTTACGGCCCGCCGGGGCTGGGCAAGACCACTTTAGCCAACGTCATCGCCAACGAAATGAACGCCGCGATTCGCATCACCTCCGGGCCGGCGCTGACCAAACAGGGCGACGTGATGGGCCTTCTCAGTAATATCAGCACCGGCGACATCTTATTCATTGACGAGGTTCACCGCCTCAGCGCCCCGGTGGAGGAATTTATTTACCCGGCGATGGAAGAATTCAAGGTGGATTTCACCGTCGATAGCGGCCTGCACGCCAAGACCATTAATTTTCCGCTCAAGCGGTTCACGCTGATTGGCGCGACCACACGGGCCGGCCTTCTCACCGCCCCGCTTCGCAGCCGGTTTGGAATGCTGTATCATCTGGAGTTTTACAACAGGGAAGAATTGACGTTGATTTTGAAACGCTCGGCGCGGGTACTGGAATTGTCCTGTCAGGACGGTACACTCGAGAGGATTGCCTCTCGCAGCCGCGGCACGCCGCGAATCGCCAACCGCCTGCTCAAGCGTGTACGGGACTATGCCCAGGTCAAAGGCTCCGGAAAATTAACCTCGCAGATTGTCGAAAGCTCGCTGAAAATGGAACGAATTGACGAACTGGGGCTGGACGACCTTGACCGGGCTTTTCTCAAAGCGCTGATTCAGGTTTATGACGGTGGTCCTGCCGGTATTGAAGCCCTTGCCGCCACACTCGGCGAAGAACGGGACACGCTGGAAGACGTGGTCGAGCCATATCTGCTTCAGATTGGTTTTGTCCGCCGTACACGCCGCGGACGTGAAATCACCCGCGCCGCCTGCGACCATCTGGGTCTGAAAATGCCGCAGCAAAAACAAACGGATTCTTCCTCTCAGCCGGAGTTGTTTGAAGAACAGCAATAAAATTCACCGCAGCAGAAAAAAATTTGCCGGCTTCGGCGGGCGATGCAGCAGGGCGGTAAAATGGCCGAGCATCGCTTTATGGAGCGTTTCGAGGGAAGTTTGCGGAAGTTTGCTCAGGTGAGTTGTCTGTGACAGTCCCGCCGCCGCAGTAATATCGAGCCGGGTCTTATCAATAAATGAATTTTCACAGCCGGGACAGACAAGTCCTTTGGCCTCGCTTGAAAAATAGGCGTATTTCCACCGGCTGGAAAAAACGGCCGAGCAGTTGGCACACCTATCCACCACAGGCCCAATGCCGATTTCATTCAGCAACGTCAATTCAAATTCAATTAAACAGGCGAGATGAGCATTTTTTTGTTTTCGCGTCTGGATAGTGTCGAGAAAATGCACCAATGCGTCAAAAAGCCCTTTGTGCGGGTCGCAGGTTTCCGTGAATGATTCAACCAATTCCGCCGCCAGCAGTCCGCAGTTGAGAGCGAACAGATTTTGTCGTAATGGGCGGAACCGCAGTTGCTGTAAAAATTCGTTCAGCGACGCAAGCCCTTCTTCTTTTGGCGTGGAAAACACCACCGGCCCGAAGGAAAAGGGTTCAATCGGGCCGTCCATCGCGGATTTGGGACGTTTGGAACCTTTGGCTATACAGGCGATTTTACCGTGTTCGCGGGTCAGCAGGGTTACCACCTGTGAAGTCTCCGAGTAATTGACCGAACGAAGACAAATGGCCAGGTCTTTTTCCTGCATTTATGGACCTTCCTCCTGGGGGACAGACAAATTTTCAATCCGCACCCGCCGAACACTTCGCGGCTCGGCAGCGATGATGGTGAAACGAAGATTGGCGTAATCAAATGTCTGCCCTGTTTTGGGGATATAACCCAGATGAGAGAACACAAACCCTCCCAGCGTGTCGTAATCCTCCTCGTCCGGCAGTTCGATTTCCAGTTGGCTGTTGACATCGTCGATGTACATCCGGGCATCGACTTCAGCGATTGTTTCGCTGATTTTATGCAGGGTCTCCGGTTCGGGTTTTTCGTATTCACCCGCGATGTCGCCAACCAGGTGCTCGAAAATATCCTCGATGGTGACGATGCCGGCCGTTCCGCCGTATTCGTCCAGCACCACGGCGATGTGCAGTTTCTGTTTTTTGAACTCGTGCAGCAAATCCCGCAGCGGTTTGGTCTCCGGCACAAAATACGCCTTGCGCATTTTCTGCCGCAAATCAAACACGGGTAGCTCTTTGCCCAGCTCGCTGAGCAAATCCTTGACATACAGGACGCCGATGATGTTATCCACGGTTCCTTCATAAATGGGGATCCGCGAGTGGCCCTGCTCGCCGATTGTTCTTACAATCATTTCGAGGTCTGTTTCCGCCGGCAGCGCAATCAGGTCGGTTCGCGGCGTCATAATCTGCTCAGCGGTCGTTTCGTCCAGCTCGAGGACGTTTTCAATCATATCCATTTCTTCCTCGTCCACGACGCCTTCGAGTTTGCTTTGCTCAACGACGCTGAGCAGTTGTTCTTCCTTAACGTCGTCCGGCGTGACGGCGGGCAGCCCGACCAGCCGCCGCACCAGCCGGTCGTGCCACTCAAATAATTTCAGAATCGGTTTGAATAACCAATGCACCCCGCTCAGCAGCGGATACGTTCTGGGCAGGAAATATTGTCCGGCATGTTTGGCCCACGAATGAGGAATCGCCAGCGCGAACACCTCAATAATGACTACCGCCGTCAGCAGCGTAATCAGATAATGCTTATCCGCCATCAAGTAGGCCAGCGCCAGCAGAATTCCCGCGTTGCATACCAGCCGAATAAAGCCGCAGGTCAGATACAGCGATTCGCTTTGCTGAAAAAACGCTTCTATCTTTTCTTCTTTGCCCACCTTGCGGAACGCTTCGTACAGGATGACTTTGGGGACGCTTCGCATCGCAATGGAATGCAGCGAAAAAAACAGCGACGAAAGCGTCAGTAATATGATGATAATAATTGTCCAACCTGTGCCGTCCATAGCGGTCTATCCTTTCCGGGTCGAGTGATACACGTTTCCAAAGCCCGCTTCCCGCAGAATTTCGTCCTCTTGCCGGTGCATCCGCCAAGCCTTGGCCGCGGTCGCATCGTCAAATCCGAGCTGATGCAGCAGGCCGTGTACAAGATATAACGCCATTTCCGCCTGGGCCGAATGACTTCGTTTGGCGGCCTGCCGGCGGGCCTGTTCGACATTGATTATAACATCGAAAAATTTTGATTTTTCCAGCGGCCCGCTCAGGTCATAACTGACGACGTCCGTCGTTTTGGCCGTTCCGAAGAATTTTTTATGCACGCTTCGAATGGTTTTGTCGTCCACAACGAAGATATTCACCATTGCCCGGCCGGTTTTGAATCGCCGACAAACCTGACGCGCAAGCCGCTTCAGCGTCAGCGGGTCGATATCGTCGCAAACGCTTTCACTGTCCAATCGAACAGAGATGATGCTCCTTGTCCGGCTCATAGAAATTACTGTGCAATGGCTGGAGAGGTCGAATGGCCCGACGGCGTTTCCGATTCGCCCTGTTTGGGATAGGGGATTCGTCCGTGGTGATGCGCCGCCAGCGATTTGGCCAGCGCCATTTCGATGCAGCTTAATTCCTTAAGCGTCAGGTCGCATTCATCGAACTGCCCGTCCTGCAGACGTTTAATCACGATGTTATGAACCAGCGCCTCGGTCCGTGTCGGCGTAAGCTCCGATAGGCTGCGGCAGGCGCTCTCACACGCGTCGGCCAGCATCACAATCGCCGCTTCTTTCGTGTGGGGCTTTGGACCCGGATACCGAAATTCCGCCTCGGACACGGCGAACAGCTTTTCGTCCTGTTTTTTTCTGGCTTCGCTGTAAAAGTATTCCATCAGCGTCGTGCCGTGATGACTTTCGATGAACTGTCGCAGCACCGCCGGCAGACCATATTCCAACGCGATTTCCATTCCATCCTTGACGTGCCCGACAATCACAAGCTGACTCATCGCCGGCGACAACTGCTCATGCCGGCTGACCGAGCCCATCTGGTTTTCCACGAAATACCCCGGCTTGTTCATTTTACCAATGTCGTGATAATAAGCTCCCACCCGGCACAGAAGACCGTTGGCTCCGATGGTTTCGGCGGCTGTTTCAGCCATCGAACCGATCAGCAGGCTGTGGCTGAACGTCCCCGGCGCTTCCATCGCCATTTTTTTCAGCAGCGGCTGGTTGGCGTCGCTGTATTCCATCAGCGTCATACTGGTGGCGATTTTGAACACCCGTTCGATGACCGGCAAAAACGCCTGAATCGCCACACCGACGGCAATGGTGACCGCCGCTGCCGAGGCCGCCTGAAGAAGCCCCGACAATACCCCGCTCAGCGGCGACAACGCCATATGCTGCGTTACAGGATTCGTTTGCATCGTACGGATGTTCTGCATCGCGCGAATCGTCTCCATCGCAAAGGCAATCATAAACACCGCCACCGCCGCCAGCGTCGAAACTTCCACCAGCTTCATCCGCGTCCGAATTTCACGCAGACTGTAGCAGCAGACCGTCACACCGGCCATCATCGTCAAAAACAGCTCGACGGTGGCGATGCGCCAAACGGCAAAACAGGCCAGAATGGAATAAAACAGACTGATGCCCAGTGCAAAGCGGGAATCATAAACAATGGTTAAAATCATCGCACAGATGACGGATGTTCCCGTAGCCAGATACACCCACTCCGGATACATCGAACCAATCCGTGTCAGCGCCAACAGCAGCCACAGCAGAACGGCCAGATTCAGACAGCGGGACGCCCGCAATGGAATTTTAGGCTGATAGCGCTGCACATAGAGCGCCGCGGCCAGACAAATTAAAGTAACAATTACAGCTAAAGCTCCCAGTTCCAGAGGAGGTTTAAATGTGGGAAAAAACACCGAGACAATGGTCTGGTTGGTGGTATCCAGTCCCAGCAAATACACACATCCAAGAATGAATAAAAATAAAATACCCACTGCGGCCGGATAGGGACTATTGGCGATGGCGCTAAGACGTTCAGTTCGTTCGGCGGCGATCGTATTTCGTACCTGTTGTCGTCGGCTGCTGATTTTTTTCTTTTGCCCAAACATAGTCGCTTTTGCCGGTTTCAGGATTCTTTTTTGTTTTGGTCGTAAGCCTGTACGATTTTATGAACCAGTTTATGCCGAACAATGTCGGCACGCTTCAGTTCCACGACTCCAATTCCCGCGATATCTCGAAGCCTCCGAATGGCATCCACCAGACCGCTGATTTGTCCTTTTTCCAGATCGGTCTGAGTGATATCGCCTGTGATAATCATCTTTGATTCTCTGCCCAGACGGGTCAAAAACATCAGCATCTGTGAGACGGTTGTATTTTGAGCTTCGTCGCAGATCACAATTGCTTCATTGAATGTCCGGCCCCGCATAAACGCCAGCGGGATGACTTCGATGATATCCATTTCCATAAACTTGCGCATCTGGACAAATTCCATCATCCCCTCAAGACTGTCGAACAGCGGACGCAAATAGGGATTGACCTTGGCGTGCAGGTCGCCGGGCAGAAACCCCAGCCGCTCGCCCGCTTCCACCGCCGGACGGGCCAGGACGATTTTGCGAATGTGTTTTTTTTTCAGCATCGACACCGCCACCGCCACCGCCAGATATGTTTTCCCCGTTCCGGCCGGTCCAATGCAGAAAGTCATATCATTTTTCAACATCGTTTCAATGTAGCGAAGCTGGCCCGGAGTGAACGGTTCGATGATTCTTTTGTTCGAATAGACTTCGATGATATCGTTTCGTTCGGTCTGGGGTTTTATCCCGCCGGAAAGAGACAGCAATTCCTTTACATCCGCTTCGGTCAGATGTTTTCGCTGAAGCAGACGCCTTTGCATCTGGTCGATGATTTCGGCGGTGCGATGGACGAGGGCTTCCTCCCCGGCAAGGATAATGCTGCCGTTGCGGGCGGTGATTTGAACGCCCATCGCGTTTTTCAGAATGCGCAAATGGGAATCGGCCGGGCCGAATAATTCCAGCCGCTGCGCCTGGGATTCCAGTTCAATTCGCAGTTCCAATCTGATTCCTTAAATACCGCAACACCAATAGAAGAACGCATACGCCGCCGGTGCGGTTGCCAGCGGCGAATCGATGACATCCAGTATCCCGCCAAAGCCGGGAATCAAAACCGAGGAGTCCTTGGCGGCTGCGTCGCGTTTGAGCATGGATTCGGCCAGGTCGCCTAATTGCCCAAACACCGCAAATACTGCTCCGAACAAGACCCCACGGGGTGGGGACATTATACCACAATACAAGGCAAAAAAGTACGCCGTTATCGAGGCAAATACAATTGCCCCTGCCAGCCCCTCCCATGTTTTACCCGGCGAAACAGCCGGGGCTATCGGGTGCTTTCCAAACAGCCGCCCAAGTATGTAAGCTCCTATGTCGGAGGACTTTACAGTAAAAATAAACATCAAAAATACCCACGGTCCATAATCAATTCTTATCGCCGGCACAAAGCTGCAAAGAAGCCCTAAATACAGAACAGAAAAAAGTGTGGCTGAGCAGTTTTTCAGCGTTCCCTGTGTTCCAAACTCGATAGCCTGTGTCAAAAATGCTAATAAAATCGTGGCACTTAGTACAAAAAGGATATATAATAGTTTAAACTCCGCGGTTTGGGAGAAGAACTGGGAGATGTAAAAAGTCAGGGCAGTTAGAATCGCAGCCAGGATGGCTATAATTTTGAAAATATGCACCTGATTTTTTTGTGCCAGCGCCGTTATTTCCAATGTTGCGGGGACGGTCAAAAGCCCCACCAGAATACACAGAATAGTCCCCTGGACGGCGGCGGTCGTTTGTCCTTTGAGCAGTGAACCATCCAGCCAGCCATCCAGTAAGACCAGCCCCGCAAACAGGGCGGTCATCAGGGTTCCAAAAATGAGTCGGTATTTCAGCATAGCGATGATTTCAATTCAGCGGACAGGGGCCGGGTTGACGTCGCCGAAGCGTCGGTTTCGCTGCGCATACGCAAGAATCGCCTTGTCCATTTCGTCGGCGGAAAAATCCGGCCAATACGCAGGCGTTACATAAAATTCCGAGTATGCAATCTGCCAGAGCAGAAAATTGCTGATTCGCATCTCGCCGCTGGTGCGGATAACCAAATCCACTTCCGGCCAACCGGCCGTGTAGAGAGCATCGGCGAAAATTTTTTCATCGATGGATTCCGGTTTGATTTCCCCGGCAACACAATTACGGGCGATTTTCGCCGCGGCGTCGGCGATTTCGCTTTGCGCCGCGTAGTTCAGCGCAAGTCCAATCGTCAGTCCCGTATTTTTACTGGTCAGCCGCATCGTCTCATCCAGCGCATCCAATACCGATTGCGGCAGTTTATCGCGTCGTCCCAGATGCAGAAGCCGGACATTGTTTTTCATTAACTGTGGACGAATCGCTTCAAGATAAATCACATACAACTGCATCAGGAAGTCAATTTCATCTTTCGGCCGCTTCCAGTTTTGCATACTGAATGAATACAGCGTCAGATATTCAATACCGGTGTCCACACAGTGCTGTGCAATCATTTCCACGACTTTTGCGCCCTGTTCGTGGCCGCGAAATCGAGGCAACTTCCGTTGCATCGCCCAGCGTCCGTTGCCGTCCATAATGATGGCGATATGTCGCGGTACGCCTGCCGGGTCAATGCCGAGGCGTTTTGCGGTTTGCATTTTTTTGACGGAGAAATTGCTCACGGTTTTCAACGGTAAATGACCTGTGTACGTTTGGGTCCGATACCGATCATTTTAATCGGAACGCCGACAATCTGCTCGACCGTTTTGACGTAATTCCTCGCTGCGGCGGGCAAATCGTCAAAGCGGTTCGTTTCATCCAGTTCCTCTTTCCAGCCCGGTACGGTCTGATAGACACAGTTGACTTTGGCTAATTGGCCGGCATCGGCGGTAAAGAAACTGGTTTGTCTGCCGTCAATTTCGTAGGTCTGGCAGATTTTCAGTTCCTCCAGCCCGGCCAGCGTATCGAGGTGCATCATCGCGATTTCATTGATACCGCCGATGGCAACGGAATATCGAACCGCCACGGCGTCAAACCAGCCGCAGCGGCGGGGTCTTCCGGTGGTGGTGCCGTATTCGTGGCCTTTGTCGCGGATGTGCCGACCGATGGCGTTATCCTGTTCGGTGGGAAATGGCCCCGAACCAACGCGTGTGGTGTAGGCCTTGACGACGCCGACGAACCGCTGCACCTTCTGTGGCGGCACGCCGCAGCCCGACCCCAGTCCCAGTGCGCTGACGCTGGAGCTGGTCACAAACGGAAACGTACCGTGGTCGATGTCCAGCAGCGACCCCTGGGCGCCTTCAAATAAAATGGTTTTACCCTGTCCAATAGCGCCGTGCAGAAATTCTGTGGTGTTGCAGATATACGGGGATAACTTTTTATTATAGTCCAGACACTTCTGATAAATCTCATCGACCTGAATCAGCCTGGTGTTATATAAAGTTGAGAACAGTTTATTTTTGTAGTCGATGATGTTCTGTAATTTGGGTTTCAGTACACTTATGTCCAGCAAATCGGCCATCCGCAGGGCATAGCTGCGTCCGGCCTTGTCGGCGTAGCAGGGCCCGATGCCGCGGGCGGTGGTTCCGATTTTTCCCGCGCCCAGCGCCTCTTCGCGCAGGCGGTCTTCGAGCTTGTGATAATCCAGCACGACGTGGGCGCAATGACTGATGTAAAGCCGGCCTTTCAGACTTAATCCCTTTTGCTCCAGGTCGGCCATTTCTTCCAGCAATACCGCGGGGTCAACCACCACGCCGTTGGCGATGACGCAGATGGTTTGCGGACGAACCGCTCCCGACGGCATCAAATGCAATGCGAATTTGGTATCGCCGACGATGACTGTATGGCCGGCGTTGGCCCCGCCGCTATACCGGCACACAATGTCCGCTTTCTCGGCAAGAATATCAACAACCTTGCCCTTGCCCTCATCGCCCCACTGAAGCCCTACAACGCAAAGATTCATCTTCCATTTCCAGAATAATCAGTAATCATTTATCAATAATCAATCTCAAGGCGGTCTGATTCCCTGATAAAAACAGCTTTGGGAATCCGAATGAAGTTTGGCTTAGCCGGTAATTTTGGTCACCAGATGATCCAGCAATGCCGGCAAATGGTCGTACTGGCAATCACTGAGTCGTAATGTTCTCGTCTGCTGCTGTTGGTCCCGGTAGTGAATCACAAAAAATCCTTTGGAGTTAAAATAGGTTTTGTCGATGCTGTCGATCCGATCATAGGGGATAATCAGTTTCTCGCAAGTCAGCTCATTATCGCTGGCGACGATTTTTTTGTCTTTTATCATCCAGAACCGAAATAGTGTAATCGCGCCTGCTGCGAGTAGAAACGGGAAACCGTAAAGATGGATTTTCAGAGTGTCATCAGGCTGTCCATCAACGGTGTGTTTTTTAATAAATGTCGGATTATGATACCCATCGTAATAAAACCAGCCGCCGGCAACGATAAAGACAACAACCATAATCAATACATTATGTTTCTTGTATTTGCTCAGAGGAGCTTCCAGTCTCATTGCGTCTTTCCTTTTCTCCATCGGATTTTCATTATAACTGACTTATGCCCGCGAACAAGCTGCAACTTATCGTCTCTGGGCGATTGCGCTCAACAGCGGCTGAACGAAATGCGGCAAAACCCGGTCGAACATCAGTTGCTCAGCCAGTCTGCACTGTTCGCGATAGGCCGCAATGATATCGGCGGCGTTTGTTGGCGTCGGATACCGCCGAATGGTAAAATACAGGCTGATGGGGTCATCCTGTTTGTATTTTTCGCCGTGGATGTCATACACGCTGGTCCGCGACTCCACCGCGATACGGGCCTGCATCCGGCAGTCTTCGCTGAGCGAAAGGACCATCGACGGGTTGCACCCGATGGTTCTGGCTCCGGACAGCTCCAGCAGAGAACCAAAACCAGAGCCTGCCAGAAGCGCCTCGGCAATGACTTCGTCATGATTGCCCTGATAGTCAAAATCCATCGTAAAAGTGATGTCGATGGAGTCCACGTCCAGCATTGTAACCCCCAGCATATACGGCATCAGTTCCAGCACTTCGCAGTGCAGCGAGTACGCCTCTTCCAGTTGCTCCGGTTCGGCGCAGCCGGCGCTGAGACGGTCTTTTTCGAGGCTGACCCAGCGGTATTTCTGGCTTTGTCGCTCTTCTTCCAGCAGAAATTCCCCATTGTCCCGCCGCGAAAAATGCACCATCTCCGGAAACCGTTTTCGCAACTGTTCAAAAAAACTCAATACCGTATCCCGCTGGGCGGGCAGTTCAAGCTGGGTGTTGACGCATAAATCCACATCAAAGTCGTCGCAAAACGACCCAAAACTATTGGTCATTCTATTTTCTCCCGCAAATATACATCCCCCCACAACTTGTATTTTCTCACAAACTCCGGCAATTTACAAGACCTAATGTTCGTCGGGAAGAAACTTTTCCACCGGCACAAAAAAAGGCGGGGAAAGACATAAATTGGCGGCTACAGATTTTTCAGATTGGGGTCCTGCATCCAAAGTTCCCGCACCATTGCCGAGAGTGTGGAAAGAATGGTAAACGCGAATATCCGCCAAAACACAGGAAAGAACAAAACCGTTTGCTGCTCTGGAAACCACGTTTTTTCGAGGAAAAACGCCCCGATACTATATGCAATTGCCACTGCCGCTCCACAGGCTGCGGCGCCGATAATTCGGCGAACCAGAGGCATTCCGCCGGCAAACACCGCTGCAAACCAGCCGCACAGAATCGGTCCTGCAAACGGCCAACCAGCCGCCAGATACCAGAAATTTTCGCGGACGGGGATTTGTCCTGTTTTCTGATGATAAATCTGGTGAAGAGAGATTAACAACGCCCAGGTCAGTCCAACGATTATTGGCAAATGCAGATAATTTTGAGTTTGATTTTTGCGAAACTCGGCAATCCTGCCCAATCTTCTGCGAATCGTCAAAGGCCAGTTATAACACAAGCCAAACACCCATCGTTCAAACAACGCTCCTCGTTCCCCGAATACCGGTACGATATGCACCGCGTCGGTCGCCCAGTGCGAGGCCATAAATCTCGCCAAAGCCGGGTATCGATAGGTCATCTGAATCGGGAACGCGAGATAACCGACAATTTTAAAAAAACTCAGGAATAAGGCGATATTGTAATCCTTGAAATTTCGTTCTCGAATGGCCAACGTAACGGTATAAATTCCGCGCACTATCGAGCCGGGCGAGATTGGCAACATATTAAATGCCAGAAAAATCGCCCCCACCATTTTAAGACGTTCTTCAGGCGGCGTATTCGGGTGTGTCACCACATAATACACTGAGACTGCCAGCCAGGTCACCTCCGAGATAAACATCGTCATTAGGTGAACGACGAGACTAACAAGGTATTTTTGAATAAACGGTTCTTCTATTTGTGAGAGAATGGTGTTTGCGTCTTCGTCGCTGAGGATATGTTTCTTCCGCCCGGTGGCGACCATCTCGCGCAGCCAGTCGCTTCGCAGGTGAGCGTTAAAATATAATTTAAATGGGCGGACAAACAAAAACCGGATTTTATTGCGAAATACCTCCCAATCGGTCAGAAAACGATGTAATCCCGCGGGCAAAACAGACAATGGCAGATGCGCAAAATACCAGAGCGGATGTTGAATAACGAATTCTGCCATCGCCCGATTGATTCGCCCCGCACGATACCAATGGATAATTTTTTCCACGATATGCCCGCGAAAAGCCCGCAGAAAATATCCCCGGTCGGTCAATATCGCCGTCCAGTGCGCCCGATAATCCGCCCGGCCCCAGAGTTTCCGCACAAAACGGCCCAGCAGCGGAATAAACCCGAGACATAAAAAGACGGTAAATTTGATTTTACTCACAGAAAGAATTTTTTCCGTCGAATCGTCAATTAAGTTGCGGATTCTCCAGCCCTGCAGACTGCCTTGAAATATTGTCCGCCAGAGTGCGTCATCATGCAGCAGGCGAATATGATTATGCGTGATGTCAGGAATGGAGCTGCGGTAAATTGTTTCACATTCCCTCAGTTGCTCCAGCAGTTGGCTGCAATGCGGCATCGACGAAAAAATCTGCGGATAATCGCGGACAAACCTCTCCAGCTTTTCCACCTCTCCGCGGTCAAACTGCACCAGAGAGCCGCGTTTGAGTCCCTGCCAGATGAGTTTGAAATCCCCCGGACTCATCGGCCCAAACGGCAGCAGCGTCAGGCCGGCACGAAAATCCACCGCCGTCAGGCCGCTTTTGGGAGCGTCGCCTGCATCCAGTCGTTTCAGAACGTTGGGCTGACTTTTACAGGTTGTCCATTCGTACTGGCGGGCAAATTCGTGCGCCCCCATATCGTGCAGAAGACTTACAAGTTCATGCATATATTGATACTTAGCGCGGTACTCCGGCGAACCGAGATGTTCGTTTTCGGCGACTTTTCCTTTGCGCCAGAGTTTGAGGACGTCCATATACTCATCGACTTCCAGCCGCCAGGTGCGCCCCTGGACCCAGTCGCTGATTTCCCCGCAACTGCCCAGTGTCGTATCCACAAACGTGGCGTGGACATTGTTCACCGCATCTTTATCTCCGAACCGCGATACGGCGGCCTGACGAATAAATTTCTGCCAAATCGCGCCGGCCCGCGCCGCCGCAGGATTGACCTGCAACTGAAACATCCCCTGAAATCCAACGGCGTATAGAAAATTCCGGAATAACCGTCCCATCCTCGACGGCGGAATCAGAATTTTCATTGCATAAAAACGACCTGCTGAAAGGCCGCCGCAGAGTTCGATGGGCTGACCATTTTGTGTCAAAGATAAGACCTGTACACGATATACCTGGCCGGCAAATCCCCCGCCGATAAATCGTTCAATGCGGATTTTGATTTGGGCCGGGGGCAGCGGTTCAACAAACTGCAGCGAATAAGAAAGCTCCGCCCCGTCTTCATACCGCTCCGGACGCATCGGACACTTCAATTGACAGTCCGCAAAGATTTTTCCCAGATGTCGTATCGTTTCAATCTCGTAGTCGGGAGCCATAATTCTTATCCTGCGGTTCAAAAGTGTTCAAACGAAGAAGAAAATATCCACCAGGCGCCCACCGCCCAGATTCCCGCCGCCAAATCATCGGCCAGAATTCCCCAGCCGGCGGGCAATTTTTCCAACCGTTCGCACGGCCAGGGTTTGGTAATATCAGACAGCCGAAAGAGTCCAAACCCCACCGCCGAAGCCAGACAATACGCCGTTGTCGGGACGAGCCAACCAGCCAGCAGAAATGTCAGCGCCTGTCCCGCAACTTCATCGCTGACGATTTGCCGGGGGTCTTTGGAGCCGGTAAGCTCAATCACTTTTGGCGAATAAACAATTGTAATCACACAACCGATAACAACCAGAGCTGCCATTGACCATAACACCGCGTCGCGCCCGATAAGTATGCCGACGGCCATATACACAACCGCCGGCGCAAGCGACCCCCACGTCCCCGGCGCGACCGGCAGGAATCCAAGACCAAAACAGCTTGTCAAAAGTCTGTGCATTATATTCTTTTCGGATATTTAAAGGATTTATTTGAATGGGACATGGCCAGAGAGGCAAGAAAATTCCTTATTCAGGATGAATCAGCCACAGAACATCGTGTCTGAAGGCAGTTCGGTGCATTGACGATTGACGAGGTTCGATTGACGATTGAAAAGCCATTGTTTAGATTTGTCAGCGGGGAAGATGTTTATAGACTTCTTTTCTGTCGCCGATGCGCAACACACAAATCAGGATTTGCTTTTGAATAAAGGTATAAACGATTCGGTAATCTCCCGAACGAATTCGGTACAGGTCATCGTCGAGCTTTTTGCAGCCGGGCGGAAAGGGATTGTCCCTGAGTAAATCAATTTTGGCGCCGATTTGCCGCCTGAGTTTGGCCGACAACGCCGCCAGGGTCTTTAACGCATCCCTGTCAATCCGGATTTGGTAAGGCATCGCTTATATCCCAAGCTGCTTTTTGGCCTTATCCCAGGGTATGGAGGTTTTTCTGCGGCGAGCCTTTTTGGCGGCTTTGATGTCGATTTTGTCTTCCAGCGCCTCGATCAACTCAAGGTCTTTGATGCTCACAATTGCACAGGCGGGTTTGCCGTTTTTCCGGATGGCAAACCGTTCGCCCGCATAGGCCGCCCGGCTGACAAAATCCGAGATATGAGTTCTTAACTGTGAAACGCTTAAATGGGTCATACTTACCTCTTTGGGTATCTAAGTCTTGTTTTATTATAGTATCGCAAATTCGGGGATAAAGTTCAAGTAAAAAATGTACAATTAGTTAATTTTGTACAAATCGTAATATTCGTACCCAAAGCTACCTTTTTCGAAAGACCAAAATGCCGCCGAGCGGCTGTGTTGGAATTCAAGGATTTTTTAAGACACTTCGACGGTACTCAGTGCTGGCAGGCTCACCACAAGTGGGCGTTAAGATGAAAGACAGAGAGATATAAGCAATGGTTTTATAAAGGTTTACAAAATAAGTGTCTGACCCCTTTATTTACCTTTTTGCAAGGCACTTACGACTCTATATAATGATTGCAGGTGTACAAAAGCTCTTTATGGACTCTAATCGGAGGCTTTATATGAGTATCCCATTTCCGTTTTCATTAGGAAATCGTTCCGAATATTTGGCTATTCCTGCCTTGACGAAGCTGGGTTTCACAGTGCCAGTACCGCGTCAAGAAGACCATTTTGGGGTCGATTTCATAGTCCATTTAGCCACCTTAGAGGAGCAAACAGTTCATCCAACAGGAATGTCTTTCGGCATACAGATTAAATCTAACACAGAGCCTATCATATTCGATACACAGCATAAGAGAGACTGCTTATTCAATTCTTCGCTGCCCCTTTTCTTAGGTGTTGTTTCAAGAACAAATCTGACCCTTACTGTGTACAACACTCTCAATCGGTTAAATTGCTTCTGGTCGTGGGGTGATAAAAGAAAGTTAAGTTTGGTTTTCGGTGGTAAGGGCAGTGGACTTCCAAATCCAGATTTTGATGCAAAAAATAAACATTGTTTAGCCTACACAGGAAAACCTATACTGGAAATAAGTATTCAAGAGCCAGGAACACCTGAGGAAAGGGTGAAAGAAATTGAAATATTACAGTCTACAATGAAAAGCTGGATAAAACTCGAAAACGAAAATCTTTCCCTCAAAGAACAGCAGATTCCCCTGTTTTTTTGGTCAGCAAACTACAAAACTAATATCTCTTTACCCAACGACGTAAAACATAGCAGTTATACAAAGTATGCAAGTATGGATAGCTTTCCAAATATATGTCAAGCTTCAAAGAAAGTCTTGATGGCTCTTTCGTTCTATTTAAGGAAATTACCTGTAAATTCTCCTCAAATGAAAAACCTGATGACTTCTGCTCTTAACCACGTACAACCCCTTGAAAAGATTTGCGACAGCCTTCTGCAAGAAATGGGGTAAGGTTATTGAGCATCTACGATTTTCAGTCATTACCCCTCTTGATTTCAGGAGTGCAGAGTGTTAGCATTTGAGTGGCAGGGTTTTCGAAGTCTGTATTAAGTTTAAAAATCATAACTTTGTTCGGGGTGGTGAAAATTGGTCGAAAAAGGTACCTGGTACATTTAATTATATTGGTACATTTAATTATCTTTAATTATTTCTCAAAAAGTGTCTGATTCTTTTATTTCTTTCCACCCGTAGTGAGAACTGCTGGATTTGCTTTGGCTGGCTTCGGTCCAGATTCAGATGCTTTTTGTTCGACCGGATAACCTGTTGCAACCAGATAAACCGGTTCCATATCAGCCGGCAGCCTGCAGATTTGACCTACTGCATTCGGGTCATAGCCGCCGATAGGCACGCCGCCCAGACCCATACTTGTCGCTTCGAGCAGAATATTTTCTGCGATATGTCCCGCCTCAAGAACTTTCCATTTCTCCGCCCGGTCGCCATATTTAGCTGTGGAATTTCCCACTTTGGATGCAATCACAAAAGTGCAGCCTGACTTAGCAATCGAATTCTGCCTGCCTGCAAGCTTTTGCCTCAAATCCGTCTCCTCCTGCACCTGCAGGGCGTGCTTGGGGGGCAGATAAATATACAAACCTGATTGTGTTACCAGGTAAAGCGTCATCGGATATGAGGCCCTTGCCGACGGCGCTGTCCGCAGGCCTCTGGTTTTTTCGGTTATACCCTGGCCTGACCAGGCGAGCTGGCCGATTTGTTCCATTGTGAACTCTTTGCCCGTAAACTGCCGAATGCTCCGCCGGGTCGCCAGGGCTTTTTCGAGACTTACAGGCCCGTCGAGTTTCGGCGCTGGAAGCTCGATTGTCTTTTGAGTATTTTGCGCCGCTGCGTTTGGTTCACTGCGCACTTCGGGAATTACCATCAGGGCAATCAGAACTGCCGGCAGCAATACAATCGTGCAGAAAGTCAAAAAAATTCTTTTTTGTTTTGCTGTTCGTTCCATTTTTTTATCTCCTTATAATCCTGTCCACATAAATCAATCATTCTCTATCGGATATTAACGCTACTTTGGGGCCTGCTCACTTATAAATTACACGTTACGAAAGTTTGTTTCAAATAGGATTTCCCATATTAAACGCTTGGCTGCACAACCAAGCCTTCCAAATACCACAATAATATCAAAATCTTCCTCGAATTGACTTTCTTCATTTTTCTTTCATCCTTATTTCGGATATTTTCCTCCGGTTATTGACAGGGTCATTATATCGCCCTGCCATAGGGACAAGCAAGGGGAAAAGTGCTTGATTATTGCCTTTTAAGCCATTTTCCGCTATTATGCCAGCTATAGGTTAAAATCGGGACGGCAGGCCGTACACCTGCGATTGCTCAGGCCGACCCGAAAAAGACAGGTGATTACGGGGTGATTAACAAACTGGATTCCGGGTCAAGCCCGGAATGAC
>CAZWMN010000002.1:0-92234 GCA_964635075.1 uncultured Pirellulales bacterium | reverse complement strand
CACAGCCGGGGGCGACTGTGCTGCGCCTTTCGATGGTCCTATTCTAAAAGACTTATCGCATATCGGTCGGTCATTCCGGAGACATAGTCGCAGACCACCCGTTTAAGTCCCTGGGTGGGAATCATCCTTTGGTAGTATCGCGGCATTTGCCGGGGATTTTGTGTGAATTTTTCAAACAACCGGCCCAGCCACTGTTGGATTTGCGGTGCCTGGCCGGCGATTTGCGGATGGCGGTACAAAGATTTGAGCAGAAATTGTTCCAGTTGGCGCAAATGAGCTTCCGCAGCCTCGGAAAGCTCAACCAGCCGAGCCGAACAGGCATAAACCTGTTCAAGACTCTGAATTTCAAGGTCGCGTAATTTTGTTTTGCTGTTTTCAATGGCATCGCTGGCCAGATAATCCAGTATTGCTTTGGAAATGCGAGTCCGACGAATGACAATATCGTCAATTTTATCGGCGCCCACGGCCAGAGACGCTTTCTCGAACAAGGCGATTGTCCGGAGTTGTTTTTCTTCCAGCAGCCGGGAGCGCAAGCCGTCTTCGAGGTCGTGGCAGTTATACGCGATGCGGTCGGCGACGTCGGCAGTTTGCCCTTCCAGACAAATCGGTTCCGTTGTGCCGTCGGGTTTGTCGTACGGACTCTGGTGTTTGGACAGCGCCATTCGCGTCTCATACATCAGGTTCAAACCCGGAAAATCGGGGTATGGATGTTCGAGGAAATCCACAATTCGCAGGGACTGGCGATTGTGTTCAAATCCGCCGGCGTCAATCATTAACTGATTCAGTGTGATTTCGCCGGTATGCCCGAAGGGGCTGTGTCCCAGGTCGTGGGCCAGACAAACCGCCTCGGTCAGACTCTCGTTCAGATTCAGCGTCCGCGCGACGGTCCTTCCGATTTGCGCCACCTCAATGCTGTGAGTCAGTCGTGTGCGGTAATGGTCGTTAAGGCCTGTGGTGAATACCTGGGTTTTGCCTTCCAGTCTGCGAAAGGCCGCACAGTGAATAATCCGGTCGCGGTCCCGTTCAAAGTCGTTGCGATAGGGGTGGGGCTTTTCGGGGAATGGTCTGCCCCGGCTGTTCTGTTCCGTAACGGCGTATGGAGCCGGCGAAGTCTGCATAGTTAAACCGCCGGGAGATTGTTTTTTTTGCTCACATCGACAAGTTGTTCGTACAGTTCCGTCATACTCTGGCTGATGACGTCGGTATCGCTGCAGACGTGCATAAAGCTGGTGTCGCCGTCCCAGCGGGGGACAACGTGGGCGTGGACGTGTCCCGGCAGTCCCGCCCCGGCGCATCGGCCAAAATTCATCCCGATATTAAACCCGTGCGGACAAATCGCCAGCCAGAGCGCTTTTTGACAATCTCGAATCAGCCGAATCATCGCCGTCATTTCGACATCCGTCAACTGTTCGAGAGAGGCAATATGTCGAATCGGCGCGATTAAGAGATGCCCGTTATTGTAGGGGAAACGGTTGAACACCACGATGGCTTCCGACGTCCGCCAGAGGACGAAGTTTTTCACGTCTTCTTCGGGACTGGCGATATAATCGCACAGAAAGCATGTTCCTTCCTGAGTTAAACCCTGAACGTATTTGATTCGCCACGGCGCCCAGAGATTTTTGCGTTCCATCGTGATGCTCCGTCTGTTCAGGGCGTATGGAGGAGTTTAATTGTTGTTGTTTGATGAATGGTCAGATACGGCACGGAATCCCCCAGCGGCAGCAAAAACGCCGCCTGGGCGACCAGATCGTACTGCTGGGTATCGCTTTCCACCGTGCCGGTGGTCAGGTTGAAAATCTGTTCACCCTGTCCTGTGAGCGACTGAAATTTATAATCCCGCAAAAACCCAAACAGCCCTCGCATCTGGAAAGTCCCCTCATACGGTTTGGGGAAATTTTCCACCGTTTTGGGGCTAAGCTGGTAAGCGCTTTTAATCACGGCTTTTTGCTGGTTGTTTTCTTCTTTTATGGAGTCCAGCGTAAAGGTTGTAATTCGGCACGGCGGATGGGGAATCGGCACCGACCAGGCGATGAGTTGTGTGTTTTTCCAGGCCATCCCCCGCCGGACCCCTTCCGACGGATTGGGAACCGAGGAAACCGAATCCCACAGATACCACTGCAGTGCGACGAAGTCATAGACCATATCCGGATTTTTAACCCGCATTTCTTTGCGGCTGTCGTCAAATGCAGTGGTACCGACGTCAAACAGCACTTTCTCCAGTTGCCGGAAGTCCTCGATTTTCCCCACCGGGGAAAGCTCAAGAACGAAGGTTTTGCCCGCAAGATTTTCAATCGCATCGCCGGTTGTCTGGTGTTTGCCTCCCGAAGAATCGCGATTTACTTTGGCGGATTCACAGGTACATTCGATTTGCGTCAGGCCGAACGGGTCTGCTTTGATTGGCTTATATGCCATCACCAGTTCCAGCGATTCGATTGTCTTCTGCGGCTGACCCTGTTTTTTACCCGACGAAGAGCTTTTTAATTCCAGGGTCGTTTCCCGGGTGGAAGTCATCTGATAACGGAGAATTTTATCCTGTGGAAAATTAACCACCAGCAGGTTTCCCGGGCGTTTTTGCGGTCCGCCGCAGCCGCACAGAGAGAGAAAAACAACCCCCATCATTCCATACAGCGGTAGGGAAATCAATCGTTTGCGCAGACTCATTCTGCTTCCCTTCCATTTGTGAAAGGATGAAATCAGTTAATTTTTTTGAGGCTGATGCCGTATGTCAGCCGCATCACCAGCGTATCCGGTGCGGCATCCGGGGCGGAGTCCTTGGGTTTATCCTGTGCAAGATAGCTGCTGACAAGTTTCTCTTCATATTCTTCCGCCGTACCGTTGGAAAGGTTCAATACGAGTTTGCCGGTAAATTCGTCCCGATTGTCGAACATCTTGGCGAAAATGCCCATACTGTCGCCGGCGTTTTTCTGCCCTCCGGCTTTTTGCGTCAGGCTTTCTTTGGCCGACATCGTCACAACCGCTTTATTATCTTTGCTGATTTCGTTGAGGGTATATATTTTCTCGAAGGTCTTTGGGGCCAGCAGACCGGGCGGGGAGGGGACGACGTGTGTCCAGTTCTTTTGGGCGGCAACCGTGTCCTTTCCCGTTTCCGGCAGAGGCAACTGATGCCGTTCAAGGATAGTTTCATCGCTCAGAATCTTTTGGGCGATTTTCTGTCCGTCGCCGCTGACGACGACCGCACGGGCCTTTGCTGCGTCAACGACTTTCACCGTTCCGTCCGGATGAACGGCGATGCGATAACTTTGCCCAATGAGGTTATTCAGCGAATCGCTTTTGGCCTTTTCGCTGGCGCTGTCAAATTCATAACGAAGCTCGTTTTTATTCACCAGCTTGCATTGTACCGCTTTGATGACAATATCGGTGATTGCCGTACCGTCCGGCTGGGTTTTCTTAACGGTCTGATCAAATTTTACGGTAATCGTCGTGCTGGTCTGGTCCTTCTTGTTTTTTTTCAGCGACGGCTGATCGAACTCGACATCCTTAATCATTTGGGAAGAGGATTCATAACTGATGGTCTGGTTCGGCGCGAAAGTCAGCGCTATCCTGGCGGAAGGGGCACAGCCGTTCAGCAAAAGACCGCCCAAAATTGCCGCTGTCAGGGTCACAACTATTGTCCTGGACATAGTTTTCTCCTTATTGTGGATAATTTCCGGTTCTTGTACCAATCCTTGTACTTGGGGGAAAATTATAACCGCCCTGCCGGCTTCTGGCAACTATTTCTTTGATTTTGTCGAAAAATCAGAATATCTTTTACTCACCCAGATAAAGGAACTTATCGTCCGCTGACGGCATTCTGAATCGAAAAATTCAAGGTTTTTTCCCGGCTGACGGCAGGTTATAATAGCCGCTGTCGGAAAATAACCACTATTTTGACAGGAGTACCTTTGCAATGAGAAGCGATACGATTAAAAGCGGCTTTCAGCGGGCGCCCCATCGGGCGCTGCTGCGGGCCTGCGGCCTGAAGGAAGAAGACCTCAACAAGCCTTTTATTGCCATAGCCAACAGCTATTGCGATATTGTTCCCGGCCACATACATCTGCACAAGGTGGCCAAAGTCGTTAAACAAGCCGTTCGGGACGCCGGCGGCATACCGTTCGAGTTCAATACCATTGCCATTTGCGACGGCATCGCGATGGGCCATACGGGAATGAAATACTCGCTGGCCAGCCGGGAAATCATCGCCGACGCCGTCGAAGCGATGGTTCGGGCGCACTGTTTTGACGGAATGATTTGCATCCCCAATTGCGATAAAATTATTCCGGGAATGTTAATGGCCTCTGTGCGGGTGGATATCCCAACTTTATTTGTTTCCGGAGGCCCGATGGCCGCCGGCAGGGCTAAAAACGGCAAAACCACCGACTTAATCTCGATTTTTGAGGGTGTCGCGGCCTGCAACGCCGGGAAAATCTCAGAAGAAGACTTAAAAGAGCTGGAATGCTCCGGCTGTCCCGGCGCCGGAAGCTGTTCGGGGATGTTCACCGCCAACAGTATGAACTGTCTTTGCGAGGCCATCGGAATAGCCCTTCCGGGAAATGGTACCATACTGGCGACGGACCCAAAACGTCAGGCATTGTATAAACAGGCCGGCAGACAAATACTCGAACTGGTCAAAAAAGACATCCGTCCCTCGGCGATTATCACGCAGAAATCGCTGGACAACGCCTTCGCACTCGATATGGCGATGGGCGGCTCAACCAATACCGTGCTGCACGCCCTGGCTTTGGCTAATGAGGCCGGGATTGAATACAGTCTGGACAGAATTAACTCCATCAGCGCCAAAGTGCCCAATATCTGCAAGGTGTCGCCGTCCAGCAGTTGGCACCTGGAAGACGTCGATGCCGCCGGCGGCATCAGTGCGATTTTGAAGGAAATCAGCAAAATTCCGGGGCTGTTAAATCTGGATTGCATAACTGTTTCCGGCATCAGCCTGGGCGAAAGGATTAAAAACGCCACAATTAAAAATTCTGAATGTATCCATCCGCTGGAAAAGGCGTATTCCAAAACCGGCGGACTGGCGATTCTGCGGGGCAATCTCGCTCCCGACGGCTGCGTCATCAAGGCTGCCGGCGTCGTCCCGAAAATGCTCAAACACACCGGGCCGTGCGTCATCTTTGACAGTCAGGAAGAGGCCTGCGACGGTATTTTGGGCGGCAAGGTCAAGGCCGGAGATGTGGTGATTATTCGCTATGAAGGCCCCAAAGGCGGCCCGGGTATGCAGGAAATGCTTAGCCCCACCAGCTACATTATGGGCGCCGGTTTGGGCGAATCGGTTGCGCTGATTACCGACGGGCGTTTTTCCGGCGGCACACGCGGAGCCTGTATCGGCCATGTCAGCCCCGAAGCCGCCGTCGGCGGCCCGATTGGTCTTTTGAAAAAAGGGGATATCGTTGAGATCGATATTCCCGCCAACAAGATCAATGTCAAATTGACCGCCGCCGAACTGAAAAAACGCAAAAAGGAATGGAAGCCACGTCCGCCGCGGATTACCACAGGCTGCTTAGGCAAGTACGCTGCGATGGCCACCAGCGCCGACACCGGCGGTGTACTGAAATGGTAGCGGAAAAATTTTCAACTTCCGATTCCCGAATTCCAGTTTGCCATGTGGGTCTGATGATGAAAAACAAATGGTATTCCGGTGGTTTGCATTTTGAGTGCGTCGGCTGCGGCAACTGCTGTGCCGGGCCGGAAGAAGGCGATATCTGGATCAGCTCCGCGGAGATTGAATTGCTTGCCAAACACCTCGGTATGCCGGAAACAGAGGTTTGCAAACGTTTTATTAAGCGCGCCGGTTTTGGCGCCGGCATTATGGAAGATAACCGCACACACGATTGCGTCTTTCTGCAAACCGGCCCCGACGGCAAACGCGGCTGCGCAATCTATCCGGTTCGTCCCAATCAGTGCCGCACTTGGCCGTTCTGGAATCGGAATCTAAACAGTCCCCGCGACTGGGACCGGGTAGTGCAAAGGTGTCCCGGCATCGACCACGGCCCGGAATGGAGTTTCGAGCGGATTGAAAAACTGCGAACACAGAAAAAATGACAGGACTGAAGGAATTGTCGATGGACGATTTACGAGTGAGGTCTGTTGTCGAGACGGTTGAAGAAATATACGAGAAACTTCAATTGCAGTTGGAGCAAACAGGGCAAAACTGCAAAGCCTGCGGCAACTGCTGCGACTTTGAATCCTTCGGCCACAAACTTTATATCACGACGCCGGAACTGATGTACTTCAAAACCAAACTTCAGGAAAATCATATTCCAGTCCTCTCAATGACCGCCGGCGTATGTCCCTATCGCAAGGATGGCAAATGTTCCGTCTATCCCTGGCGGTTTGCGGGTTGTCGGATTTTTGCCTGCTCCGGCGATGCGGATTTGCAGGGCCAATTAAGCGAAGATATAATCATTCAGTGTAAAGCCCTTTGTACACAATTCGGGCTGGCATACCGTTATGTGGATTTGAAAAGCGGACTGGAAGAAATTCAATCCGACAGGGAGGTTTTCTTATGAAAAAAGCACAGTGGCTCTGGTGGATTAATTTGTTGTTGCTCGTCGCGCTGGTCGTACAAATCACAACGGTGGTTCTTCGTGATGCAATTCCCGTCAGGATGTTTTTTATGGTTCACGTCTGGTGCGGCAGAACGCTGCTGACCCTGGCTGTGGCACATCTGATTCTCAACTGGAACTGGGTCAAAACAAACGTTTTAAAATTCCTCAAAGGCACTCAGACAAATTGATTGTTTATTGCGGTCGCGGGATGCCCATCTGCGGCTGACGCAGTTCAATGACTTTGACCAGCCCCAGCAGGGTGTATTTGTGTTCCTGATAGAACGTATAGAGGAGGGTTAGTTTTTCCATCTCCGGCGCTTCCAAAACCTCGCGGGCCCGGCCGCATTCCGCGCCCCATAAGACCTGTGTGCCGTCTTTGAGATTCAAAATAATATGTGGGGCGGATGCACTTTTTCTGCCGCCGTAGTTGCCTACGTCAATGGCTGCGATTTCTTCCCGCAGAGGCTTTTGGGGGCAGATTTTATCGTCCATCTCTTTCAGCGCCGCCAGCAGTCGCAGCGCAGCCGAGACGTCCGACGCCAGCCAGACTTTGCCAGGCGATGGAACGTTTTTATCCGCAAACCCCGTAATTTCCGGCATTGGCGGTTTTTCCACCTCGATATGTTCCAGCACGATGACGGTGTTATCCTGCCCGGCCAAAGGGTCTTTGGAGTCCAGCAGCCCAGCGTAATAAATCTGCCCCTTTGATGATTTGATAATTGCCTGCGGCTGGCGATATTTCGCATAGACCAGCACGTTTTGACCCGTGGTGCGAACCTGAATGTCGTACAGCCAGGGCAGACTGGCCAGCCTTTCGGCGACGGTTTTGGCCGTTCCCTCTTTGAGTTCAAACGGCCCGTCGCCGGCGGTATGAGCCAGTTTCTTTTTCATCGCCTCGCTGTGTGCCCAGCTCGGCGCATCGACAAATACCAATGAACCGTATTTTGGCTCCACTGCCTGCTGAGTGTGAACGTATTTTTCGAGATAGAAGAATCCGGCCACCAGTCCGGCCGGCAGCAGCGGCAAAAAAATACTCAGCGCCGCGATTTTGATTCGTCGGCCAAACTGTTCCTTCTGCTCGGCGCGGGATGAACGAGTTTGGCTGCGTTTAGCCCAGGAAAACCACTCCTGCCAGCCTTTGCCGTTTCCGGATTTCCTGAGTTTTAATTTTCTCTTAGCCACGAATGTAAACTGTCAAAAATGTATATCGCTCCATGCCGCTGCGACAATCCGCCTGCACAGTTCTTCGGCCGGGATGCCTGCCTTTTTTGCCGCCATCGGCAGCAGCGAATGGCTGGTAAAGCCCGGCAGCGTGTTCAGTTCCAATACGTACGGCGTGCCGTCGTCGGCCAGGATAAAATCGACGCGCCCCAGATGCCGGCATCCCAGCGCGACAAATGCTTTTTGGGCGTCTTGTTGTAATCTCTGCACGACCGCCGTATCGGAAACAGTATCGAACAGATACTCCGTCGCGTCGTCCTCATATTTGGCCTGATAATCGTAAAATTTCTTTTTGGGCCGGATTTCCAGTACCGGAAGCGCCATACCTTCCAGCAGACCGACAGTCATTTCCCGGCCTGCGATGAATTGTTCCACCATACAGTTGCCGAATTGCCGACGGCAGCGGATAGCCGCTGCCGCCGCAGTTTGCGGGTCGCTGTGAATTTCTATGCCCACGCTGCTGCCTTCACAGACAGGCTTAATCACCACCTTGTGCGACAACCGTTTCAACTGTTCAGCCAGCTCGCTTGCGGAAACAGAACCATTCAGCACAACCTGTCGGGCCAGTGAAAGCCCCGTTTCGGCAAAAATTTTCTTGGCGGCGACTTTGTCGAATGCCAGTTGGCTGGCTTTGGAGCCGGAGCCGGTAAAGACCCGGTTTTTTTGTTCGAGGATACGCTGTAATTGGCCGTCTTCGCCGAATCGCCCGTGCAGCGCAAGAAAAAATACGTCGATGGCCTTGTCATCCAGAATTTCCAGGGCATCCGGCTTCAGGTCGTGCAGCAGGACGTTGGTCCCCGCTCGCTTCAGTGCGTTGAAAATGTTATCGCCGCTAAGCAGACTGACCTGGCGTTCCGACCCCATCCCGCCGCACAGGACAACAACCTTTAAATCATTTACTTGTTTTGTCATATTATTGATGTTTGAAAAAATAGCTAAACATGATTTGTCATCCTGGCGAAAGCCAGAATCCAGCCTAAACACTCCTGGATTCCGGTTCAAGGTCGGAATGACGGATATGAAACTTTCTTACTAAACTTGCTACCAGATTTCGATTTCCAGTTCCAGCTCAACGTCAAACAGTTCTTTGACCTTCTGCTGGATTTTTTCAATTAACGCCTTGACATCGGCGCTTTTACAGCCTTTTTCGGTGACGATGAAGTTGGCGTGTTTTTCGCTGACGACGGCGCCGCCGATTTTTTCGCCCTTCAGCCCCGCTCGGTCAATCAGCGCGCCTGCGGACAGCCCGCGCGGATTTTTGAAAATACAGCCGGCGTTGCGCATATCGAGCGGCTGGGTGTTTTTCCTGTAAATCCAGACCTCCTTAACCATCTTGAGCAGCTCCTGCGGGTCGCCTTCCATCAGGTCCATCGTTGCGCCAAGAATTACATCGGCGGTGATATTGGCCTGTCGATAATCAAAGACTAATTCCGGTTTGGCTTTTTCAAAGATATTCCCTTCCATATCCATCACCTGTATGCTCTGGACGCTGGTGCCGATATCGCCGAAACGCCCGCCGGCGTTCATTTTGACCGCGCCGCCGATGGTGCCGGGAATCCCCGCCAGCGATTCCAGTCCGCCCAGGCCTTTTTTGACCGATTCCTGCACCAGTTTTTGTAAATCCACCGCCGCCCCGGTTGTCAGTGTCGTTCCTTTGAATTCGTATTTACCGAACGTTTCGCCGCCCAGTTTAACCACGGCGCCGCGAACGCCCGCGTCGCCGACCAGCAGATTGGAACCGTTGCCCAGAATATGGATGGGCATATCGTTTTCATAACAGCGTTTCAGGACCGTTTGGAGTTGTGCTGTCGTCGTCGGGCAAATCAGCCAGTCGGCGCAGCCGCCCAGCCGATACCATGTATAATCCGCCATCGGGCAATTTTTTTTAACCGTGCTTTCCAAGCCAGCAAAGATATTCATCGGCCACCTTCCAAATCGTTCCGGCTCCCATCGTCACCACCAGGTCGCCGGGCTGAACCTGTTTCTGTAAGTGTTTCAGAATACCGCCAAAATCATTGATAAACAAGGCGTCGCTTCCGCTTTGCCGAATCCGCTGCACCAGCGCCTCGGCATTGACCTGGCTTTTGCTTTCGGCGGTGTCCCGGACAAAATAAATTTCCGGCACAATCGTAATATCCGCCAGCTTAAAGCTTTCGGCGAAATCATCAAGTAAAAAACGGGTTCGGCTGTACTGATGCGGCTGAAACACGCACCACAGCCGCCGCGGCTGATACCGCTGACGAATCCCGGCCAGCGACGCCCGGACTTCCGTGGGATGATGCGCGTAGTCATCCATCACGGTAATGTCACGGATTTTGCCTTTGAGCATCAATCGCCGGTCTGTTCCTGTAAATTCCGGAATAAGTTCGCAGATTTGCTGCCGCGGCAGTCCTGCTTCGCTCAATATTGCCGTGGTCGCCAGGGCATTTTCGATGTTGTGCAGCCCCGGCAGAGAAATCCGCGTCTTGCCGAACAGCTTGCCGTTATAGAGGATGTCAAAGTGGTACAACCCGTCAATCAGGTCGGGGTTGACGGCGGTATATTGACAGGACAAATCCAGCCCGAACGTAACCACTTTTGCCGCCAAGCCGGGCCGACGCAGAATCCGGGCAACGTTTTTATCCCGCCCATTGGCCGCTAATACACCGTTGGGGCGGATGTTCCGCGAAAAATCGGCAAAGGCGTCAACAATCTCGTCCTCGTCCCGGTAATAGTCCAGATGGTCGGCTTCGATATTGAGCATCGCGGCAATCTGCGGATGCAGATTCAGAAAACTGCGGTCGTATTCGCACGCCTCAGCCACAAACCAGTTGCCGGTTCCCACGCCGCTGGAACCGCCCAGTTGAGGAATATCCGCCCCGATGATGAAACTTGGATTGAATCCGGCTTTTTCCAGCACAAATGCAGTCCATGCGCTGACGGTGCTTTTGCCGTGGGTGCCGCAGACGGCGATACCGGCGTATCCGTCGAAAACCTTGCCCAGCATCTCAGCGTATTTATAGACTTTTTTGCCTTTTTCCCCCGCCCTCGCCAATTCGGGGTTGCTCGCCGGTATGGCGGCGCTGATAATGACTGCCTCGGCGTCGTCCGGCAGGTTTTCGGCTCGATGACTAATATGAATGGTCGCTCCGCGGCCGGCCAGTTCTTTTAATACGGCACTTTCGACTATATCTGAGCCGCTGACTGAGGCCCCGTGCCTCATCAGCAGTTTGGCCAGCCCGCTGGTTCCGATGCCGCCGATGCCGATAAAATGATATTTTTTACCCGTAACGGATTCCATTTATGGATTTTCAACCTGTTTTGTCAAAAAGAAAAAAAGGGTGGGTGAAGATCACCCACCCTGCCTTTTTATGAAAATCGGTCAAACCCGCTGGGAAACTATAATTTTACCGCCGCCGCTATGCAAGTGAAAAACTCGGGGCGATGGTCAGCTTTTTTGCTTTCGTACAACGAGGGTTTTCTTTATAATTCCAGCCCGGAAAAGGCGTTTTTTAAAAGGAGGTCTTATGCTGGACTTAAAGGCGTACATACGGGATATCCCGGATTTCCCGAAACCGGGGATATTATTTCGGGATATTACGCCGCTTTTGGCCGACCGCCGGGCGCTGGCCGCGGCGATTGAGCAATTGGCCTATCCCTATAAAGATAGGGCTGTGGACGTCGTGGTGGCCGTCGAGGCGCGGGGGTTTATTTTCGGCGCTGCCGTGGCGCGGGAGTTGAACGCCGGTTTTGTACCCGTCCGCAAGAAGGGCAAACTGCCCTGGCGGACGACATCGGTCAGCTATGGTCTGGAATACGGCACCGATACTATTGAGATGCACACCGACGCCCTGCAGCCGGGAAAAAAAGTATTGATGATTGACGACCTGCTGGCGACCGGCGGAACGATGGCCGCCTCCTGCCAACTGGCGGAAAAACTGGGCGCAAAAATCGTGGGTCTGACCTTTTTGGTTGAACTGACGGCCTTGGGCGGACGCGAAAAACTGAAAAAATACCCGATACACAGCGTGATTCAGTATTGATAAATGATGGATGATTATTGATGAATGAAATAGTCGTACACATCCCGGCGCAAGAGGCGGGCAGTTATCCGATTGTCATCGGCACGGGGATTCTGTCCGGCCTTTTGGCGCGGATTGACCGGCAGTTTCCGAAAAAAGCGATGTTCATTGTCACCGATGAAAGTCTCGTACGGGCCGGACATTTCGCAACGCTGACCGGCAAAAAAGACGTGCCGCATTATGTCATTCGACCGGCGGGCGAACAGTCCAAACATCTCGGCACATTATCGGCGATTCTCGAAGCGATGGAAAAACACCGTCTCGCACGGGATACCGTGGTTATTGGCTTGGGCGGAGGGACTGTCGGCGACATCGCAGGTTTTGCCGCGGCGGTGTTCAAGCGGGGCGTGCCGGTGGTGCATATCCCCACAACCACCGTCGCGCAGGCCGATTCGAGCATCGGCGGAAAGACCGGCGTGGACAGCTCCCTGAGCAAAAATGCCTACGGCTGCTTCTGGCATCCCGCGGCGGTGTTTATTGACCCCGCGACGCTCAAGACGCTCGATGATTTGCAGTATCGCGCCGGCCTGGTTGAGTCGGTCAAGCACGCCGCCATCGCTGACGCTGAATATTTTGCGTTTTTGGAAAAAAATATCGACGCCATTTTGAGACGGGATACGGCGATACTGGAAAAAGTCGCTGCCTGGAACTGCCGGATTAAAGCGTCCGTCGTCGAGGAAGACCCGACAGAAAAAAACAAACGCAGAATCTTGAATTACGGCCACACTATCGGCCACGCCGTCGAATCGGCAGGCAATTATCAATTGCTTCACGGCCAGTGCGTTGCTGTTGGAATGATTGCCGCCGGGATGATTGAACAGGCGATGGGCATAGTCAATGACGACAGGCGGATTCGGATTGAGGCGATATTGAAAAAACTCGGTATGCCGACGCGCATCCCCGCGGGAATTAAAATCGAACAATTGATGAATTTGTTGTCGCTCGACAAAAAAGCCGTTGGCAAATGGCCCCGCTTTGTCCTGCTCGAAAAACTCGGCCGGGTCTGGTGCAAAGACGCCCAATGGGCCCAGGAAATTTCACGGGACGTTGTCGAACAATGTCTCGCTCAGTTGTCTAAAAACACCATAACGTAACCTGATTTGGAGGATTTATGTTCAGAGAAGAAATCAAAGTGCTGGATTGCACGATTCGTGACGGAGGGCTGATTAACAATCACTATTTCACGGATGAATTTGTCCGCGCGGTCTATAAAGCGGTCAGCGAGGCGAAAATCGATTATATGGAGATGGGCTACCGGGCCAGCCGGCAGATGTCCCCGCCTTCCAAGTACGGCGCATGGAAGTATTGCGACGACGACAAAATCCGCGAAATCATTGACGGCATCGAGTCCGAAACCAAAATCAGCATTATGATTGACGCCCATCGCATCCAGGAGCAGGAATTTAAACCCGTGGACCAAAGTCCGGTGGATGTGATTCGCGTCGCCACGTATGTCAAGGATGTGGATAAGGCTATTGCAGCGTGCCAGCGGGTACACGACCTCGGATATGAAACCACCATTAACATTATGGCCCTGTCCAAAGAAAACGAATTTGACCTCGTTGAGGCGCTGGACCAGTTGGCCAAAACGCCCGCTGAGACGATTTATATCGTCGATAGCTACGGCTACTTCTTCAGTGAGCAGATTCATTATATGGCCGACCTCTATTTCAAGCATCTGCCGGGCAAACGCATCGGCATCCACTGCCACAACAACCAGCAGCTTGCTTTTGCCAACACAATCGAAGGCATTCGCAAGGGCTGCAATCTCGTCGATGGTTCGCTGTTCGGCATCGGTCGCGGCGCAGGCAACTGTCCGCTGGAGCTGATTATGGGTTTCCTGAAAAATCCCAAATTCCGCCTCGACCCGATCTTGAAGGTCATTCAGGACTATATGATTCCGATACGCGAAGAGCTGGAGTGGGGCTATCTGATTCCGTTTATGATTACAGGTATCCTCAACCGCCACCCCGAAGTGGCAATCAAAATGCGCAAAACCGAAAACAAAAACAAATATGTGGAGTTTTACAACGAGATTCTCAGTGAGCCGGACGTCGTAGCCTAAGAGCCTCTAACGAAACGTTCGATTCATTATTCAAATAGCAATAGAATGGCGGGATGGATACTCCAATGGCCGTGTATCCATCATTTTATTTGTGGACTTGGGCGGTCGAGAATGACGACGGACCCAAGGGGTTTTGTGTACCGGAATTTGCGGATTTATCCCGCAACTGGCTCTCCACCGGCTTATATCCAAACGACTCTCCGTAGGATGAGTCCACCTCGTCCATTTCGTCCATCTCGTCCACTTTGCCCGCCCCCGGCTGTATTCCTGTCATTCCGGATTTAATCCGGAATCCAGCCGTAGGGGCAACCGGCGGTTGCCCTTGTGTTCTACGCCAGCTTATACGCAATTTGCTCGTCTAAAATATCTTTGACCGTCAGCGCGATAATACTCTTGCCCGTCTTCTTGAAAAACGCCCCTATCTCGCTCATCGCGTCCGACGAAAAATCAAACGACACAAAAAATCCCTTCGTCCGGTCTTCACGCATCATCGCCGCCTCGAATGCGTCAATATCCGGCCGCCCGACCTTCTCCTTCTGCTTGACCTGGATCGGATACCACACATCCATAAACTCCAATTCCCCCTCTTTCCGCTTCGGTACAGCCGACACCGGGTAAATCCGCCCGTCAATCCCCATATCCCCCACCTGCGCCTTATTCGGTATCCCGCCAATCCTTCAATCTCTTACCTGTCACCTCATTTTATTGCTTCCACAGGTTCGAATAACATTTTATTTATTGCTTCTAATTCCTGCGATCTTGCTTTGCGTGCCTTTTCGATACATTCTGAAATCATTTCAGATAATTTTTCAGTCGCCTTTGGCAAAGGAATTAAAAGATATTCGTTTAGATACTCATCATTTAATTCCCGTTGTGTATAACCACTTGCTAAGTGATACAATTGTTTTTGAACAAGTTCAGATCTGATAATGCTCCATAATAAGCAGGCCTCATCATAATTTCTGGGTCTTATGCCAACAAAACCACTGCTTGCTAAATGCCCGTCTAGCTTCTTTGGTACTATAGCGACTTTTTGAAGCGATCTAAAAGGTTTTGAGAATAAGACATCATTTTGTTTTATTAACAACTTGGCCCTATTCGGCAACTGATCCCTAAGTCCTTCCTCCCAGCCATCTTGGATAATACAACCCCGTTCCTTGTCTATTGAGCTGATTTCTATGTATTTATAAACTTTCTCATCGGTTTTGCTATCTCCAACAAGATTTTCATCAATGTTCTTTACTAATGTAAAATCAGCCAGTTTTTTAAGTTCACATTTTCCCTCGTTCTCTTTTTTTCTTAAATTCGCAAGATGTTTGTAGTAGCTTGGTTGATGGAAGTATATGTCAAGCCTATCAGATATTTTTTCAGGAGAAATTAAAAACAAGTCATCGTTTTCAAATGAACTTATTTCTTTCTCTCCACACAGAAACAACCTTCCTGTTTTTTCATATTGTTCGTGTTCTTTTAGAATATCAGTAAAATCATCTTCAAGTTTTTCTTTTCCTGAAATACCATGACCGACTTTGGTTATGTGTCTGGCAAATATCGGAGATTGCTCTTGTGTGAGATTTTTTCTTTTTTCGAGATACAATATTGATGTTATCCCCCCAGCTTCTTGATTTACAAAAGCGTGGGTAGGCAATTGGAAAATAGCCTTTATTATAAAGTTATTCCTAATATAGTTTCGGTATTCTCTATGAGAAGAACTGTTTAAAACAGAGTTATCTAAAATAATAAACAGTCTTCCGCCTGTCCTCAAAAAGTCCACATATCTTGCAATAAACAAGACATTCGATTTTACGGATGTTTTAAGTTTATGAGTTCCTTTTTCATAGGTTAGATTATTTTTTTCATCCTCATCAGCATATTGTTCCATAACGGCTTTTTCGTCCTTCTCTTTACTACTATAAGACATACTGAAGGGTGGATTGGTCAGAACAATATCAAACTTCATATCCTGGTCTATCAGAATAGTTCTTAATTCTTCAAGTTCTTTTTTTATACTCTTGTTTGTTCCCTTGATAATCGTTATGTTTTTGTCAAGAGAATCAGCACAGTAGATTCTACTTCCACCATCACCATGCGCATACATATTCATCCTGGCAATTCTTGAGATTTTGGGATTAGCTTCTATACCATAGATAGAATCAAGTTTTATCTTTTCAAGAATTTCGTCCTTATATGGTTTAAGGGATGGATTATTTTTTACTTTCTCAATCAAGTCCGCCATTGCATCAATCAAAAAACCGCCGCTCCCACAGCAAGCATCCAATATTTTGTCGGTTTGATATTTGCCGTTCACTTTCTCTACCGACAAATTGGCTAGTTTTGTCATAAACTTGACAATTTTTCTCGGTGTGAAATATTGGCCAAGTTCCCTTCCTCGGATAGTGGCATTCAAAAACGTCTCGAACATCCGACCATTCAAGTCTTCATCTATCGTATAAAAGTCGTAATTTTGTAAAACTTTTACAACCTCTTTTATGGTCGGAGATTTTAACTCTATCCCCTCATCTTCCACAAATATTGGCTTCTTTTGCTTCCTTTCGATTTGCTCCTGCAGCTTTTTCTGTAGTTCTGCAAAGAGTATGCTGCTTAAAGGATTTTCCGTTTCTGCCTCTCTGTCTTGTAACCAATTTACAGAAAACTTAAACTCTTTGCTACTTAGACGCTTCTTATCAGCTATTATTTGTCTAATTCTCTTATCCTCACTTAGCTTCACAAATATTATTTTGGAAAATTCATAAAAAGCATCCGTAGGGCTTAATTTGTCTTTCTTCCAAATTATCCTGTGACATTTATTAAAAGCAGATTTAATCTCTTCAACTGATGGCCTTTTTAAAAAAGTGGCAACGGACAATTCATCTTTGCCAGAATTTCGTTTAATACTTTCAGAGCTAATAAGGTCGCAAAGTTCTTTAAACTTTTTATTCCCTTTGGAGAAATCACTAAAAGTAAGTGTCAAAATTTGTTCTTCTTCATCCCATTTATATAATTTAAAGACATGGCCGTCCGTTAAAATAGTAAATCTAACCGGATTTTCACCTTTAAATTTTTTGTTTAAGCCTAATGCATAACCTGAGACTTGATATGTAAAAGAATCTAAATTTTCATGAGGATTTTTTGCGTCAATTACTATTTTGGGCTTCTTTTCACAGAGACAAACATAATCTGGTTTATAGTTTTCTTTTTTTGATCCTTTTCCAACTGAAATTGTTGATAAAGACCGTTTTCTGAGTATGGCCTTGTCTGGGTAGCCAAGTGTTTTTAGTAATCGCTCTACAAAAACAGCCTCAACGTCCGCTTCATTTTTAATATCTGAACAATTACAAAACAAGTTGGATTTTGTATTCATTGTCATACCTCGGCCATAAACAGGCATAGTATATCCATAATTTTAGAAGTATCAAAAAGTTAGAGAAACCCGCGCCGACGCCAATGGCGGATTATAGTTAATCTTATCAAAACAACAAGAACAAGTTTATCTTTGCTGAGAAAACTTAACGCACCCGATTTTTCTCTGCTTTTTCCTGTCTCGCCATAGCTTCAGCGACGGCGGATCGCCCATTTTTCTTTTTATTTTTCTTGTCCGACTCGTCCGTGTTTTTCTAAATCGAAAATCGTCCTTCGTCAATCATCAATTGAAATGCCTGTCCGAAAAGTCCGACTTTCGCTTTTTTCCCTTGCGCCACCAACGATGATTTTTATTTTTAGGATGAACTCTTGGTTTTCCTTCCACTGTTCTTGTGTTCATGGGTTCTTAAGTCCTTGAGTTCTTATGCCCTTCCGCATACCTTTTGCCCATATTGTACAATCTCCCTCTAAAATTCTCAATTCCAAAATTAACCCCCCAAAATGGCTCCTTTTTCTACGAACTAAGAACCACGAACTACGAACTTTTCGCACAAAGTGCGACTGCACTATTCTGCTATCCCCAAAAATTCCATAAATTTTTAACTCCTTTTCCCATAAAGACTTACAATTTCCCCGCCCCCAAAAATCAGCAATTTTCGACACAAATCCGCAAGTCACTGGTAACTATAGAGGGCTTGTTTTGCGCCCCGGAAAGGAGTATGACGTGTCATAGTTTTATTGAAGTTTGGAGTTTTGATAATTTGAATTTGTTTCGAATTTCGTACTTCGAATTTTGAATTTACTTAATCCCTGCGCACCCACTACAAAACAGGTTTTAAAAATGTGTCAAAAGTGAGTCAAAATATGACAAAAAAAGCCATTTCAAACCCAAACGAACCCAATCGACCCGCAGGGTTATTATCTCTCAACTCTGGTCTCTCGTCTCTGGACTATTGGAAAAACGAACCCAATTTTTTCACGACCAAATATGCGTTATCAATATCAAAAACGCGGAAATGGAGGCCAAAAAATGAGGCAAAAAAACGAAACGAACCCAATTTTTCTATCTTCTTGAGCAAATAGCGAGGATTCTCAAAAAAACAAACCCAATTCAAAGCCGATTTCAGCCAATGGGGTAATTTTACTTTTTTACATATTCCATAGGGTCGGTCAGGCCCGCTTCGGCAAAACCCTTGAGGCGTAATTGGCAGGAGTCGCAGCGTCCGCAGGCCCGGCCCTGCGGGTCAGGGTCATAACAGCTATGGGTCAGAGAATAATCCAATCCCAGCCGGGTGCCGGCCTGGATAATCTGCCCCTTGGTCATTCGGATAATGGGGGTGTGAATTTGATATTTTCCTTTTCCCTCGACTGCCGCGGCGGTAGCCAAATTGGCCATTTTCTCAAAAGCCGCGATATATTCCGCTCGGCAGTCCGGATAGCCGCTGTAATCCATCGCATTGACGCCGATAAAAATGTCAAACGCCCCCAAAACCTCAGCCCAGGCAAGTGCGTAAGATAAAAACACCGTGTTTCTTGCCGGCACGTAAGTAATTGGTATTCCATCAGTTAAGTTCGGCCGCTCTTTGGGAACATTCAAGCTGGGATCGGTCAGGGCAGAACCGCCAAACGAGGCCAAGTCAATATCGACAATGCGGTGTTCCTTGACCCCTAAAGCCGTGGCGACCCTGCATGCACTGTGGATTTCCACCTGATGCCGCTGGCCGTAGCGGAAGGTCATCGCGTAGCATTCAAACCCCTTATTTTGAGCAATCGCCAGCGTGGTGGCCGAATCGAGACCTCCGCTGAGCAAAACCACGGCTTTTTTCTTCGCTGTCTGCGCCATTTCTTCGGTTCAACTTCTTGCAAAACGGTTAAATTTGACTACAATATCAATACTATCATTTTTGATAAGAAGAGGCAATGGAATGAGCGAAAAACCAGCGATGGAATTATTCGACAACCCGTGTCCCGGACGGGATTATACCATTACCATTCGCTGTCCGGAATTTACAAGCGTTTGTCCAAAGACAGGTCAGCCGGATTTTGGCACGATTATAATCGAATACATCCCCGACCAATCCTGTATTGAACTGAAAAGTCTGAAAATCTATATGCAAAGCTATCGCAACAGGGGCGTTTTTTATGAACGGCTAACCAATGAGATACTGGACGACCTGGTCAATGCCTGCAAACCCCGGTGGATGAAAATCACGTCGCAATTTACGCCGCGAGGCGGAATCACCACAGATGTGACGGCCCAGTATCGGGTGGAAAAATAAAAGGAGTTGCGCTATGCCGATTAGTTTTCACTGCGAGGCTTGTAAGCAAAAAATCAAAGCCCCCGACGGCGCCGGCGGCAAATGGGGCAGTTGTCCGTATTGCAAACATCGCTGCTATATCCCGACGCCCAGAGCCGACGATGAGCCGGAATTGCGCCTGGCCCCGCTCGAAGAAAGCGAAGAGAGCAAAATCGGAATGCTCAAAAGTCAGACCCAAACCCTGACGCGGCAAATCCTGCACGAGACGGATACCCCCCCGGAAGGCATCGGCAGTGCGGGAGAAACGGTGGATGAAAAGGCGGTGATTAAACTGTGCATCCTGTATCTTCGGCAAATAGCCGACGGCGAGCTGAACGGAGCCGAGAATGCCCTTTCCAAACTGAAAATTTATAAGCGCACGGCTCTGCGCATTCTGTCTTCGATGGGTCGGGCCGAGCGTCCGGAACCGGAACTGGCCGATATCCCGGATAAAATCCTCCAAAAGCTCATTCAGGACGCCGGTACGAAATTGTCTTCATGACCCGCAGCTTTGGATTTTATTTCCCAGCCGGACAAGCCGCAGCCCAAAGACTAAAAGTCCATTTTCAGCTTCCTCAACACCTGATAACTAAACGCAATGCGGAAAAAAATATGATGTACTTCGTACTGATTCCAATAAAATCATAAAACACATTGTCTTTTACGCGGATATAAAGATTTTGTCAATATCCCACCCAAACCTGCTCTGAAAGTCGCCGATAAGAACCAATAAGAATCGATAAGAAAAAAGAATCTAAGCGTCGCTCTATCGGAAAGCGGGAAAAGGCGAATTGATGATTGGCGTAACCGATGCACTGAATGAGACAACAGACCCGGTTTACGATACGGGCTACTTTACAGCGATGGAGCTTCCGGGCCGGACGTTCTTCACCCGGCTGCAAATTAACTTTTAGGCGATTGGCCGGCAGCGGATTTATCCAGCAGTTCGGCAGGGTGTTCGAGCTGCTTTTTGACGAAGTCGAGGAATTGGGCCGCGTCGGCGCCGTTGGCGACGCGATGATCCACCGCCAAATTCAGATTCATCATCTTGCGGATGAGGATATCCCCCCTGCCCGATGGAACCGGCGATTCGAAAATCCTTCCTGCGCCCAGAATACTGCACTGACCTGGTATTACAATCGGAATAAACGAATCAATCCCAATCCCGCCTAAATTACTGACGGTGATACAGCCGCCCACCAGGTCATCAACAGTCAATTGGTTTGCCTGGGTCCGCTCCCTTAAGTCCCGACAAGAGGCGCTGATTTGCTTGAGTGTTTTGGAGCCGACATCCCGTACAACGGGAGCGACCGCTCCGTTCTCTGCGGCGATAACCAGCCCTATGCCTATCGTCGGCGAAAGCACAATGCAATCCTTGCCCAATTGACCGGTCATAATGGGATACTGTTTCATCCCTCTGGCCAGGGCCAGCATAATAAAATCATTGTACGAGTATTTTTCTTTGGAGGCTTTGTTGAGCCTGCTCAGCAATTCATCCAGGTCGGTTACATCCACGCGGATATGGAGATAGAAACACGGAATCCGCTGTTTGGAAGCCAGCATTTTGTCGGCCACAATCCGCTGCCGGCGGGTGAGAGGAACTTTTTTGCCATTCAGAAAAGAACCGTTACAAATCTGCGGGGCCGGACGGGGAGATTCACGTACGGTATGAACTGGGCCGGTGGCGGGACGAATTTCAGAAAGCCAGGGCTCATCGCCGTCGGCCTGAACGGCAATACCGGCATAAGCCGTTTCCACGGGAGCATCCGACTGAACTGATTGGCAACACAAAACGAATTCCTTCTGCAATTTTTCGAGAAAATCCGGCGACACGGTTTCATTTGCCGCGGCAATGACAAACAACGGCGTATGAATCGGCAGCGTTTGCCCCTCGGCACAAAAAATATGTTTCACCATCCCGGCAGCGGAAGATTCCAGTTCCAGCAATGCCTTGTCGGTTTCCAGCTCGCAGAGAACCTGTCCCCTCCCAACGGTGTGGTTTAAGCCAATCTTGAGACACCCAATTGTCGCCTGCGCCATTGCTTTGCCCAACTGCGGCAATCTGATTTCCTGCACTATAGATTCTCCCAAAAAAACCTTTCGGACAGAAACATAGCCCAAAAAAGCGGATTTTGCAATCCTTTTTTATTGACACAGGGACGACAGGTTGATTTTTTGCGAGGCGGCTAAATTGCTGATGAAAACTTATCTCAGCCGGTTCACCCGTGTGAATTTTGCCCTCTAAGGCTGAACCTCAGCGAGCTTCGGCAGGATGTTCCGAACCAGAATGCGCAAGATTTCGTTCCATCTGACCCATAGACCTGTCCACATCCTGAAATTCGCAAACAAGACATCCCATCGTCTCGACCAGCGACTGCCGGGTCATATCCATCAGCAGAACGAGTTCTTCTTTTCGTGCATCGGACAGGTTCGGATCAACCAAATCCTCTCTGGCCTTTTTAAGACACTCCAGAGACATATCCTGAACCTGCTGGTCTATGGACTCTGTTTTTTTCTGCAGCGACTGGAACCAGCCGCGGAGGGTACGCAGAATTCTGGACGTCTCGGTCAGATGAAACTGCTCCATCTGCTTCGTGCGTTCCTGATAAAGCCGGTTGACCATCTGGTTAAATGATTCGGCCAGGGAGGAGATCTCATTTTTGCCCCGGAAATGAACCTGGCTGGTTAAATCGCCGGTTTGAGCGACGTGGAGAGTATGCTGATGGAGACGGCCGAGCGGATATAGAACAACAGCCTCCAAAAGTATCCACAGCAATATCAAAACGATGCCGCCACTGATCAAAAGTGAGGCCAGGGCGAATCGAATCGCCGCCTGACCCTCTACTGTGATTTCCTGTTTGGTGATTGCCTTGATTAAAACAGCCTGTTTGGTATTCAATCCGGGAATGATTTTGCATACCGCCACGAGATTCCGGCCGGCAGGTCGTTCCAGAAAAATCGGATTTTCTTTCGTCAATCGACCAAGATAGGGCTGCAGAACCTGTCGGCTTTTTTCGGAAGACAAACTCCACCATTCAAAATCCACCTGGGTCTGCTCGGCCAACAAAGCCATTGTTTCATCGTTAATCAGTCGGCCAACGATGACCGTTCCACGAATGGGAAGCTCATTTTTATTGTTGGTAATCGGTCGGGAGGCAACCAGCATCGGCCCGGCCTCGGTAACCATCAGGCCGGCAATGGAGTCTTCGGGCTTTCTGTGTCCAAAAAGAAAACTTTCCTGAGGCAGCATTTCGGCGGAAAACTCTTTGATATCCATCTGAACAATCTGTTTGCCTTCCGCAAACTTTACACATTTTCCCCAAACATACTTGTTTTGGGCGTCGAGAAAACAGAACATATTCAATTTCGGCTGTCGAAACATTTCGTCCGTCATATTTTGCTGGATATAATCGCTCTTGCGGCCCTCTACAAAGAGGCCGGTATCGTCCCAGGCCGACCAGTCAAAGCAGATTTGATTCAGATGTTCGGCTTCCCGCTCCAGCGCGCGTCCACAGCGGTCCAGATTGCAAATGGCCTGTTGGTTTTCCAGCTTCACAAAACTGGGGTACAGGACCCACCTCTGAACCATGTAATCAACCGCTACATAAAAGACCGCCACGGCCAAAAGAGTGAACAGGATTTTTTTTCGCAAAGACATACCTCTTTAATCGGTTGACATACAAACAAACTTAAGGGATTTTCTGATTTAATCGGTTGACATACAAATGAACTTAAGGGATTTTCTGACGAGTCCTTTAAAAGATGGAAAGGGCGGAAAATACGACGTTGTTCTTGATTTTATCGAATGGTTTTATATAATCCTGCCGTTTGACGAGAGCGAAACTGGTTTTTTTTAGTCTGGAAAGGTTTTTCATTATGGCCAATGCGATAGTCAGCCAGTCCGGCGGGCCAACCGGCGTTATCAACGCCTCACTGGTGGGCGTCATTGAAGAGGCTCGCAAATGTAAACAGATTAAAAAGCTTTACGGCGCGATTCATGCCGTTTCAGGGATTAAAAAAGAACACTTCATCGACCTCAAAAAGCTGTCGGCCAAGACGCTTGCGCGGGTGGCCGCCTCGCCGTCGTCGGCGCTGGGTTCCAGCCGCGACAAGCCCAATGAAGCTTATTGCGCCCGGATTCTGGAGGTATTCAAAAAACGCGACATCCGCTACTTCTTCTACATTGGCGGCAACGACAGCGCCAACACCTGCTACATCATCAACGCGATGACCGAAAAGTGCGGCTACGACCTCAGGGCCTTTCACATCCCCAAAACCGTTGACAACGACCTGCTGGTCACCGACCACTGTCCGGGATATGGCACCGCGGCCAAGTTCGTGGCCTGCGCGGTGATGGGCAACGATTTGGACAACCGGGCGCTGCCGGGCGTCAAGATTGACGTGATTATGGGCCGCCACGCCGGCTTTCTGACCGGAGCAGCAGTGCTGGGTAAGACCCGTGAAGACGACGGGCCGCACTTGATTTATCTGCCTGAACGACCGATTACGATGGAGAAATTCATCGCAGATGTGGAAGCCGTGTATAAGAAGCTCGGCCGCTGCGTCGTCGCCGCCAGCGAAGGGATATGTGATGTTGACCATCTCACCTGGGCGGAGAAACTGGCCGCTGACGCTGAACGTGACTCGCACGGCAACGTCCAGCTTTCCGGCACCGGCGCTTTGGCCGATTTTCTGGCAGAACAGGTTAAAAGCAAACTCGGCATCGAACGCGTCCGGGCGGATACTTTCGGCTATCTGCAACGAAGTTTCGCAGGTTTGCAGTCAAAAGTCGATGCGAAGGAAGCCCGCCAGTGCGGCCGCAAGGCGGTACGCTACGCGATGAAGGAAGACAACGGCTCGGTGGCGATAAAGCGTACCGGCAACGGCAAAAATTACGGCGCGGAGTATTTCTGCACGGAACTGAAAAACGTCGCCGAGAAAACCAAATCCGTGCCGGACGAATTTATCAACAAAGAAGGCAATGGGGTGACGTCAGCATTTGTCGAATATGCAATGCCGCTGGTCGGCGGCCTGCCCCACACCGAGTACCTCGGCGGCTACCCAAAAGTCTGATTTTCTGCTGTCATTCCCGCGAAGGCGGGAATCCAGCTTGGTTTTCTAAAATCCAGAAGCCCGACGGCTCACCCCCGCCGGGCTTTTTTTATTTACCTTTGGTCTTTTTCGACGTACAATTTTCTTATCTAAGGTGAATGTTCTTTGTTTGTGAATGGAGAATAAAAGAGATGGTGGGCTAAAAGTCCACCCTATAAATCAAAAAGGAAGATACGCATGATAGGAAATCCTTTAGAGGGCATACTTGAATTATGCAAAAGTCCGACTGAACAAGAGCCTTGGGGTGAGATAAAATGTGTCAGCGATGAAAAAGTATTCTCTAAGGAATTTGTTGATAAGATTGATAACCCCCCGATGCTGTTAGAATCGGAAAGTCCTTTCTTTTTTAGGGGTCAATCTGATTACAGATGGACGTTGAAACCCAAACTGTATCGTTTATGGAGTGATTTAATTGATCAATATCGACAAAAAGAAAAAGATATTTTAAGGGAAGCGTTGATAAAAGAATATGATTCTATAACTTATTTTCAGCATAGGGCGTACAGACATCTGGAAATTGCTGGTACAATACCTCGGAAGTTATCTAATGATACTTTTGGTGAATGGTTAGCTTTAATGCAGCACTATAGTACCCCTACGCGATTATTGGATTGGACCACTTCTTTTTATGTTGCGTTATATTTTGCTGCACAAGATGATCGTATGAATGGTGCAGTTTGGTTTTTCGCAAGAGATGAATTTGAAGAAGCGGTAAGCAACATATATGAGAAGATAACGCCTGAAAAAGCCGACACAATTCTTAAAGACAGCATCAACTTCGTCGAATTTGGAATGACGGCGAATCATAATGTTTACATATCGGAAAATGATATAAAAACTGACCGGATTATTTCACAAAGAGGGATTTTTACATTTTCAACTCATTTGTTCACAGACCAAGTCTTTCATATTGGGCAAGTTTTATTTAAAACTCGAAAATCTTATTTAATAAAACTAATAATTCCAGCGAATATCAAAAGGGAAATCAGAAAAAGACTTGCTAAAATAAATATTACAAACGAAACCCTTTTTGCGAGTATTGATAGCATTGGTAAAACTATAGACGAAAAGATTCAATTATTTCAAGATGAAATTCTGGGACCAAAACTGCAAAACAATGAAACCATATAAAATAAATAAACTATAGTTTCAAAGAAGCAACACAATCACCCTAATTAAAGGAGGGATGTTATGGAACCAGATATTAAAAGCATAAAAGAAGCATGGGGACGAGAAGCAGATATTTTTGTGATTAAAGCAGCAACAAAGGATTTTAAAGACTACCCTCCCGATGTTCAATCCGTAATTGAAGCGGAAGCTAAATATCGAGGTTTTTGGGAAAAAGTTCTTTTTTTAAGAGGTGAAAAACCAACTGAGCCGTTGTCAGAAAGTAGAAACATAGTAGGTTATGTATGTGAAAGATGTAAAAAAGCAAATTTGAACTTCCAGACGGGAAGATGTTCGCAATGTAATTTGCCCTCTTTTGACATGGGATATTGTATTATTTGCGACAAATTTTACCCCATTTTACCTGGTCGTAAATGCCCTGAACATGATAAAAACTTAAGCAGAAGCAAAGTCCCAACAAATTATGTACGTTTTGCAAATAATCTTATAGACAATTTTTTGTTGGATATCTTATTCACGTTATTTATTGGCCTTGTATTGAAGAATAGTACCTTAAGTTTTTATGCGGTGCTTATTATCAGCTTACTCTTTGTATTTTTATATTATTTTTTATTTGAGTCTGTATTCCAGAGAACCCCTGCAAAGTTTATTACGGGTACTAAGGTTATAAATTCAATGGGCCAAAAACCCTCTTTGTTTTCTATAGCCATACGAACTTTGATTAGATTTATACCATTTGAACCATTTTCTTTTTTTACCGGCAACTACAATGGATGGCATGATCGCTGGTCAAAAACATATGTAATTAAAGCCAAAAGGTTATAAACAGGGCTTTGTAACGAAATTTTTGCCCATTGGGAATTTTTGATATAACAAGGAATGAACAATGAAACTTGAACAGATTATCACGGCAGCGGAGGCGATGGCGCCACTCAAGCTGGCGCAGGGGTGGGATAATGTCGGTTTTCTGGTCGGCAATCCGAAACGGGACATTAAGAAAATCCTCGTTACTATCGACACGACCAACGCCGTTGTAAGTGAGGCGGTTCGCTTCGGCGCGGATTTAATACTGGCCTATCACCCCATCATCTGGGATGGCCTGAAATGTATCACCGCAGACGGGGCGACAACGCCCATCTATAAACTCATCCGGAAAAATATCGGCGTTTATTGCATTCACACAGCGCTGGATACCGTTGCCGGCGGCGTCAACGACGCGCTGGCGGAGATTCTTAACCTGACCGATGCTAAACCGCTGGGTGATTTTGTTGAAGACCCTGCCGGGCCGCAATATAAAATTATCACCTTTGTTCCTGCCGCGGATGTCAACAAGGTCGCCAATGCTCTTTATGCCGCGGGCGCCGGAGCCATCGGCAATTATTCCCATTGCGGCTTTATGGCCGAGGGCCAGGGGACATTTCTGCCATTGGAAGGAGCCAAACCGACTATCGGCAAAAAGGGACGATTCGAGCGCATCGCGGAGGTACGTCTGGAAACCGTCGTCCCGGCGGGTAAAGTCCAGCAGGTGATTGCCGCCCTGCGCAAGAGCCATCCTTACGAAACCCCGGCCTTTGATGTATTCCGTCATTACGATGTCGAGGGCAAACTGGGACTGGGGCGCATCGGCAAATTAGCCAAGCCTATGACCATAGAGCAGATTTTGCGCCGGGTCAAATCCATAACCGGAGCCAAAGCTGCAGGCATCATCGGCCCTCAGAAACGGTTAGTCAAAACCGCCGCGGTCTGTGCCGGTTCCTGCGGCAAACTCATTTTTGACGTGATAAATAAGGGCTGCGACCTGTATCTGACCGGCGAACTCAAACACCACCAGGCCCTGGCCGCATCGGAAGCGGGTTTGACCTGTATCTGCCTGTCGCACAGCGTTTCGGAGCGATTCGCCCTGAAAAAATTGGTAAAACAATTGAAAAAACGGCTCAAAACCATCACAATAAGGCAAAGTACGCAGGATAAAGACCCATTTACGTGGAAAAAGATATGATAGAGGAAAAGCAACCCGTGGAAAAGCAGCCCGTCGTGTCGGAACCGACCAGCGAAGCTGAGCCGATACGTATAGAGGAATTTGCGGAAGACCCGGCCAAGCAGCCGGTGTCAGAGACGCTGGTGGAGAAACTTGAGCCAGCGGCGGAAGAGCTGGGCGAAGCGCCAGTGGATGATGAGCCTGAGGAGCCGGAGGGCGAATTTGAGACGACGCTGGAGTCGGTGATTGAGGCGGTGTTGTTTGCCAGCGATGAGCCGTTGTCTGTTGCCAAGCTGGTGGAGATTGCCGAGGCCGGCTCGGTCAAGACCGTTCGCCAGGCCGTCAACGACCTGAATCAAAAATATCGCAGCGGCGGATTTGCCTTCCGCATCGAAGAACTGGCCGGCGGCTACCAGATGATGACGCTGAGATGCTTTAACCCCTGGCTGTCGAAATTAGTCAAGGTGCGTTCGGACAACAAGCTGACACCGGCGCAATTAGAGACGCTGGCAATTATCGCCTACAAACAGCCTGTCATCCGGGCCGATGTGGAGGCCGTTCGCGGCGTCGCCACCGGCGAAATCATTCGCAACCTGATGTACAAGGGTTTGGTCAAAATCGTTGGCCGAGCCGAAATCCTGGGCCGGCCGATGCTGTACGGCACAACCAAAAAATTCCTCGATATCTTCGGCCTGGCCGACCTCAAGGATTTGCCCAAGGTCGAAGAACTCAAAAACCCGGAAAAAGGGTAACACGATTTGGCAAGGAGTATATGATGAAGCCGGCAACATATTCTAAGACCATCCAGGCGGCCGCGAATCGCTTTTTGTCGGACTACCATCTGACCTTCGAACAACTGACGGAGTTCCAGAAAAAACAGGTCGTCTCTTATATTCAGGTAAAAAGATGGTGGCCGTTGACGTTGCTTGTTTTTCTGGCCTGTATGATTGTTTTTGGCTGCATTACCTGGATTAAATACAGCGAAACACAAGCGGTTATAGAAAAACTTACCATCATGTTTTATTCCGGCAAAGAAATAGATTTACGAAAATTCAGCAGTATTTCCCTCGAACAGGGTATTATCATGGGCTTTTATGCATTGAGTACGCCTTATATGATTTTGTTCATCATTTTCGTACCGATGAACATAAGGGGCCAAAAACTTCTGCTTAAGGCTTTTTTGCCGTCGATAATGCCAAAATCAACGAATGAGCCGGATAAACAAGACAAAACTTCATAGAACGCTCCTTTCATGGTTTTGCTGTCACGCCCGTGATTTGCCGTTTCGCAGAACCAAAGACCCTTATCCTGTCTGGCTGAGCGAAATTATGCTCCAGCAGACCCAAGTCAAGACGGTTATCCCTTATTACAAACGTTTTATCAAAAAATTGCCGACCCTCCAGGCCCTCGCAAACGCTAAACTGGACACCCTCCTGAAACTTTGGCAGGGTCTGGGCTATTACACCCGCGTCAAAGGATTGCATAAGGCAGCCGAAATTATCGTTGAAAAATATGATGGAAAATTTCCCCGAGATTTTAAAGATGTTCTGGCTCTTCCCGGCATCGGCCGATATACCGCCGGGGCCATTGCCAGTATCGCATTGGGACAGCGGAAAGCCGTTCTTGATGGTAACGTCTTTCGCGTTTTATGCAGGTTATACGCGATTCGTGGAAACTTCGCCGATACAGAAACACGGGAAAAGCTGTGGAATATCGCCGAAGAACTTTTGCCCGGAAAAAACTGTGGCGACTGGAACCAGGCGCTGATGGAGCTTGGCTCGGAAATCTGTGCGCCGCGAAATCCGCTATGCGGAAGATGTCCGGTACGTCGATTTTGTGCGGCGTTCGAAAAAGGACTCCAGGAAGCCCTGCCGCTGCGAAAAAATAAAAAAAAGGCTCCGCACTATACCGTGGCTGTTGCCATTATATTTAATCAAGAGGAAAAAATTCTTATCGACAAACGCAAGAGCGAGGGTTTCCTGGGGGGATTGTGGGAACTGCCCGGCGGCAAAAAACAAAGAAACGAAACATTCAAACAGGCTCTCAAAAGAGAAGTGTCCGAGGAAACCGGCTTGTGCGTGGAAGTTCTGAAAAAACTTTGCGCCGTAAAACACGCTTATTCGCATTTTGCCGTGACGCTGCATACGTACCTGTGCAAGCCCACCTCCGGAAACGCCAAACCCATCGGCTGCGAACGGGTCAAATGGGTCAGGCCGACCGAATTACACTGGTTTGCTTTTCCTTCAGGAACAACAAAAATTTTCCAAGCTATAAAAAAGAAACGGCACAACTCCTTTTCGAGGCTGTGCCGGCTCTGACAAATCGAACTAAGTATTTTTATGGCGATATTATTTTCTTCTGCCGGGGATGTAACCCTGAACAAACCAGTTGTAATCATTAATATCTTTCTGGTCTATCAACGTCACCGGCGGGTTGTGGGGGGCATACGTATTCTGATTCTTTACATCAAAAAATTCTTTTGTTCTGGGGCCGGTCCATTTATAGCGTTCGGCGTGGCCGTCGGCATATCCGAATGTACTGGAGCCGCTATGTGCCATAGCTATCGCGTCGCACCAGCTTACAGCATTTAGCCAGACATTAAATGTACGGTGGTTTACACCGCGGGGATCCCACTCTTCCAGAAGAACAAATTTGCTGGAGGGACTTGTAAACTGAGTCATTTTTGTCACTGCATTGTCCCCTTCACCTGTGGGCCACATGTCGGTGGTACCCATTCCCCATCGTGACAATACGGCGCCCATAGAAAATGTCCGGTATCCGCCAATGGTTGAGTCATATTGTATGCCTGTTATGCTCGTCGGCGCTTTTATCCATCGCTTATCGACGGGGCAGTTGTAGGCTTTGAAGGCTTTTCCCATATATTCCCACAATGCACCTTTCTCGAAACCACGAACCTCGTCCTCAACGGTATTGTGTTGTGTGGCGGTTCCCGCGGCATTTTGCGGCGGTCCTACAAAACACCAAACGGGTACACTATTGTAAGTTGGTTTTGCATTCAATGTCTCCGGCGCATCGCCATCCATGAGGTTTCCTTTGTTGTCTTCCGAATACGATACCCATGCTTTGCTGGCGCTGCTATCATTAGCCATACAAACTATGGCGGCTGAGAGTTCTTTGGCTTTTCTTAATGCCGGCATGACAATCGCCAACAATAACGCGATGATCGCGACAACCACCAGCAATTCAATCAGTGTAAACGCCCTTTTCTCTCTCATAAACGTCCCCAAGATTTTGGATGTAATAAATCTTCTTTGTGTAAGCTATTTGTCTCTTACTGAGACCCTTCTTAATAAGTGAGTATATTCTTCCTCCCTCAACTATTCAAGCTTAAAAACTGGCTTTTGAGGAGGACTATAATAATATGGCAGAACGCTTAAACTACTTTGCAAAAAAATCCTCTGTTTGACGTGAAAAATCGGAAAATTCGCAAAAATTTTATTTCCCCCCCCCCCCGAAACGAAATCTCTTCCTTGCGGATTACGGGGCGGAGAATGGAAACATCATAGACGGAATTGCTGTTTTCCTTTGTGTCCATACCGTCAAGCTCCTAACAGATGTTTCCTTCATTGTCCCCCTTTGCAGGGAGTGAGTCAACATCCGTACCTGAAAAAACCCTTCACGGGACAGGACGCAGAGCGTCCCGGTCTATCTTCCGTCAGCGAGGCGTTCACCCTCAAAACGATCCAGTTGGGGGATAGAGTAAATTTTCTGTGCGGCGGCTTTGTAATCGTACTCCAGCCGGACAAAATGCACTTCGTTGTCCTTCACGAATACATAGCTGGCACGGTTGTCGCGGTCGCGGGGCTGACCTACGGAACCGACGTTGATAATCGCTTTTTCATCCGGAATGATGGGGTATTTGCCGCCCAGTTCATCCGGCGGATAGAAATCCGGATCGGCCAGAAATACTCCCGGCAGATGCGTATGACCGATGAAACAGATGTGCCTGACTCGCTCAAACAAAGCATCCATTTTTCCGGCGGTGGTATAGACATCCTCCGGGAAAATATATTCGTTAATCGGACGCCGCGGCGAACCGTGAACAAAATCCAGATGCGCATCCACGTCGCCCAGGCGCGTCTGCAGCGTCCATCGCATCTTCTGCCGGCCCAGATAGTCCCAGCGCTTTTCGACTTTTTCCCGGCCGGTCTCCCGTTCCAGCATTTTGCGGGTCCAGTACGCCGCCGATTCGGCTCCGGAATTAAAATTCGTCGGCTCATATAAAACCGCATAGTCGTGGTTGCCCATCACGCAGTTTTCAGTTTTCTCGATAACGAGGTCCAGACACTCCTCCGGGTTGCCGGCATAGCCGACAATGTCACCCAGACAATAAACCGTCCCAATGCCCCGCTGCTCAATGTCCTCCAGCACCGTCGTCAGGGCTTCCAGATTCGAATGAATATCGCTGATAATCGCAAACATATCTGACCTTTTTAAACCAACCATAGCGTTATCTTACAGCATAAACCTCAAAATATCCAGAAAAACAAAAGTGAATTACGGCCGATGGGTAGCTAAATGGATCGAAACTATTTACCTGAACCTTCCATCGCCGCCAAGAGGCATTCCATTCCCGCCGGCGTGATATTGTATTTTTGGCGATACTTGACAATCGCCCCGCCAACCAAACCCGCCGCCGGAATCGGACACATCAGCTCCAATCCCTCCCCGCCCAGCCAACTGCCCCGCAACAAGAGAAAATTCACCATAAAAACCGGCACCGACATCACCGAACCCGGTGCAAGTTCATCCATTTCAAAAGGCAATAAACCATTCACTGAATCAAACGACCGCGGCCCATAGAGCCCCAATAAGGCCGTCCTTTCCGCCAAATCCGTAATTTGCACGTCCAGATTGTTTCCTTCCGCCAACCTGCAAACTTTTTTCAGGAATCCATATCCGGGCGATGAAAACACAATGTACTCATTCTCCAATGCCGCAATACGACAGGAGCGTGAACCGTTTTTCGCCCATTTCCACTGTTGGCTTGCCTGCGGCGGCAAATCGGAAAAATCCATCTTTTCCAATACTTCGGCCGCGTCTGGCCCTTTAACGCTGACCCGGCCAAAACCGCACAAATCAAACGCCGCGCAATGCTTCTCGAGAGCCTGCCTTTCAGCGTCAATAGAACCATATCGGCTCGGCAGACGCCAGCCGTGATAATCCTTCATCTTCGCCCCCAACTGGAGGTGTACCTGCTCAAATGGACTCGGTCTTGTCATAAAATCAAAAATTAAAAAGCAAAATTACGGCATCACCCGCGGCGATAACCGTCCAAAACTATATCAGAAAACACCTGCTGCGTCACACAAAACAAAAAATTTCAGAAGGAGGCACATAAGCTATAACAGCAGCCGCTTAGACAACCGCCCTCCGGGTCAGGAATTTTTTTTGTCCTCAAATTCGATCTCTTCCAGTAGCAGCGGCGCATCCGGCTCAAAATCAAAATCGCCGGCTTTACACTCAGGGCAATGCGGCGAATAAATGTCAAATGCGAATACATCGCCGCAGGCTTGGCACTTGGCCCGTAACGGAATGTGTTTAATCTCCAGCCGCATCCCCTGACAGAGCGTGCCATCTGAGGCCGTCTCAAACGCAAATCGCATCGCCTCATCATTGAGGGCGTTGAACTGGCCGCAGGAAATGACCGCACGAATGGGCCTGGCGGAAATTTTCCCCGCCTGTTCCAGAATTATCTCCAGAATACTTTGCGCCGCCATCATTTCGTGCATCAGCAAATCCTCGGAAGCTCTATGCCGTAAGGCATCTGCACAATGCGCCTGCCGCCGATAGACGTAACCAGCTCAACCAGACTGCGTGACTGTTTCGGACCGACTGTACCGATACGGGCGGCTTTTTTACCCAGCGGATGATTTCGCAGAATATCAAGAGCCTTCTGTTCAGCATCGGCGCTGACAACAGCAATAAACTTTCCCTCGTTAGCGATATTAAGAATGTCGAAACCCAGGATGTCCGCCGCGGCCTTAACAGCGGGATTAACCGGCAGGTTTTCTTCCCACAGTTCCACGCCACAGCCGCAGGACTGCACGATTTCGTTGGTCACCGCCGCAATACCTCCCCGCGTCGGGTCGCGCATAAACTTGACCTTCGGTCCCAGTTGGTCCAGAAGCAAGCCGGTAATCTTGTGCAGACACGCACAATCGCTCTGCAATGGGCTTTGAATCGTAAGTTCCTGCCGTTGGGACATAACCGTCATCCCGTGGTCGCCGAGGGTACCGTTAATCAAAATCACATCGCCCGGCTCAATCCGGTCAAAACCAAGAGCGATGCCTTTCTTTGGAATACCAATGCCGGCGGTGTTGATAAAAATTCCGTCGGCGGCGCCTTTTTCGACGACTTTGGTGTCGCCGGTAACAATCGCAACACCCGCCTCTTTGACGGTTTTGCCGATACTGTGCAGGATTTTTTCGAGGTCGGAGACGGCAAATCCTTCTTCAATAATCAGCGCAAGGCTCATCACAATCGGTTTTGCCCCGCATACGGCCAAGTCATTGACCGTGCCGCAGACGGCGAGTTTGCCGATATCGCTGCCGGGGAAAAACAAAGGCTTGACGACAAAACTGTCGGTGGTGAACAAAATTTCTCTGCCGTCGATGTTCACTCCCGCCGCATCAGCCAGCACCTGCGGCATTTTCCCATACACCGCCGGGCCAATGGTCTTGGCGATGAGTTCAGCCATCAGTCGTCCCCCGCCCCCGTGCGCCAGCAGAATTTTATCATTTTGTTCTGTCATTTTATTAATTTAATCGTCGCCCTTGGCGACTCCATATTTTTGATATTTGATTTTTAATTTTTGATTTACTTTTGATACTTGTACCATGCTGCGCAGGCGCCTTCCGTACTGACCATACAGGGGCCGACCGGACGGTCGGGTGTGCATTTTTTACCAAACAATTTACACTGGTTGGGTTCAATCAAACCGCATAAAACCTGTCCACACAAACACCCACGAGGTTCTTCTGCGGGCATCTGTTCAATGCCGAAACGTTTTTGCGCATCGAATTTCGCGTATTTCTCACGAATCCGCAACGAACCTTCCGGGATACGTCCCAGTCCCCGCCACGGCCCATCGCAAGGCTCAAAATAATTTTCTATCCATTGCTGCGCCGTTCTATTTCCCTCCGGTCGAACCGCAAGGCCATAGACCGAATCCACTGCGAATTCATTTTGTGCGAGCTGTTCGCAGATTTTGGCAAGACCGGAAAGAATCTGCTCGGCCTCGAAACCAGCCACCACACACGGACGATGAAATTCCTTCACAATCGGCTCGTATGCCCCGCTTCCGAGAATCACGCTCACATGGCCGGGACATAAAAACGCGTCGATTTTATCATTGCGTCCCGACAGCAAAGCCCGCATCGCCGGAAGAACCCGCTTATGGCCGCAAAGCACTGTGAAATTTTCCAGTCCCAGCTTTTCCGCCTGAGCCATCGCAACCGCGGTCGCCGGCGTCGTTGTTTCAAAGCCTACCGCGACAAATACAATGATTTTATCAGGATGATTTTTTGCCAGCGATACTGCATCATCACTGCTGAGCACCACGCGCACGTTAGGCAGGCTCAACCGCTCCAAAGATGTGGCTTTACCCGGCACACGAATCATATCGCCGTAGGTGGCAACAAGGCAATCCGTCCGCTGCGCCAGTTCAATCACCGTATCGACATAGCCCTGGTCGGTGACGCACACCGGACACCCCGGCCCCGACAGCAGTTTCAGATTTTTCGGCAAAAGCGACCGTATCCCGTATCGAAACAGCGCCACAGTATGCGTGCCGCAGACTTCCATCACCCCAACAGGTCTGCCGATTTTTGCACAGGCATTTTCGATTTGCTCCCGCGCGGATTGGATTGCGTCAAGTCGCATCTTCGCCCCCCTGCGCCCGCCGCTGTTGTACCTCCATTTCAGCAATTTGCTCAAATAATTCCCACGTCTTGCGGGCTTCTTCTTCATCGACTTTGGTGATGGCGTAGCCGGCGTGAACCAGCACAATATCGCCGAGCTTCACCTCCGGCGTCAGCGTCGTGCGGATAGCCCAGCGGTTGCCCATCGCGTCGGCCACCGCCCGGTCACCGTCCATTTCCACAATTCTGGCTGGTACTGCAAGACACATCGTAGTTCTCACCATTCCATTTTTAGATTTTAAATTTTGGATTTTAACTTTTGACTTAATATCGCCGCCTGACCCGGCGCGATACAGCCGTCGCCTGCCGGCGTGAGACGGTTCCAGAATACACGAAAATTCTTTTCCCGCAACCGGGTAATCAGCCGATTTGTCAAATAGCGATTGCAAAACACACCACCGCTTATCGCCACGTCCGAAAGGCCGGAATGCTGACGGGCCAAAACCGCAAATTCCAATAATGCCCGACAGACCGTATTGTGAAATCGCGCCGAAATCACATCCGCCGACACACGATTTTGCACATTATTGAGCAGTCCCTCTAAAACGGTACGAATCGACCAGATGAAGGTTCCTTTTGAGTTTTGCCGGATTTCTACAGGGTATTCTCCGGTTTGGCCGGCATTGGCGACGGATTCGAGGGCCATCGGGAGTTGTGCCTCGAAATGATTATAGTTGCCCAGACCCGTCAGTGCCGCCGCGGCGTCAAAAAAACGCCCCAGACTCGACGTAGAGACAGTCAGAAAATTTTTCTCAATCTGCTGCCGCAAAAGCTGAATTTTATGTTTATTGGGTTCAATCCGGGCAAGTATCTCATCTTTGAGTTGCAAATCAGCAATCCTGCATAATCCCAGAAGCGGACGAATCGGCTCGACCGACGCCAAATCCCCGCCGGCCAGCGGATAATACTCCAGATGTCCCAGCCGCTCAAACTCCGTCAGGGAACAAATCAGACACTCGCATCCCCAGACTGCCCCGTCCGTACCGTAGCCGGTTCCGTCCGCCATTAAACCAATGACCGGCCCGGCCAGATGATGTTCAGCCATTACTGCCGCCGCGTGTGCCCAGTGATGCTGTACGGCAATCACTTTCTCCGCTCCGATGCGCCGTGCATACTCTTTGGCATACTGCGTCGAAAAATATCCCGGATGCAGGTCATGTACAACGATTTGCGGGCGCGCCTCAAACAACCCCGCCAGATGGTCAATAGAACGGATATAATGCCGATAGACGGTTGGATTTTCCAGGTCGCCGATGTGTTCGCTGAGGATATACTGGTCGCTTTTGACGAAACAGAACGTGTTTTTCAAATCCGCCCCCGCCGCAAAAATCTCTGCCTCCGCCGGTTCACTGCGTAAAATTGGTTCCGGCACATAACCTCTGGCCCGGCGAAGAAATACAGGCTTCCCGTCGATAATCTGCATCACTGAATCATCCACCTGACGGTAAATCGGCCTGTCGTGAACGACGAAGAAATCCGCCACGTCTTTCAACTGCGCAAGAGCAATCTCATTATCGCAAATCAGCGGCTCATCCGACAGATTCGCGCTGGTCATCACCAAAATCTCAATCCCCGGTTCGGCAAACAGCAAATGATGCAGCGGAGCATACGGCAGCATAAATCCAAAACAATTTGTCCCCTCGGCCACCGACGGCGCAATCATATTGGGTGTTTTCTTCGGCAGCAGTACAATTGGCGCCGCTGGATTATTCAGAAGTTCTCCGGCCGCCGAATTAATATCTGCGAATCGCTCGAAGGTTTCGATATTTGCCGCCATCATTGCAAAGGGCTTGGCTTCGCGCTGTTTGCGTTGGCGAAGCAGACGCACTGCTTCGTCATTGCGGGCGTCAGCGGCCAGATGAAATCCGCCGATGCCTTTGATGGCCAGAATTTTCCCTTCCAGCAGCAATCGCGCCGTCCGCGAAATGATTTTGTCGCTGTCAGTCTCGATGATATCGCCCTCATTATCCAGCAAAGACAGTTTTGGTCCGCAGACCGGACAGGCTACCGGCTGAGCGTGAAACCTCCTGTCGGCAATCGTTTCATATTGCTCCTTACAGCGGGGACACATCGCGAAATCGGCCATCGTCGTATTCGGCCGGTCGTAAGGAATGGTTTTGACAATGGAATATCGCGGCCCGCACTGCGTACAGTTGATAAACGGATACCGCCGGCGAAAATCGGATGAGTCGTTCATCTCCCTCAGACAATCCTCGCAGGTCGCGATATCCGGGCAGACCTGCGACCTCAGATTTCCGTCTTCCCGGCTGGTTCGAATGTGAAAATCCGTCTCATTTTCCACGACCGGAATTTGCTGTTTTGTGATGTTATCAATCTTCAGCATCGCGGGTCTGCGTGAACCGTTTTGCAATTCCCGAACGAACTGTTCCAGTATCTCGGCGTCTCCCTGTACTTCGACCGTAACGCCTTTTCTGTCGTTGCAAACAAACCCCGTCAGTCCACAGGCTGTTGCAAGCCGATAAACATAAGGCCGACACCCCACACCCTGGACCCGGCCGGTCAGAAGTATTTGAAATCGTAATGGATTCCGCATTTGTCGGTTTGCTTATAATCCCTTGTCCGGAAAAACGCCTTAAAACCGTCGCGGTATTATGTCTGTCAAAAAGGCAAAAAACAAGGCACTTCCTCCAAAGAAAATTTATGAAAAAAGACTATTTTAACACTAAATAAAGTCCTATAGAATTCTACCTTGTTATTTGAAAACAATGATTGTAATGATATAAATCCTATTTTTTAACGTTTCCTTAATATGTCCTTGATATTTATCTCCTTAATTGTTATACTGCTGGTTAGAGTAAGAGAAGTAAAACCAGGCAACAAGCCTTGGGGGGCTTAAAAATGAATACAATGATTGCAACCACTCGTTTTTATCGCATTACTGAGGCGGGCCGCGGGCCGCCGGAAAACCAAAAAACCGTATGCAAATTTTGCAAAATATCCTTGCAATTATAGGGAAAAATACTTATATCAACAAAATTATGTTCTTTCATCCTTGTATGGCAACATTTGCTTTCTTGATTCATCGAAAACTCTGTCCGGGAAGATTATGCGGGGGCCACCGACCCCGAAACAGAAGTCTTTGTCTTCTGTTCTCTCTGGCCCCCGCACTTTTTTTGCCAGGGCCATAGCGAATCAGTATTCCCACTGAAAAACAAAAAACGGAATGACTTGCGTTGACTGCCCTGGTAATATGCCATTGCCATTGTCAACGGCTCATTTTACCAACCTCCCGCCCCCTATAAGTTTGCCTGTTTGAGTAATTCCTCCTCGGCCTGCTTAGTCCACATCCCCTGATGAAATTTTGCTGTGACTGCGGGATATTGCGTCGCCAATTCGGAAAGCGTTATCATTGGCATATCCACCAGCGCCGGATAGACGATGATTTTACCCGACAGAGTGCGATTCTCCACCGCCGCCAACCCATCCGTCGCCCCGGCCATTCCGCTGATGGCATCGACTGAAACGTCGGTATCCAGCCGGCTGGCCGTCACTTTCTGCAATACCCGTTTCATATCCGAAAGCCGCGAACCGCTGGTGCCGAACATAAAACAGCGATTGGCGATATACGTATCCATATCCAGCTCCTGCCTCACGTCAGCAGGAATCCCCGCAAAAATATTAATCAGCGTACCGGACACACTGTTTCGTACCGCTTCGGCGATCAGCGCACCGGCGGGAACCATAATCGCAAAATAACTGTATTTGTCGTTGTCCGGCTGCTTTTGCGGATTGATTAAACGCAATTGAATCCGATTCTTTTGTGCAAACGGCCTCGCCTTTTTTCCCAGCGAGGCAAGTCGTCCGTCGTCAAAATCCGTCCCCGTCACTGAAACATTGTTTTTGTCCTCACAAACCAGACGAATGACGTGCATCTGGCCCATCGGCCCGGCGGCGCCGATAACAATTACTTTTTCGCCGTCGCGGATTTCACCGGTCGCGGGAATCGTTTTATAGCTTTCGCAGGCGTTTTCACCGGGCGTACCGATCCAGCGAGTATTGCCATAATGCACCCGGCCTACGCCGACATTGACAGGCCTGCCGATTTTTTTGCCGCCGGGAACCACATTCATTATTCCAGACGCCGCCAGCCTGTCATTCAATCCATCCAGTCTGTTCTTATCACAGCCAAAATAAATAATATCATCAAAAACCGCTCCATCAGGAAGTTGTTTTATATCTTTAAAATGGACTGCCTGCCCCAGAGATTGAATTTGTTTGAATTGAGAGTCTTCTGCGCAGACTGCCGCGATGGTTTTGGGTCTGCCGGATGCGATACATTCCGCAAGTCCTGTGAGTTTACGCCCGGCATCGACTGCTACCAGCAATCGTCCGCCGGCAAGAAGCGTACGGCGTTCCTCGGTCACATAAGAACATTCCACACAGGCCCACGGCTCCACCAGCGCCACCGCCGACGCGCCCAGATGAGCAGGGACGGGAATTAAAAAACTTTCATCGGTATCCGGCTCAATAATCACACGCTCATCCATTAGCACATACTGTTGCAGCGCCCCTTCGAAGTTATATCCAAACGCGGCATTGGACGCGGCGGTCTTTAGCCAGCGATAATCCGTCTGCACCAGCACACGCTGACCCACTTGATGATGTTTGACCTTATCGCCGACGGCAACCAGAGTGCAAACCGCCTCGTGGCCGGGGACGGTCGGCAAATCGCCCGGACAATAACTGGAAATCTCGGACAAAACCGCCTTGTCAATCCCGCTCAGGACTTCGCTTTTGCGGGCGTGGCGGTCAAACTGTTTGAGCAGCTTCAAATCCGAAAAACATAAACCAACCGCCTCAACCCGCGCCAAAATCTGATGCGGACCGACCGGATGAATCTTTTTGTTGCGATTCAGAATCAGTTTATCGGGGCCAATCAGTTGAATGGCGGATTGCTCGACAGGTATGGTCGCCATAATGAGTTTCCTTCCCGTGCTTATCCGGTCGCTGAGGCCCCCGGCTTTTTGTTTCTAATGCAGCATAATCTGGCCGCCGGTGACGGGGACGGCCTGGCCGGTCTCATACTGCTGTTCCATCAGATAATAAACAGCCTTCATCACATCTGCCGTGCGACAGCCCCGTTTCATCGGAACTTTGTCCTCGTAAAACTTCTTCACGTCCTCGATGGTCTTTGCGCCGGGGACTTTGCCGCTGCGCAAATACTGCACAAACAGACCGTTGTTCGGGTCTGACCATAACGGGCCGTCAAAGAAGTTGCCCGGACAAACGGAATTGACCTTGATGCCGTCTTCTATCAGCTCCATTGCAAACGACTGCGTCAGGCCGATACCGCCGAACTTGCTGCCGGCATAAGCGCCGTTGCGGTTGGAACCGGCAAGACCGGATTTGGAATTAATTTGAATAATATCGGAAGTATAGACAGAATTGATTTTATGTGCCGCCGCCATAATCCCGGCCACGGCCTGCACACAAACAAAATAGCCCTTATAGTTGACCGCCGTAACAAAATCAAAATCTTTTTCCGGCTGAGTCTTGACGCTCTCGGCTTTTAATACGCCGGCGTTGGAAACTAATAAATCTATCCCGCCCCAGGTTTTGGCCACTTCGCCGATAGCTTTTCGAACAGACTCGCCGCTGGTGACGTTCATTCCGATTGCCATTGCTCTGCCGCGACCATATTGAGTACAAAGTTTTTCCGCTTCGGTTTTGGCGGCGGCTTCATTTATGTCGGCCAAAGCAACATACGCACCCTGTGAAATCAAATCCCGCGCAATTTCCAGACCAAATCCCTGCGCGGCTCCGGTTACGACGGCAATTTTACCCGCGGCTCTGCCCTCGAGCGCATCGGTTTTTTGAATCGCAAAACTTCCCGTATGGGGGGCACAAACACACTTCACGGAAGACAATTTGGATTCGAGAGCTTCGACCAGTTTTTTCAGAACGGCCTGGGAATCATTCTTGTCCGTAATGGCAATTTCCACACAGCCGTCTTTTTTGCCGCACACCGTCTCTGAATATGTCACGGTCGGCATCCGTCCGCCATTTCCAAAAATCGCACGAATAGCCGGGGCGATCAGATTGATTTGTTCCTGTTTTTCCATATATCAAATCATTCTCTACATTGGGTGCCCTGCTTGTCTCCGACAAGCAGGTTTCTTTTCTCTTATCCCTGCTTGCGACAAGCGCAAGCAGGCCACCCATTTTATGGATGTTTTATGCTGCGCCACAAGTTTCAAAATATCTTGCGACAACCGCCCTGCCGATTTTACAGAACGCGGCGATTCGGCTTTCAGCGTCCTTGTGCTGTGGGTTTGGTTTGCCGTAGTTATCCACAAAGCCGCATTGATTCTGCAAAGTCAGATACTGATGAGCCGCGACAACATACGCGCCTTCAACAAAAATCGCCTTTAAATCTTCCGGCACCGGCGCTCCGCCCAGACACGTTGGCTCCATCGCAATCAAATCCAGCGTATTATGCTCCGTTCCCGCCACAATGGCAAGTCCCGCCTTGCGAATCGCAACAACATAATCCCGCAAAACCTCAGGCTTATTGCGAATGGGAATCAACTCCACCATCGAAATGCTTTCGGCCTTGAGTCGTTCAATCAGTTTTCCCACAGGCGTCTCAAACTCACAGATAGGACTGGCCCCATCGGCCAGAACCGGATAACAGACAATCCCGCCCAGCTCAAGAATCAGTTCTTTGGCCTGCTGCAATGTCAGAAACGCCTCGGGAGCAAAACAGCTCTTGCCCGCCTTCATCAGACAGGAACGGATCTGACCCCCAATACCGACCGCGTCATCCGGTGCGTTTTTCAGTTTTGTCCCCAAAACCTCTTCCAGTTTTTCGATTCGCTGGGCCGCAGAAACCATCTCAAAAAAGACCTCCTGAAACGCCTGGGCCAGATGGCGTTCCTGAAGATAAACGGTTCTCGGACTGCAGCCGTGACGTCTGGCGACGCGGGCGATAATTGCCTTTTCATCCAGACCGGTTTTAAGGCCGTGTCTTTCAAACACACCGGCCAGCTTGCGGGTCATCTCGGCCATTCGCTCATCGTCGTTGTCGCGAATGATTTGAATCAGCTCCTTTGCCAGCGGCGTCATCGATGCAAATTGCGTGATGCCCTTGCCGCAGATATAGGTCTTGCCGGGATTGGCCGGGTCGTTAACGCGAATGCCTTTTTCCAGCGGTTCTAGCTGCATTGAGATAATTTCCAGCCCGAACAGCGGAAAAATTCCTTTTTGCAGGGCCAGCCGGCCAAAATCCTCATAAACCGCGTAATCGTAATAATTGCTCAGGCCAAGGATTCGGACATTCTGCTCAGACGCAAGCCGTACAGCCTGCCCAACGGTATCAAAGGCGGAAAAATTCGGCGGCAGATGAATATGACTGTTGACCGCGGGTTGATGTGCCGGAGCAAAATTTTTCGCGGCCAGTTTCTCTATCTGCTCCACAGTCCCAACAGAACCAATCGTATTGAGTATTGTGGACGAGCCCATCGCATTCTTTCAAAATTATATTTCTTCAGCCTGTGCGGCCAGGCGAACCATTGCCGACGGTGGTAAATGCAATGCCTGATTGAAACTGTCCTCCGCCGCTTCCTTGACCGCCTCGCTGATCGTCGGATGGGCAAAGACCATTTCAGCCAAATCTTTAGCTGAGGCTTTCAATCCCAGCATTGCCGTCGCCGATTCGATAATTTCCGTTGCGTTATGACCGAAAATATGGACTCCCAGCAGCGTTTCATCCTGCCGATGGCGAATGACTTTGACAAAACCTTCTTCCTCGCCTACGGCCATCGCCTTACCCAGATAGCCGATGGGGAATTGACCGACTTTGATGGGGATCCCTTTTTCCGCAGCCTGTTTTGTCGTCAGACCCACTGAGCCGATTTCCGGAAAGGTATAAACCGCGCCGGGAATCGGCAAGTCAAAGTCTTTGCCGTGGCCCAGCGCGTCTTCCACCGCCGCCATACCGTGGGCGCTGGCGGCGTGTGCCAGCAAACATCTGCCGTTGGCATCACCGATGCAATAGACGTTCTTCACCGTCGTCTGCATCCGGTCATTGACGCGAATAAATCCGCAGTCGGTCTGCAACCCGATACTGTCCAGTCCCAAATCCTGCGTGGCGGGCCGGCGTCCCGTAGCGACCAAAACCTTATCCACTTCGATGGTCTTACCGCCGCTCAGCGTCGCTTTCAGACCATTGTCTATGGTTTGCAATTCCTCCACCTTTACGCCGGTGAAAATTTTTATGCCGCGTTTTGTGAATACCTCCGCCAGTGCCGCTCCAAGCTGACGTTCCATCTCCGGCAAAAGTGAATCCATCATTTCCACAATGGTTACGTCCACGCCGTATTCATACATCATACAGGCGAATTCACAGCCGATGACGCCGCCGCCGACAATCAGTAATTTTTTCGGCAGTTCCTTCCAGTGCAGCGCCTCATCGGAAGTACAAACCAGATTCGCATCCGTCGGCCAGCCCGGAATACGTGACGGCACGGAGCCGGTGGCAATAATAATTTTATCCGCCGTAATCAGACTCTTCGAGCCGTCGGCGGCAGTGATTTGAATCTTCCCGGCCCCGGCAAAAGCCGCCTGACCGGAATACAACGTCACCTTGCGGGCGGCAAACAGACTTTTAACCCCGCCGCGAAGCTTGGCCAGGACTTTATCTTTTCGCTGCTGGATTTTGCCCCAGTCAAAACCGACCCGTCCTTCCACGCTGACACCAAGGGAATCCGCGATGCGGATTTTGTGCAGCAATTGGGCCGAGGCCAGCAGCGCCTTGGACGGGATACAGCCGTAGTTCAGGCACGTCCCGCCAAGATAGTGTTTCTCGACAACTGCCGTCTTTGCGCCCATCTGGGCGGCTTTGAGGGCGGCGATATAACCGCCGGGTCCTGCGCCAAGTACAGCGATCTGATAATGCTCGCTCATAATTTATTTCGTTGCTCCGTTTTCAATCGTCAATCGAAAATCGTCAATGGATAAGCTGTTCAGGCTTTTCGAGAAGCTCCTTAAGCGTTTTCATAAATTGCGCCGCCATTACGCCGTCAATGACCCGATGGTCCACCGACAGGCATAATGTCATCAGCCGTGTGGGACTGACAATGCCGTTTTCAACTTTGATATCTTCCCGAATCGCGCCGACGGCCAGAATCGCCGACTCCGGCGGATTAATTATAGCAGAAAATTCCTCGACGCCAAACATTCCTAAACTGGTAATGGTAAATACTCCCTGCCCGACGCCATCCACCTTGCCGTTGCGGGCGTTTTCAGCCATCTGCCGCGTCCGCTGCGAAAGCTGCTTCAAATCCATCCGGTTCACATTCAGCAGCACCGGCACGGTAAGACCATTGTCCGTGCCGACGGCAATGCCGATGTTGACCGCCGGATTTTCCACAATCTCATTTGCAGCGTACTGACTGCGAAAAACCGGGTATTGGCGAATCGCTTTGGCACAGGCCGCCACAACAAAATCATTTACGCTGCATTGAAATTGCTGTTTGACCTGCTTATACAAATCAAACAACGCCTGTGCGTTGACCGTCAGCTTGAGATAGAAATGCGGAATATGCTGCTTGGAATAAGCCAGATTTTGTGCGATGGCCTTGCGCATTTTATTCAGCGGATGACGAACAGCCCCGTCAGGTACTGCGGCCGCCGCATCGCCTGTTCCGGCGATGAGAACATCGGTGGAAAGAATCCGTCCGCCGGGACCGCAACCAGAGCTAATCGCGGCAAGGTCAATCCCTTTTTCTTCAGCGACTCTGCGGGCGGCGGGTGAGGCCTTGACCCTGCCGGTATCGCCGACCACAGCAGGTCTTTTTCCCACCGCCGGCGCCTGTGTGGCCGATGATGCCTGCGGCCCAACAGGCTTTTGCGAAGGTTCGGCCCCAACGCCGCCCTGTGAACCAATATACGCATCCACATCCGCGTCGCTTTCAGCCAGATACGCAACGGGAGTTTTCACCGGCACAGACTGGCCTTCCCTCACGACAATCCGCGCCAGCCGACCTGAATGAATCGCTTCCACTTCCATCGCGGCCTTATCAGTTTCAATCTCCATAATCACCTGCCCGGCGGTGATCATACCTCCTTCTTTGACTTTCCAGGAAAGAACCGTTCCTTCCTCCATCGTCTGGCCTGCCTGGGGCATTAAAATCGGTACGACCTTGCCTGCGGGAGCTTTGCTTTTCATTTTGACCTCTTTTTCCACCTCAACAGCGGTTTCAGGTTGGAATTGTTTTACTGTAGAAATCACAGAAGTGGAATCCATATCTTGTTTGGGCGTGGTTTTTGGGGGAGCAAGTTTTTCCAAAACTGCTGAGACATTCTCACCTTTCTGTCCCAGAATCATAAGGGGCTGCTGAGCCGAAAAAGGTATGCCGGCCCCGACAAGTATTTCCAGCACGTCGGCGGTCAGTGGACTTTCCAGAGAAATAACCTGGCCAAAAACTTCAATCTGAACCAGAATCTGCCCTTTTTGCACGGCCTGTCCCTTGGAAATCAGCCATTCGGCAACGACCCCTTCGGACGGAATACGGGCTTTTTGAGGTAATTTTATTGTGTACATATTGAATCCCAAAAATTCCAAATCAATCACATATAATCAAGAATAAATCATATCCAATCAAAATTCAAGCATAATTTTTCATTTTTTTGTTGATTTATATATGTTTTTATGTTTTAATTCGTTAAGAACGTGGTTTTCAGTGTTATTAAAGGCAATTATGACCAATTCCACTCAGCAAAGACGAGAGGCAATTCTGGCCAGCGCCTATCGCGGTGGTTTTGTCGGCGTTCGGCAGCTCGCCGACGAACTAAGAGTCTCCGAAGCCACAGTCCGGCGGGATTTACACGGCCTGGCTACCGAAGGGCTTTTACAGCTTAATCACGGCGGGGCATCCGTCATCCGCGGCTCTGACCACTCATTTCTATCTAAGCTGACGCGAAATGTCGAGGCCAAACAAACCATCGCGCGTCTGGCGGCCCAATTAGTCGGCGACGGAGAACAGCTTTTCCTCGATTCCGGCACGACTTGTTTTGCGATGACCGCTTTCCTTCGCGGCAAACGAGGGCTGTCGGTCATTGTCAATTCCATCCGCACCGCGCAGGAATTGCACGCGCCGGGGCTGAATGTGCTGATGCTGGGAGGCCAATACCGCCCCGACCGGATGGACACCGTCGGGCCGATGGCCATAGCGTCGCTGGACAAACTGCGGGGCTATCTGGCGTTCCTCGGCTCCGATGGCCTGGGGATGGATTTCGGCCCGACCGCAGTTGACATCGAAAGCGCGCATATCTTCGGACAGGCCGTTCGCAACGCCCGCCAATCCATTCTATTGGCCGACTACAGCAAATTCGACAATCCCGGTCTGTATAAGACCACGGATTGGGCGGACATATCGAAAGTCATTACCGATAAACGTCCGCCGGATGCCTGGTGTGAATTTTTTGCCGACAGGAAAATTGAACTGATTTATCCGCAGGATTCTTTCCTGCCGAAACAATAATTTTTTTCAGAAAATAACAGGAATACACAATGCCAAAGAGTCAAATGGTTGATCCGCAGCAGATGCGCAAGAGCGGCAGGATCGAATTTCAGCCGATACCGGTGAACCAGTATCAAAAAACCGTCGAACAGGAATTATCGCGTTATACGCCGCAGGATTTGGTGCGTATTCAGCGGGATATGGCCATCATTCGCACGTTTGAAACGATGCTCAACGAAATCAAGCTTCGCGGCTCCTGGCTGGGGATTGAATATGTCCACGCCGGGCCGGCGCATCTGTCCATCGGGCAGGAAGCTGCTGCCGTCGGTCAGGCCTATCATCTCGGCATCGACGACCACATTTACGGCAGTCATCGCAGCCACGGCGAAATCCTGGCCAAGGGACTTTCCGCCATTCACAAACTCGACGAACAGACCCTGATGAACATAATGAAAAATTATTTCGACGGCCAATGCCTGCGAATCGTTGAAAAAGACGCCGCCGGCTCCATCAAAGACCTGGCGATTGATTTTCTGGTCTATGGCACTCTGGCTGAAATTTTCGGACGCGAGGCGGGGTTTAATAAAGGGATGGGCGGCTCGATGCACGCCTTTTTCCCGCCGTTCGGAATTTATCCCAACAACGCCATCGTCGGCGGTTCGGGCGACATCTCCGTCGGGGCGGCGCTGTATAAGAAAATCAACCGCAAGCTGGGTATCGTCATCGGCAACATCGGCGACGCCTCCAGCGCCTGCGGGCCGGTATGGGAAGGCATCTGCTTAGCCACGATGGACCAATACAAAAAACTATGGTCCGAGCCCTATCGCGGAGGCCTGCCGCTGATTATCAACTTCGTAAATAACTTCTATGGAATGGGCGGCCAGACCTGCGGCGAAACGATGGGTTATGAATTCCTGGCGCGTCTGGGCGCGGGCGTCAACCCCGAACAAATGCACGCTGAGCGTATCGACGGCTATAATCCTCTGGCCGTGGCCGACGCCATCTTACGCAAGAAAGAAATCCTTGCCAAAGGCGACGGACCCGTATTGCTGGACACCGTGACTTACCGATACAGCGGCCATTCGCCCTCCGACCAGAGCAGCTACCGCGAAAAAAACGAAGTCGAAGCCTGGCAGGCTCACGACCCTATTATCGGTTTCGCCGATGAACTGATTAAAGTTAAAGTCTGCGCTAAAGAAGAGATTGAAACCTTGCATAAGACTGTTGAGGGAATCATTCTCAAGGCCTGCAAAAAAGCGGTGGATTTGAACATCTCGCCGCGGGCGGATTTGAAAAAAGCCGCTTGTCTGCTGGACCAGACGATGTACTCCAATCAGAAAATTGAGTCGATGGAACCCGGACGCAAACCGGAAACGCTGATTTCCATACAGGACAATCCGCGGATTAAGAGTCTTGCCGAACGAAGCCGCTCGGCATTTGACGCCAACGGACAGCGGCTCAAAGACAGTAAGTGCGTCGTCTTTCGCGATGCAATTTTTGAAGCGATTATCGACCAATTCTATAAAGACCCGACGCTGGTCGCCTACGGCGAAGAAAACCGCGACTGGGGCGGCGCATTCGCCGTCTATCGCGGACTCACCGAAGCCCTGCCCTATCATCGGCTGTTCAATTCGCCGATTTCCGAAGGCGCTATCGTCGGTTCAGCCTGCGGCTATGCGCTGGAAGGCGGACGGGCGCTGGTGGAGCTGATGTATTGTGATTTTCTGGGCCGGGCGGGTGACGAAGTTTTCAATCAAATCTGCAAATGGCAGTCGATGAGCGGCGGACTGCTGAAAATGCCCGTGGTGGTTCGCGTCTCGGTCGGCAGCAAATACGGCGCTCAGCACAGCCAGGACTGGTCGAGCCTCTGTGCCCACATTCCGGGTCTCAAGGCGGTCTTCCCTGCGACGCCCTACGACGCCAAGGGTCTGATGTATTCGGCGCTGCTCGGCACAGACCCGGTGGTTTTCTTTGAAAGCCAGCGTCTTTACGGCATCGCGGAAGAACTTGTCCCCGGCGGCGTACCGAGCGGATACTATGAAGTACCTTTCGGTCAACCCGCCCTGCGTAAACAAGGTAAAGACCTGACGATTCTGACTATCGGTGCAACGCTTTACCGGGCAATGAAGGCCGCCAAAGAACTGGAAGAAAAATACGGCATCAGTTGCGAAGTCATCGACGCCCGCAGTATTGTGCCGTTCGATTATACGATGGTTCTGGAATCCGTTAAAAAGACCCACAAGATTCTGCTGACTTCAGACGCCTGTGAACGAGGCAGTTATCTGCACACGATGGCGTCAAAAATTACGCAGTTTGCCTTTGACGAGCTGGACGCCCCGCCGACAGTCGTCGGCGCCAGGAACTGGATTACGCCGCCGGATGAAATCGAAGATTCCTTCTTCCCCTTCCCGGCGGATATGCTCGATGCTATTCACGAACACATCCTGCCATTGAAAGGCTATGCCCTCAAACGGGATTGCTCGGTTGCAAAATTGATGCGTCTCAGCGCAGACGGATTATAACGTTAAAAATATAAAGGGGGTTGTATCTCCATTTGAAATACGACCCCTTTTATTTCCGCTCCCACATCCATAACGCTGCGCTGACAAACCACACCGCCGTCAGAATCAGCATCCATCTCTGAGCAGACCCGATATTCATCGCCCCGGCCAAGTATAAAATCGCAGTTAGAATCAATGCCGCCAGAGACAGCCAGCCGATGGTTTTGGCCGCTGCACGGAGCGCCGGTGTTTCGTGAACTCGCGATTGATAGATTGCGCTGAAAACAACATACAAAACTGCGGTCACAAACCACCCCGGCAGACTCACAAAGTAAATCTCCACCCGGCCCGTATAGACCAGCCACCAGCAGACGCCCATCGTCACAAACCACGCCAGCCCGGCGGCCCAGTTGAAGACTTTGCCGGACAGTTCAGCGTAATTGCTCTTGAGGCCGAATTTTCGCATCAGCCAGAAATCAACAAATATCACCGCCCCCATCGGCATCAGAATCATCCCCCACATCGCCACAAAATCCAGCAGTCTCATCACCACCGCCGGAAACATCCCAGTCGTTGTAGCAATTAAACCAATAACTAACGTCACCCGAAACCGTGAAAACTTCGGCATAATCGCCTGAAACGCCAGACCCGCACGGTAAAGCGTCGGGTTGGCGGTCGTCGGCGTCGAATATAATCGCGCCAGTTTATTTCTGTCTAATGCGACAAAATCTTCCGGCTTAAGCTGACTAAGCGTGGTGCCCGAAGGCTTGACCCAAAGAGTGCCAGCGTCCTTTGCCGAGGTATTTCCGCCCCCGCCTCGGACATAATCCGCCGGCCTGAACTGATGCGATAATTCGACAATCGTCACCAGCAAATCCAAACCGAATCTCCGTTTTTATGATGACTTCATAACGGAGGAATTATAGGCGACGCGACAGATTTCGTCAAATCCTTCTTTCGAACTGGTTTTTCGATGTCATTCCGGCCTTGCCTGCCTTGTCGTAGCTTTAGCGAAGACAGGACCCGGAATTCAGGCTTGTGCCTTATGCCTCTTGCCCTGTGCCTTTTGTTTCAATTCCAAATCGACAATCGAAAATCGTCAATCTGCAATTCTATCTCGGGTCCGGCACAGGATGCAGCGCGACCAGTTTTGGTTTATCGGCCGATGACCAGACATTGCTGCGGTCGAAAATGGCCAGCATCCGCCGCTGCGGACCGTCGGTTCCGAGACGCACGAGAATATACGCCGTGAATGTATCGCTGCGAACGGTAAAAATATTGGACAGCCGCGACAAAATCCAGTCCCGCTCTTCGAGGTCGTCGTTAATGCCTTGATCGCCGAGATTGCGTGAATTATCAGTGTCGCCAAGATACTTTCTCATCGCCTGGATTTTCAACAAATCGCCCAGATTCGTATAAGGCCGATTGGCGACAATCTGCTCCGCGATATAAAGGGCGTTATTCGGATCCGTCAATGAAGTCATCACCAGTTGCGGCGGAATCGCCGCGGCTATCACATATTTCGACGCCGTATTGATATTGATTCGCCCCGGCAGATTCCCCTGCGAACGATTCAGCGTACAAATATAATTCAGCAACCCGCCGTCCGATGTTATATCAAATCGAACATCCGCCTCGCCGCGAGACCCGGCGGATGCCTTGCCGACCAAATCGGTAATGGTATTGGGGTCCGTGCCGGTCTTCTGGTTTCCGATAAAAGCGATTTTCTCAAAATCCGCAAGCCGTTCAATCGGCAGACCGTCATTGGCCACCGGCAGCGAATAGGAGCTGACGCTTGAACTCACACCGATGTTAAGAGAACCTAAGTCTGGAATCACCGGATCAACACCCGAAGCCAAATTCTGGCTCTGATGAACAAACGCATTCGCGTTACAAAACTTCCACAAAGTATTGACTCTTTTGAGAGAATGATGCGTCAGCAAATTATCTTCCACATCTGTCGTCATCAGCAGAATTTGGTCCTTATTCGGATCATTATCATCCCGCCGAAGCTGGTCAACAACCAACCCCACCGTACCGGTTACCGGGTCCTTTGCTATCAGACGAATCTTGTACGCACTCTTTATCGATGTTCCGAAAATATTACTTTCTATAATTGTTCCTGTCGCCGGTATTAAAGTGGAGGACCGTACCACAAGACGCCCGCCGCCGACAACTTTGACGCCGGTGGAAAATGAGTATTCTTGAAGCAAATTGCCCGTTTGACCTTCCAATGTCAGTTTCCAATTCTCAACATTTATGTCCTGCGAATAAGGATTATAAAGCTCAATTGCAAAGCGATCGACAACCCCCGAATCATCCACCCGCGTATAGATTTCCGAGATAAACGGCTGGCATTCGTAACCATAGACTGTTTCCGACGCGTCGGTTATTCCCAGACCGAATTCATAGGGACTCAGCGGATTGGGAGCGGTTTGGCCGATGTCAATCACAGGAATAGGATTTGTCGGATTCTTTTTATTATAGTCAATACAGACCTCCCGAATCATATCGCGCACAATAGCACGGGTAATGAATGTAGGATTTGGATTTCGCTGGTTCCCATAATTCAGTTGCGTCGAACCATCCGCCGCCATAAAAACGCTGTTATAAAATGGTCCCTGGGTCGTCGCGTTATTATCGTCGCCGTAATCAATCATACTGGCTACGATTTGCGCGGCTTGTATCGCCGCTTTATTCTGCGTCAAACCGCGTTCATTTTCGAAATACTCCCGAAACGCATACAGCAGATGCAGAATTTTTCGCCGGGTTTCGACGTTGTTATAGTTATATGACGTACCTGATGCAACTGTGATGTTGGTGGTAATTGCCATTTTATTTTTCGGCACAAAAACATCACGAATCGCTTCGGACTGACTGTCCAGAAAGGTATAAAACGGGGTCTGCGCCGTGCGGATATTCCGGTCAAAACTGTAAAACGTACACACATGCCGCCGGTCATAATAATTGGCGTAAATTGGAATGCCGCCGCTGGTCGTATCAAAATTAAGAGGATTGAGCCGCTCTTTCCAGATACTTAAATCCGTAGGGTTATCAATGGGAATGCGCTTAACGCGAAGATCAACGTTCCAACCCCCGATAAATTCGCCGCGTAAATAATCAAATGTGTTGTAAGCGCAATTTAAGCCTTCAAATCGCGCAACAGCCAAACTGGTTAACAAAAAGCGATTTCGCATTTCCAGTTCATCGCCAATATCAAACAAATTATAAGTTGTTCCAGGCGTTGGGATATTCCTTGGATTTTCAATGCTCATCAACACCTGATGAAAAGTCGGAACGTCTGACTGCGAAATTAGCGCTCCGGTACTGCTATTGACATAAGCGAGCTTTTTGGTCGCAAGAATACCGTATGGGTTATCAACGCTGCTCCCGCTACCCCTCAAAAACGGCAGATAGTTGATTTCCGACAAATACTTGCCGCCATCCCGGTAATACATAGGAATAATGGTACTATCATTATACAAATAATATGTTCCGCTGAGATTGTTATAATAAAACCATCCTCTGTAAGTTTGTGTGCCTATGGTATATGTATTTTCCTGAAAACAATTCGCCACATTCAGATTCAGCATCGCGCAGTTATCGACAATCCGCACCGCGGCAAAAACAGGTTTGGCCTTGCTGGTCGTCAGATTGGGCACCATTACCCATCGGCTGTCGGCCACGCCGTCGCCGTCGGCGTCGGCAGGCAGACCGGCCACCATATCCGAGTGCTGCCGGATATATTCCGGCGTTTGCTTAAATATCGCGTCAAATTCCTGATAGTCCTCGACAATCCCGCCAAATTCCTTTTTGGTAATATCCCAGGGCGTCTTTTGGCCGTCACGAAGAATCAGGTCCCATTTCGAAGCCACGGCACCGCCGCTCAAATCGGTAATACGTTCCCATTGATACCAGTCGTTTGTCGGGTCGCTGTCAGTATTTACCGCAAGATTCTTTACAGCCGGCAAATCCGATCTGGGTTCCAGACTGGCCAGCCAGCGGTCGGTCGTTCCCAGACTGTCATACGGCTCATTGCCGTCGGTTCCGTCGATGATATTCTTGTTCAGGTTCGTGCCGAACAAATCCTGCACTAAAATAGTACCAATTTGTCCGACCGTCGAATGCACTGCGGCATCCAAATCCCGGTTGTCGGTGATGTTGGAGGTGGTCATCTCCCGCATCCGCATCGTCATCACAAATATCACGCCAATCACCGACAGCAGTGCCGTCACCACAACCACCAATATCAAGGCTGAGCCATTCTTTGTCACTGCTGGGTGCCCTGCTTGTCTCCGACAAGCAGGTTTCATCTCCATTTCCTGCCTACGCAAGCGTAGGCAGGCCACCCAAAGCCGGAATCCAGAACGTTTTACGCTGGTTTCCCGCTGGAGTTTACCCTCCGCGAAAGCAAGGGGCCAGAATGACAAGCATGTTTGTTTATGTTCGCTATCGTTTTTTGTTTTTCGCGTTTCCATATTCAGCCCCCGCCGAAATTATTATTCATTATTCATTCATCATTATCAATTAAAATAGACAATGTGCGTGAACATCTTACCGTCCTTAAACACGCCGTTGGAGTCGTACAACGTAAATGTAAACTTCATCGCCTTCGGGTAAGAAGAATCTGACGTCAGCAACAGACTCCGATTGCTTGAACCCGTCCAATTAGGCCACAAAGGAGCAACCGGGAAATTCATATAATAACCGAATGACGTGGCGCCCATCGCGGTAAAATCCGAATCCAAGGTATTCCCGTCGCCGTTGGGGTCCTGCGAAGGCCACCAGTATAAAACACCTCCCGACATATACGCCAACTGAATGCTGAAACTGCCGATGCCCTGCACCATCACCATATGTAGCGACTGCCCGTCGGAAGCGGTCAAATCAATCCCCGGACGGCCGGAAGTATTATTAAAACAGGTATCCAAATACTTATTCTGATTCGCTTTGGTCGAATCAGCCAGGATATTTGTCCAATCCGAAAGACTGACATTATCATATTCAAATACATCATTGCCAAAATAATTTCCGGAAGAACCTCCGCCCAGCCAGGGAATAAATTTCTGCTGAAAACTGGTCCTAAAATTCGCCGTGGTATCCGAAGGATCCACGGGAAACAACCCCCACGTCGGCATTGAGTTTGCCGTTTGTATATGAGCACGTCGGCCTAATATCATCTGTGTCCCCCGCTTTCGTGCCTCAGAATAGGATGTGTTATACGCGGAATACAGCGTTCTCTGATACGATGAATTGATTCGTACCTGATTGGCCTGTCCATAATAAACCCTGGCGGTATTACCTGATAGTGTTTCTGTTACCTGCGTACCGGATGAGTTCGTATATGTCCACTGTTTGGATGACTCAAACATACCATCGGCAAAAAATTGGATTTGGTCATACCGTTTGCCGGTGTTCGAATCATATTCAAACCAGATCGCTGCCGGCATATCTTTTCGCAAACCCTGAAAATCCCTGTTTAATTGGTCAGTCAGCGCAAATAATTTTGCCGCAACCTCAGCGGCGGCGTTGGCTGTCCGATGCGCCTTGACCGCCGTGGAAAAGACTATCCCCGATATAGCTATCAGCATCGCCAAGAGCGCCGTCGCCACCAGAAGCTCAATTATGGTAAACGCCTTTTTCATACCTTTCTATTTTCTTGTCATTCCGGGCTTGACCCGGAATCCAGCAATTCGCTGGGCTAAGAGACCACCCTACGGCTACTCAAAATCCGAATATCGAAGTCTGAAACTCGAAACAAATTCAAATAATCAAAATAATAAACATCAAAAACGTTCCGATTTTTGAGCATTGGGATTTTGATATTGTTTCGGATTTCGTATTTCGTGCTTCGGATTTACCCTTTCAGATAACTTTTCATTACAGCAAAAATATTACGGCATCACCGATGCAAAGAATCCTCCGAGACCACATCAATACACGGATTCCGCGAACTGCCGACCGCCGGAGGAACCACCCACACATAATAAGGCGGCAAACCCGTCACCGCAAACGGCTCGCTTAGCCGCAATCTCTCTTTGCCGGGATTGGCATCCATATCTTTTGTTTCCACCACCTGATATTTATTTCCGCTCGTATCTTCCACAATCATGCAACCCTCAGTAAAGAACGCATACACAGGCGGCGTGGTACTTCCCGTAGGGATGGGGAATATTCCTGTATTGGGCTGTACAACAATATAATTAGGGTCTGGTAAGGCCACGATATTCACCTTCACCGGCACCGGCCATTTACCATCAGGTGTTCCTGCAGGCGTGTAATACTTCGCCCCCATCGCCAGCACGCGACAAACAAAAACACGGGCTTTTAACTCCGTTACGTTGTCGCTGCTGTCAGTCCCCGTTTTCCACACCAGCGCAGACCAATAATACTTCTGTTCCGGCGATGGCGGTACCAGCGACGGATATATTCGCTCGCCGCTTGGTGCCGCGGGGTCGAACAGCGTTGAACCGCTGACCACATCAGCCACCTTATGAAATTCCGTAGCGCCGGTATTCCACGGAGAGGCGTTTGGATCGTAGGGCTTAACCCAATACAGACGGATTTTCGCAAATGCTTCATTGCCCGCGACAACGCCAATCGTCCGTTCCGTCGCGAGACTGGCCAGTTTGATGCCCACCGGGAATACCATTGCAATCATCGCCATCCCGATAGCCAGGATGCCCGTCGCCAGCAGCACTTCCGTCAGCGAAAACCCGTTATGTTGTGGATATCCTGTCATTATCTTTTTTTCTTGTCATACCCGTTTTCTTGTCATTCCGGCCTCCGAGCCGGAATCCAGCAATTTTCCCTTTCTCGTCCTCCGTAGCCCTGGCGAAGGAGGATTACTTTTTTACCAGCTCCCCTGTATAAGGGTTCACAAATTCCGTATCAAGATTCGACAACCCCGTCGGTACCGCCGTCCACGGCTTTGGTGGCGTTATGGCCTGAGCCTTCGCCAATTCACGTTTATCATAAATCCGAAACCCGGATACGCTGTTTTCTTTTGTCAGTCCATATATTAAATAATCATCCTCGTCCTGAGTAAACATCGCCGCCCCCAAATCAACCTGTGCCTTGGTGTTAAAAATCTTATCTGTACTTGGGGGATTTTCCGTATATCGTTTGCCATCTTTATTACGAACCTGAACCGGAAAAATCACAAATTTGCCTGATTGATTAAACACGATAGAAAACGTCGTTGCATTGGTCATTTCCGCAGGTTCATCCAGCAAATTATCAGCATAATTTCCCCCGGCTACCAGTCCTACATTTTCCGGCAGAGTCATTGGTTTGCGCCCCGGTACCGCATAAAAACCATTAGCAAGACCTCCCATCTTTGACGAATCGCTTTCATGGATAATAAACACCATGTATTGTCTGCCGGCGCTGTCCTGCTGAAATCGGACGCCGGCGTAGTGCCCTTCGCGAATGGCGATGGCCCTCGCATTGCTCAGCACTGCGCCGATAATGCTTCGCGTGCCGGTGGAATTTTCCAGCGATTCGGACAGCTTTTTGGCCGCGGGTATGGAAATCGCCAGTAAAATCACCATCACCGACATTATCACCAGCAATTCTGTCAGCGTCAAAGCCCGGATTGTTTTTCTGCGATTTCTCATCCATTTTTTCTTTCCCGAAAGCCCTTATCTCTGGACTCTGGTCTCTATTCTCTTGTCTATAGTCTCTCGTCTCTGGTCTCTTGAGTTTGGACTATTTACTTTTCATTCTCGTCAAAATTATACACGTCGTCCAACGTGCCATACAGTCCATCCGGCCCGGCGCTGAGCAGAATAAACGAATCCGCCCGGTACGGACGGGCGTCCGTGTAATTATTCGCGGCCGTGCCGGGAAAATTGGGGTTCCGAATCCGCTGATAGAAGGTCCCCGTATCATCTCGCATAGGATGGCTTGACGATGTGTCCCAGGGCGGATTCGGAAAAACGAAACCCATAAAATTATCCTCCAGATTATAGATACTTTGCGACGGCGTCACCGAGCCGGAACCAGAATATAAATAGCCTTTGCTGGTATCCGCACGGAAATACAGAATCGGCATTCCTGTCTTGCCCGTCGGCCTTTTTTTGACCATCTGAAACATATCCGCCAGCACGTATGTGTTCAGATTGACATTGGGGTTGGACGTGGACGAATAGACGGAACTTACTTTTACCGCGTTGGCCTTTTCTAGTTCCAAATACGGTCCTTTACGGGCTTTCAGATTTTCATCCGACGTTTCAAAATTGGCGATATCCGCACCAATATGATACAACAACACCTCGCCGCCGCCGTTAACTGGGTTCCCATCCTTACCGATAACATTGACAGCCGTACCATTAGAACGCCACTGGGACAATGGATGAAACCCGAAACCATCCAGCCCCACCACGGCCTCGGCCAGTTTTTGGGCGCCATAATAGCCGGCAGGTTCCCCCGCAGCCGTATCCGCCTGCCTTGACGGCGGGTAGTCGCCGACGTCCGAACGAAACGCCTCCAGCGCCACCTCGATAGCGTGGAATTGCGCCTTCTGTTTGACCGTCTGAGCCGTCGTCTGAATTTTACCAATCGCCGGGATTAACAGCCCAATCAGCAAGGCGATAATCGCCAGCGCCGTCAGCATCTCCAGCAGCGTAAACCCGCCAAAGTACCCGGGGCGGATAAATCCGCGTATGGTTTTTTTTCGTTCCATTGTTTTTGCCTCCGTTTGATAACGGTCGTTTATTTCAAATCCAGGAGCCGCAAGTCTATCTGTCCTTCGCAGTCCCGATGCCTGTCCCGATTTATCGGGGCGTCGGGACGGAGACGAAAGCGGCCGGATAAATCAATAATCAAAATTGGTGATATCATCCTTTGTGCCATAAACACCGTCCCAGCCGGCAGAAATCAGGATAAATTTGTTGGCGTTAAACGGCTTATAATAGTTGCGACCCGTATCGGCCGTCTGTGTAAGCATTTCATAGAAAATCTCGGCCTGGTTTTTGGTCGCCTCAGCAGGATTCGTAAAGTCGGTATCGGTCTGTCCGTCCAGCCGTGGCAATTGCACCACCGGCAGATTGTCGTCAAAATTGTAAATCCACTGGCTGTATTCCGCCGTGGCGGGATTGGTAACCGGATTGGTTGTTTTATCCACGCGGAACCGCTTAGCGCTGTCGGCCTTGAAATACAACACGGGTAGTCCTACTTTCACGGACGCACCGCTCAGTGTAATCGTGTTTAGATTAAAGGTATCCGTAATCACCGGACTGAGAAGCCGTCCATTGGCGGCCGGAACCGGAGGCGCCGGAGACGGATAAATGGTTGACGGGGCAACGCTGCCTTGCCAGAGTTCAGCTATCGTATAAACCCCGCTGTGTTTCAATTCCACATACGGCCCTTTCCGGCGCCGCAGACTTACATCGCTGTTGGCGTCGTACAAGGTATTGAGTACCGCCGCATCCAATCCGGGCTTATAGATTTTGTCGCCGTCCGGCGGCGGCGGATACCAGCCCGTCTGCGGCTCAAATCCGTGGCTATCCCGTCCCACCAGAGCCTCCGCCAGATGCTGCGCACCACAGACTGGCGGTCCCCCCTTATCCGGCCCCCGGACCTTCGAATCAGGGTAGTCGTCAAAATCTTTGCTGAACAGTTCCAGTCCGATATCCATCGCCCGCAGTTCGGTCTTTTGCCGCAGGTTTTTGGCCTGCCGAGTCGCCATTTTTACACCGACCGCCATAATTCCTATCAGCATCGCGATAATCGCGATGACCGTCAGCAGTTCAATCAGCGTAAACGCCCGGCTTCCTATCATTCCCAATCCCCCTCGTCGCGGATAACCGTCATTCCGAATCCCCGCCTTCGGCGGGGTGAGGAATCTGATGTGTTCAATAAATTCCTCGCTTCGCCCAAAATGACCGTCCATTTTGCTTTGCCGCTGAGTCCGTTTCATTATTTTTATCCTTTATTGCGGATTGCCTGACGATTCATTATTAGAAAAACGCGAAAAAGCAATTTAACATTAAACATTAAACATTAAACATTTTTATTGGCTGCTCAGGTCATCTTTTGTATCAAACTTTTTATCCGGCCCGGCGGAAAAAATCACCGGAAACACATCGCCGCTCTGATATGTATAACGCAATGCCGTACCCCACGCGTCAATAAACCTCGGTAAATCTACTTCTATTGGCGGCGCCCCGACCAAAACCTTCAGCCTGGCTCCGGTCTGTGCATCCTTATTGGTAATCAACCGTTCTGAAATCGCTTCAATAATCTGCCGACAATTTTTGTTCCGGTTGAGATAATAAAACAATGCCGCGCTGGAGGCGTTAGACTCATATTTATTGTCAACAGGGTCCTTTATTTTTTCCTCAGTGTCTCCACCACTGACCGTCCCAGGCGCCAACACTGGAATCACTCCATAATTAATTTTTCCAAAATCTGCATACGTCTCAAAAGGAAAAACCCCATACTCATCGTAATACAGTTCCAGCGCCGTGCAGATGACCTCGATTTCACTTTGGGTCAGTTGCCGCTCGGCGCGGGTACGCAGATATTTTCCTGTCCCGACCAGCGCACCGGCCAAAATCAGCACAATGACCAGCGTCACCAGCACTTCGATGAGCGTGAATGCTTTTTGGGAATTCCGTATTTTTCGCATCATTGCCTTATCCGGGCCTTATCCGGATGCGTCTCGGACCCTCGGCGAAAACTAACTGCCGTTCCCCCATTGATATTTTTACTGATTGGCGCCTTTCTCAAAATTGAAAATGTCGTCCGAAGTGCCATATATCCCATCTTTGCCCGCGGAAATCAGAATATACGAATCCGCCCGGTAGGGCTTGCGCACAGCCGGGTTGGCGTTCAGCACCTGCTGATTCAAAATCATCTTTTCAAAATTCGTATAAGCATCGCCGGTATTTTCCAGCTCGTGTGTCTGGGGAGCCGCCTCGGCAGTCTTCAATAAAATCAGAGCGCGGTTGTCGTCATAGTTATAAATGTCATTGGTATAAACACCATCTACGGAATAATCCTGAAGGGTATAATTGGTCCGTGCCTTGAAATACAAAATCGGCATCCCGGTCTTCACCCCGGAAGTACGCTGCCTGGCGTACACATCACAAATAACATAGTTGGTTGCCAGGAAATCACCGAGCGTGGCATTATAAACATCCTGCATCCGGGACGCGTTGGCGCCTTCCATATTAATATACTTCCGGCGGTTCTTAAGGTTTTCATCGCCGTTCTTTTCCGATTCGTCGCCTGCCACAATTCCATTGACTGGATCATAAACAAGAACATACCCCCCACCGAAGTTAGGATTGACCTGAAAATAAGCCATGCCGTCGGAACGAAAACCGGATTTGGGATGAAATCCCAGCAAATCCCACCCGACCAGGGCGTCCGCAAGTTTCTGGGCGCCGCCGTAATTGTGGGTATCCACTGTCAGCGGTGCTACAGGAGCCGTCGTGCTGGCGCCGCGGTTGTCAAACGAATCCGGATAGGCGCCGAGGTCGTTCTTAAACATCTCCAGCGCCGGGTCAATGCTGTGAAACTGTGCCTTCTGTTGAATCTGCTTGGAATAGTCCTTGACCTGGTTGAGCGCCGGAATTAACAGTCCAATCAGGATGGCGATAATCCCCATTACCGTCAGCATCTCCACAATGGTGAACCCTTTTGTTTTGCCCGCGAATTTCATTGTCTTTTCCTTTCTAAAAGTAATTGATGCCCATCACACCTTTTTATTGGTTAGTCATCCCGACTGTTGCCGGGATTCCACGTTTTTAACTTTTGAATCTTAACTTTTAACTTTTTTACATCAGGACCTCGATCATTTTGACCATCGGCAGAAACATCGCCAGCACAATGGTTCCGACAATCATACCCAGCGTCACAATCATAATCGGTTCCAGCATACTCATCATCGCCGAGACCATCACGTCCGCCTCCTCGTCGAAGTTGTCGGCCACCTTCATCAGCATTTTGTCAAGGTCGCCGGTTTCCTCTCCGACATCGACCATATTGACCACGATGGAATCGACCGTTTTGCTCTGCCGCAGCGGATTGGCGAAGGTATCGCCCTGCCGAATGGCGCCATGCACTTTGCCCAGCATCTTCGCATATACCTCGTTGTCGGCGGTTTCACGGGTAATGTTGATCGCCTCGAGAATCGGAACACCCGCCCCAATCAGCGTCGCCAGCGTTCGCGTCCAGCGGGCCACCGCCGTCTTGTACACGACTTTCTTTATTATCGGCAAATGCAATTTCAGCCAGTCCATCGCGAATCGTCCATATTTGAACCTGTAAATGAGTTTGAAAAGCGAAAGAATGATGAACGGCGAAACCGCCACCATTCCCGCATTAAGTCCGTGGCGTCCCGTCAGCCAGCCGCTGATATTCAGCAGCGTCTGTGTCAGCACCGGCAGCCCCTGCTTCTTGTCGCTCATCTCCCCCAGCACTGTCGCAAAAATCGGGACGATTTTAATCATCAAACCCAGTACAATAAGCATCGCCACCGTCATCACTACCACCGGATAAACCATTGCGCCCTTGATTTTGGACTTGAGCCTCTCGTTCTTTTCCATAAAGTCCGCCACGCGGTCCAGAATCACATCCAGCACGCCGCCGACTTCCCCCGCCGCAACCATATTCACAAACAGCCGGTTAAAGCAGCGGGGACATCTGCCCATCGCCTCCGACAGCGTCGAGCCGCCTTCGATATCGTCGGCGACATACCCAATAATCCGCCGGAAGGACCCTTTTTTCTGCTGCTCCTCCAAAATCCGCAGAGAACGCAGAATCGCAAGCCCCGCGTCCTGCAGCGTCGAAAGCTGGCGGGCAAACTGAGTCACCACCTTGATTTTGACTTTTCTGTTGGCGCTTCTGCGTTTCGGAGCGGCGGCGGCGGCTTTAACCTGCACCTTCTTACCCCCCGACTGCGCCTTGACCTTAGTCGGAAACAACCCTTTATTGCGGATTTTGCTGATGGCTTCCTTGCTGCTGAGAGCCTCAATTTCCGCTTTGACTTCTTTTCCTTTCGTGTCCAGCGCCGTGTATTCAAAAACAGGCATAGGATTTCATCTCCGTTTTACCCTTCGGCCGTCAGCGTCTCACGGCCCACCTCGTCGATTGTCGTAATCCCGTCGTAAATCACCGCCAAACCGTTTTCCCGCAGCGTCCTCATCCCCGCCCTGCGGGCCGCCTCCCGCAGCACCGCCGTAGAGGCGCGATTCATAATCAAATCCCGGATCTCATCATTGAACATCATAACCTCAAACAACCCAATTCGTCCGCGATAACCCGTGTTGTTGCAGTTCTCACATCCTTTCCCGTAATAAAGCTTCTTGCCGCGGATCTCTTCCGAAGTCAGCTCCAGTTCCATCAACTGATCGTCCGTGGGCGTGTACTCGGTCTTGCAGTGATTGCAGATTTTCCGTACCAGCCGCTGGGCGATAATTCCTTCAATCGTCGCGGTCACAAGGAAGGTCTCCAGCCCCAGATCCAGCAGACGGGCGATGCTGCTGGGCGCATCGTTGGTGTGAAGCGTCGTAAAGACCAAATGGCCGGTCAGCGACGCCTGAATCGCTATCTCCGCCGTTTCGAGGTCGCGAATCTCGCCGACCATACAGATATCCGGGTCCTGACGCAGAATCGACCGAAGACACCTGGCAAACGTCAGACCAATTTCCGGCTTGATTTGCACCTGAATCAGGCCGTCAATATCATATTCCACCGGGTTTTCCGTCGTAATGATTTTCGTATCAATCTGATTTAATTTTGTCAGGCAGGAATACAGCGTCGTGGTTTTCCCGCAACCGGTTGGGCCGGTAACAATGACAATTCCGTTGGGTTTTTCAACCAATTGATTGACCATCTCCAGTTCCCGGGAGCGAAGTCCCAGCATATCCAGCCGCAACTCCAGTTGGGTACGGTCCAGCACACGAAGTACTACGCTTTCGCCGAACATCGTCGGCAGCACGCTCACGCGTAAATCCACCGGATTGCCCCCCACCACCAGCGGAATGCGCCCGTCCTGAGGCAGACGTCTTTCAGCGATGTCTAAGTTGGCCATAACCTTAATACGGCTGGCCACTGCCAACGCAATACTCTTGGGCGGCGGCACCATTTCATACAATACGCCGTCGATACGGTATCGCATCTTATACTCGTCTTCAAACGGCTCAAAGTGAACATCTGAGGCCTTGTCTCGAATCGCCTGGAGCAGTACATAATTCAGCAGTTTCTTGACCGGATTCGATTCAGCCAGCTCCTTGATGTCCTCCAGATCAATACTTTCCCCCCGACCTCGGAATTGCTGAAGGGTCTTATCGCCCTCAATCTCGCCAATCAGATCGTTAAGACCCTCCTTTTCTTCCTTGTAATACTTATCGAAGGCCGCATTTAACGCCTCGGTATTCGTCACTTTCGATTCCACGGAAAAGCCCAGCAATGTCGCCAGGTCGTCCGTCGCGCGGAAATTATCGGGGTTGTCGATAACCACGGTGATTTGGTTATCGGATTTGTTATAGCGCAAAGGAATAATACGATAACTGCGGGCCATGTGCGCTGGAACCAGCCCAATAACATCGTGGGGAATTTCCATATTCTCAATGTCCACATATTCCATTCCTCGCTGGCCGGCCAAGGCAATTCGTAGGTCCTCTGGTGTAATCAATCCCTTTTCAATGAAAAGCTCTCCCAATTTAACCTGCCCTTTTCGTTCCTGCTGTATCTTCAGGCATTCATGCACTTTATCTCGAGTCAGCAGACCCATTTTGATAAGAATGCGTCCTATAGTTCTTCCTTTTAGTTCAGTTACAGGCAGTATCTTACTCATTTCTTAAACTCCTCAGCCTTTCCACTTACGACCCATCCTATAATTATTATACGGGGAAAAAACCTTAATGACAACACAATATTTAGATTCGACACTTGGTATGTTTTACTTTTTATGCGGTTTATGCCTGAAAACCTAAGGAAAAACAATCATTGCTACCAAAATAGGAATGAAAATTATACCAGATTTTTCACATTATCGTAGTTGACACTTGGCTAATTTAACTTTTCCCAGAGAGCCAATTTGGGTTCACATTTTTGTCCCAATTAATTTAACCCCTCGAAAGAATCGCACCTCTTTATATCTTTAACCACCAAGTCCCGACACGTCAGGATAAGGTGGATGATGGGTGTAAAATGGAGGGCCAACCCGGATTCCTCTCGACCTCTCTCGATACGTCGGGGTCGGTCGCTGCCACGCATTGAAGCCGACTTTTCAACAGAGCTGTCCCCCTTAAGAAAACCATTTCAGCTGACATTTTGTTCCAGCCATTATTTGACGATGGTTCCCCCATTTTAATTATATTGGATATAAAAAGCATATTACCGGTGCAATTATAAAAAAACGGGCCTTGCCGAAAAAACCAGCAAAGCCCGTTAAAGTTCAATCCGTGTTGTATTAACCTTTACGTCTGATTAAAGACAAACCGCCAAGTCCAAGCAGGAGCATTGTCGCCGGTTCGGGAATCAGAAAATCACCGGCGGCCAGCGCCGAATCCGAAATACGGGCTTCGTCAATAAAACCGTAGGCGCGGTCGCCGTGTCCACCGGCATATAATGCCCACGCGCCGTTTGCAGGCATATCTCGCAGGTACAGCGACAAGGTTGAGCCGTCGCTGGCGCCCGCCATGCTGTACCACGGCACACCAATCCCATCCGGAGCTGAAAGAAAATCTGCAAATCGCTCCTGAAAAATAACCATCCACAACTGCGTCTTGCGAAGACGGAACGCAGGTACAGCTATTTATTCATATCTATCCCTTTTATCGGTTTTTGACGTTGACAACCTGGGCGCAAAGGAATACAATCCAACACGCCGAAAATGCAGGTGTTATTGCGATTTGGGCCTGTTGAATAGCCAAAAATCATAAAAATCGAGGTCTGGAATGAAATCGCTAAATTTAATCCGGTTTTCCAATTTTTGTGCGGGATTTGGAGTCGCGGGGTTTCTGTTAACACTGATCGGCTGTGCAGGGTCCCCTGGAATGACCGCCCAGGAAGTGCACCGCGGACATGTCAATTACCTCAACAGCAATTGGCTGATGCTGCAAAAAGACATCGACGAGTTTTTGATGATTGACCAGCCGAGTCGGTTGACTGATATGGTTTCCCGACCGGCCCAGCCGGTTGAAAATAACATGGCTTCCCCGTAGACTCGAGATTTCTGCCGGACTAACTGTCGGATTTTTATCGGCAAAACGCTGTTTGTGAATCGCTTGCATAAGTGTGGGTGGTATAGACTTTGAATGCGATTATTCAGTATATCGTCCGGATTGGTTTCTATGAACGGTTCATCGTCCTGGCGGAACTCCTGCTGATTGGGGTATTTGTCTATATCGTTGTCAGTTTTCTGGAGGGAACGCGCGGCGAACGCCTTTTTCGGGGGGTTATTTTTGTCCTCCTGGCCGGTTCCCTGATTCTGAATCTCGTCGTCGAGCAATTTGGAATGGAGCGAATTGCTTATCTGTATAAGGGTTTTTTAATCGCTGTTCTAATCGTCGCCGTCACGGCGTTTCAGCCGGAATTACGCCGGGCATTGATTCGTATCGGCCAGGCGAATCTGTTTTCCCCAAGCTCACCGCAGCAGTTGACCCGGTGCGTAGAGGAAATCATCGAAGCCGTCAATCAAATGGCTGCGGAAAGGACCGGCGCGATTATCGCCATCACGCAGCAGGTTCCGCTCGGAGAATTCGTGGAAACCGGTGTGCGCATCGACGCGAAAGTGACCAGCGAATTACTCAAAACCATCTTCTACGAAGGAACACCGCTGCACGATATGGCCGTCTTGATTCAGGGCGACCGCATCGTCGCGGCCAGAGTTCAGCTTCCGCTGGCCGAGGCCGACAGCGCCATTTATGGTCGGCTCGGCTCCCGACACCGCGCGGCCATCGGTATTTCCACCGCTTCCGACGCATTAGTCATCGTCGTCAGTGAAGAGACAGGCACCCTCTCTTTGGCGATGAACGGTCAACTGATTCGCAACATCTCCGAAACGCAGCTGCGAAGACACCTGAATACGGCGCTGGTTAAAACGACTCCTCTGCTGGAACGGCTGGGACACGGGAAACAAAACGAAGAGGAATCCATCAATCCGGATGAACAAACGCCTCCAACGGCATAAAGCTCTATGCGAGACCGAATCAAAAAATTTCTTGCTGTGGTATTCTTAACCCTCTTAATCTGGGCCTGGGCGTTTCTGTCTCTTGAAACCAGTCGTACCTGGGTGGCCACCCTGAAAACCGCGCCGGCCGCGGCAGCAGATTTCTGGGTCACCTTCAACAACGGACAGGAACAGATTGATAACCTGCGATTGACCTTCAAGGGGGCGCCGGTCAAAATCTCCGACCTGGTCCAGCGGTACCGCAATGAAAAACCGGAATTCTTTTACGACCCGCGGGAATTCGGACACGATGCCGGAGGCAAATTTAAGCTGGATATGACCGAGTACTTCCGCGACCATGCAAAAATGAAAGGATACGCCCTGACGTTCGAGTCCTGCATCCCGGACAGAATTGACATTGAGGTGGAAAAGCTGGTTTCCAAACCCCTCGTGGTGCAGTGCGTTGACGAAAACGGCGCAGCCATAAAATGCGAATCCATTGAGCCGGCTCAGGTGGAAATCCCCGTCCGTAAAGATTATACTGGACCGGCGTATGTGATGCTTGCCGCCCAGCAAATGGAACGGGCCAGACGGCTGCCGGTCTCGGAAAAACCGTATGTGGAATTCTCGGCGGGCAAGCGAAAATACGCCGAGAAAGCAGTCAAAGTATCCCTGCCGGCGACCGAACCGCTCAAAGAACAGGTTATTCAGCCGATGATTGGATATATCATCAGCCCGACACTGCTGGGTAAGTACAAAGTCGAACTGCTCAACGAAACCGAATTTAAGACGATTCGGACGATTCGCGCCACGGACAAGGCCTTCGATGCGTACAAAAAACAACGGTATCACATTCTCATTGAAGTACGAGACGGCGACGAGACGGCCAGCGAGATTCCGCCGCGGCCGGTGCTGTATAATTTCCCGCCCGAATTTCTCAAGGACGGCCAGATTGAGGCCCCCAACCCGCCCCAGCAGGCGCAAATCAAACTGACGCCTCTAACCACCCCCGCCTCGCCGTCAGCCACAACGCTCCTGCCGCCAGGATAATGCTACTGTTCCAGCACGCGGTTGCGGTAGAGTTTGGTTTCGAGCGATTTCTGATACGCCGTCCAGCTTCCCTCGGTACTGTCGTTTTCAATCAGCGCCGTCGTCTGATTGATCTTGGCGTCCATATTGTCAATATAGCTGACCATAAACGCCTCGGGCGTGGCGGGCAACTTCGGCGAACCGAATTCATACGCCCCGTGGTGGCTGATAATAATATGCAGTAAATTATCCAGCACGGCGGCATCCACCGGTTTCCCCCTGGCAGCCAGTTTGTCCGCGGCCTGCGTGACCATTTGCGCACCCAGAATGATATGGCCCAGCAGTTGTCCGCCGTCGGTATAGGAAATCGCCGCCTTATAAGACAATTCTTCAGTCTTGGCGATGTCGTGCAGGAAAATCGCCGCCCGCACGAGGTCTTTTTGAATCTTCGGATACAGCGGGAAAATCGCCTCGGCCACTTCCAGCATATTGAGCGTATGTTCCAAAAGTCCGCCCAGAAAATTATGGTGCATCTGCATCGCCGCCGGCGCGTTGCAGAACAGAATCATCAGGTCTTTATCGTATAAAAACATCTCAGCCAGAGCCTTCAATTGCGGATGGGTAATCCGCCCCAGAATCTCCTTGAGCCTGGCATACATTTGCGACACGTCCTTTTCGGTGCGGGCCATATAATCGGCCAGGTTGATTTTGTCCTGGCTGACGACGAGAACATCATTGACCACAATTTGCAGAGCGTTCTGGTACAGTTCGCTTTTGCCGCGAATCTGAATAAAGCCTTCCGACGGAATCTGCTGATAAATCTGTTCGGTCGCCTGCCACATTCGGCTGTTGACCTTGCCCGTCTTATCCGATAGATACATCGCAATATACAAATCCCCTCTGGTCGTGGGCCGCAGCACCGGCTGGGTCACAAGGTAAATATCATTGATGTTCATTCCGGCCTTGATGTCTTTAATAAACAAGTGCGCCATTCGTTTCTCCTTGTAAAATTTCGATTCCGGCAGGGATTATAGCTCAAAATTTGACCCGCGAAAAGCCTAAAACCAAATCCCCTGTTTTTCTCTCTTACCTCTTGTCAAATAAGCATTTAGAAAATACCCGCCCGTCGGTACCAAAAATAAAAATACACAATATTTATACTATATTAAATAAAATTAACTTATATATTGACATTATTAAGGCCTGACCTTATAATATAACAATAATTTGAGCATTGTTTTCAAGAGTTAACAAACAACGTTTTAGAGATTAAAAATTTTGACGGGTCTGAATATGAGCAATCTACCCATCCAATGCCCGGCCTGCAAGGAACAATTGAAGGTCAAACAACTGGCCTGCGAGAATTGCCGGACGCAGGTGGAAGGACTCTATGAATTACCCTTACTAATGCGGCTGGATACAGAAGAACAGGTCTTCCTGACAGATTTTGTCAAATGCAGCGGCTCGCTGAAGGATATGGCCGCCCTGATGAAACTCAGCTATCCTACCGTCCGCAATCGACTGGATGAAATCATCGACAAAATCAAACAGCTCGAAAAAACCGTCGCCAAAGAAATAAAGGAGAAAAACAAATGAACCAGCAGAATGAATCGAAAAATACCCATCGCATCACAACCTGGCTGTTCGATCCATTTACGTACATCGCCGGCTGGCAGGCGCTCATTGTGGGCATAATTGGAATCGTCGCCGCCGCATTGATCGGTTCCATCGGTAATGTCCATTTCGACGGCGTATTGGATATGCATATAGGAGCCAGGGCGTCGCTTTGGTTCTTCATTGCCGAGGGCTTCATCGACTGGCTGAGCCTGACTATTGTTTTATTGCTCGCGGGTCTGATACTCAGAAGAATTTCTTTCCGGATTATCGATGTCCTCGGAACACAGGCATTGGCTCGTCTGCCGATGTTGTTTTCCGCCGTCGCATGGTTATTGCCGGCCAATCAGCGCGTCACGGAGGCGTTGATGAAAATGATACAGAATCCGAATCAGCCGCTGGCGTTGCAGCCGGTGGATATAGCTGTCTTTACCGCAGCGATGATTATTATTCTTTTAATGCTCGTCTGGATGGTGGCGCTGATGTACCGGGCGTATGCTGTATCCTGCAATCTCAAAGGCGCCAAAGCCATTGTTTCGTTTATTGTCTGCCTGATTATCGCGGAGATAATTTCCAAAGTCGGAATTTTCGTAATGGTTAAATTTGTGCCGTTAAACTGACTTTTAATCTCAGGAGATAATCTATGATACGTTCGATGTTTTTCCTTTTTCTTTCTGTTGCGTTCACAGCAATTTCATACGCGCAGCCGACCGCACTGCAAACACGTGCGGAACAATTTATCGACCGCCTGTCAACGGGGAATTTTGACGCCGCTGTTGGGCCTTTTGACCCGACAATGACCCAGGCCTTGCCGGCGCCGGCGCTCAAACAGACGTGGGAGGCCTTGATATCGCAATGCGGCGCATTTCAAAAACGCCAGGGGTCCAGAACGGGAAAATTACAGCCGTATGATATTGTTTATGTGACCTGTCAATTTGAAAAAACTTCGCTGGACGCCAAAATCGTTTTCAGTCCTTCCGGCAAAATCAGCGGCCTATTCTTTGTATCGGCTCAACCCGCCGCGAGTATAAAACAGGCATCTGATGCCAACTCGCTGCCGAAATATATAAAATCCGATGCATTTACGGAAAAAGAAATCACCTTCGGTAAAGACCCGTGGATTTTGCCCGGCACTCTGACGGTTCCAAAGGGCAATGGACCATTTCCTGTAATTGTATTAGTACACGGTTCCGGCCCGAATGACCGCGATGAAACCATCGGCCCCAACAAACCTTTTAAAGACCTGGCATGGGGACTGGCGTCAAAGGGAATCGCTACATTACGCTATGAGAAAAGAACTCTTCACTATCGAGCCCAATTTGTCAAAGATTGCAATGATTTAACCGTCCGGCAGGAAACTATCGATGATGCGGCCGCCGCGGTTGAATTTCTGGCCGCAAATCCAGACATAGATAAACATCGGATTTTTGTTCTCGGACACAGTCTGGGAGGGATGCTGATTCCCCGCATCGCCAGGGAGAACAAAACAATCGCGGGCTTTGTGATTATGGCAGGCCCTACGCGCCCGATGGAAGATTCAATCTTTGAACAATGTAAATATATTGCGATGCTGGACGGTAAAATCGACCCGGAAGAAAGAAAAGCATTGGCCGGGATACAAAAACAGGTCGAGATGGTAAAAAGCCCCTCTCTGACAAAAGATACGCCGCACGACCAATTGCCTTTTGGCTCCCCCGGTTTCTACTGGCTCGATTTGCGGGGATATAATCCCGCCGTGGAAGCCAAAGCTATCACGCAGCCCCTGCTTATCCTTCAGGGACAGCGGGATTATCAGGTTACAATGGATGATTTTGAAGGGTGGAAAAAACAGCTCGACGGAAAACCGAACGTGGAGTTTAAGCTGTACCCCGATTTAAACCATTTATTCATCGCCGGCCAGGGCAAATGCCGACCGGAAGAATACGAAATCCCAGGCCACATCGCCGGCGAGGTAATCAATGATATCGCCGTATGGGTCAATAAAGTAAAATAGAAACATTCCTTACGGATACAACGATGTCAACTATCTATGAACACACGCAAAAAGGCAAACCCTTGTTTTATTGGGGTATCCCGCTTATCGCCATTATCATTGTTTTAGTGCCTTTTGCAGTCATAAAAACGGCGACAGGAAAATCCAATTCCATCGTTATCGGTGCGCTGCTGGGCGGCATGGTATTGTCGCTGCTGATTATTGTACCGGTATTGCTCTGGGCCGGATTATTCTTGAGCCGTCTGACGGTCTGGATTGATTCGGAATTTGTCCGCATTCGATTCGGTTTCGGAACATGGCGAAAAAAATTTCGCTTAAACCAGATTCAATCCGTAACTGCCGTCCGCAACAATTGGTTTATGGGTTGCGGTATCCACTGGATTGGCTCCGGCTGGCTGTATAATATCGCCGGGTATGATGCGGTGGAGTTGACTTTCCAAAACGGCAAAAAAAACCGCATCGGCACTGATGAGCCGGAGAAACTGGCCTCGGCGATTCAATCGGCCCTGAAAAATTAGTTTGTCGGAACGAAAACCTATCAAAAATTTCCACGCCAAAGCCCCATAAAAAAACCTTTTCTAATCTAAAAACTAGATTTTCTCGCAACGGGACTGTAATTGCTTAAAATTTTCTTAATAAAAAAATCATATTTTGGTATAATACGCCTTACATCAATAATGGGGGCAGCAAAGTGAAAACGATTCCAAATAAAAACCTGATGTTCATCGCTATCCTGACCGATGGCAGGGGGCCGCCGGAAAACTAAAAAAGACCGTTTTTCAATACTCCTCCGCCTGAAACTATCCTAATTGAACACATTCCAAGCAATCTTTCTCCGAATTCTCCTTTAACTCTAAATTTTTCTGTCCCGCCTTTTTGGCCTCTTTTGGGCTTGAAAAAATCGCTTTTTTCCCATACAATTCGCCGTTTCCATTGGGTGCTTTCTGTACGCAGAGCGCCCCCTCGGAAAATTTGAACTCTTAACTATGAGCTATTAGCTGTTGACTTTATGTTTGACGCTTTAACCCAAAAATTCAGTTCGGTCTTTCGGTCGTTATCGGGGCGTGGACGCATTACCGAGTCCAACATCGCCGACGCAATGCGCGAAGTCCGCAAGGCCCTGCTGGAAGCCGACGTCAACTACCATATCGTCAAACAGTTCTGCAACGACGTCCAAGCCGCCGCCATCGGCGCTGAAGTCATCAAAAGTCTTCGGCCTGAGCAGATGATGGTCAAAATTGTCTACGACGAGCTGGTCAAGTTGATGGGGCCGGTGGATACGCGGATTTATTACGTCACGCCGGGGCCGACAATTATTCTGATGGCCGGCCTCCAGGGCGGCGGCAAAACCACCACCGCCGGCAAACTGGCACAATATCTTCTGAGTAAAAATAAAAAGCCCCTGCTGGTTGCCGACGACCTGCAAAGACCTGCCGCCATTGACCAGCTCTGTACGCTGGGCCGGCAGCTGGGCGTGGAAACCTATGCCGAGCGCGATACAAAAGACGCTGTTCGCGTCGCCAGAAACGGCGTCCAGCACGCAAAAACAAAAGGCTGTGACGTCGTCATTCTCGATACCGCGGGCCGACTGCACATCGACGTGGAAATGATGGAGCAAATCAAGGCCGTTGCCGCGGCGGTCAATCCGCATCAGATATATCTCGTCTGCGACGCAATGACCGGCCAGGATGCGGTTCACTCCGCCAAAGCATTCAACGAGACGCTGGAGCTGGACGGCGTAATCCTCACCAAACTCGACGGCGACGCCCGCGGCGGCGCAGCATTGTCCGTCAAGGCCGTCACCGGAAAACCCATCAAATTCATCGGCGTCGGCGAAAAACTCGACAAGCTCGAAGAATTCCACCCCGACCGGATGGCCAGCCGAATCCTCGGTATGGGTGACGTCGTCTCGCTGGTGGAAAAGGCACAGGAACAATTCGACGCCAGGGAAGCCCAAAAAATGCAGGCCAAAATGGCCAAGGGCACCTTCGGCTTCGATGATTTCCTCAAACAAATGCAGGCCGTGCGAAAAATGGGCGGGATGAGCAGCCTTCTTAAGCTGATGCCCGGAATGGGCGGCCTGGGTCAGATGGACATCGACGACGGCGAAATCAATAAAATCGAGGGCATCGTCCACTCGATGACCAAACAGGAACGCAAAGACCCGGACATTATTGACTCCTCGCGGCGACGACGCATCGCCCGCGGCTGCGGACGCGACGTACAGGAAGTCGCGTCTCTGATTAAGACGTTCAAACGCAGCCGCGATATGATGAAAGCCCTGTCCGGCGGCGGTCTGGGAGCGATGAGAAGCCTGATGTCCGGCAAGACGGATATCTTCAGCGCAATGTCCGGCGGCGCCAAATTCAAAGGCCCACAGCCGCGACATCGTTCGCCAAGAAAGCGACATTAAGGCGGTAAAAAATGCCGCTGACAATAGAACAGTATCTTGAAAAAATCGGACGGTTCGTGGATGAGCCGTTCGCCAGACAACTGCGAAAGCAGTTTCAGGACAGCCGCGGCAGCAGCGAGCTGGCTGTGTTGCAGGCTCCCGGCCGCGATGAATACGAGCAACTGTGTCGGCTGGTGGCGATGATGACGCCACAGGAAAAAGCCAAGGCCGACAAATTGACCGACGAGCAGGTCAAAAAACTGGCCGCGGACGCGAAAGTGGACCCGGCTCTGGCGGCGATATTCTTTAATGGATATATTCTGGAACATCGCAAAGAAAAGTAAAACGGCTCAGCCTGAAAGGCTGTCCTTGATTTTGATTTTTGATGTTTAATTTTTAATTTTTTTTGTAACGTGCTTGTGCCTGACACAGGGTCGGGCGCAATGATTGATCATATAAGGTAAGAAAGGAAACACTATGTCAGTCAAACTCAGAATGACCCGAATGGGTCGCCGTCACCGGCCGTTCTTCCGCATCAACGCGATCGAAAGCCAAAACCCCCGCGACGGTCGTATCCTCGAAAAACTGGGCCACTACGACCCCATCGAAAAGGACGCGGCCAAACAGCTTGTCCTGAATCTGGACCGAATCAAATTCTGGCTCCAGCAGGGCGCAATTCCCAGCGAAACCGTCGCCCAGATTATTATTAAGCAGGGCATCCCCTGCCCGTGGTATGAGCATTTACAGGCCCGGCGTAAAAAAACCAGCTCCGCCGCTCACAAGGCCGGCAAACCCTATACCAAAGCCGAGAAGATCGCCGTCGGTCATATCAAGGTGGAAAAGAAAGGCCCTCAAGGGTAATAACTCATGCGTATCGACGTGCTGACGCTGTTTCCAGAGATGTTCGAATCGCCGCTGAGCTATTCGATTCTCAAACGGGCGCAGCAGCAGAACGTCGTTCAGATTGTTCTTTCAAATATCAGAGATTTTGCCGCCGACAGCTACCGCAAGGTGGACGACACTCCTTACGGCGGAGGGCCCGGAATGGTGATGATGTGCCAGCCGGTCTTCGATTGTCTGGAACATGTGCAAAGCCGGGACCCGCAGCCGGGAAAAATCATCCTGCTGTGTCCACAGGGAAGACCCTTCGACCAGCAAAAGGCGATGGAACTGGCCGGTCAAAAACGCCTGATTCTAATCGCCGGACGCTACGAAGGATTCGACGAGCGCATCCGCGAAGGATTAAACGCCGAGGCGATTTCCATCGGCGATTATGTCCTCAGCGGCGGAGAACTGCCGGCGATGGTCGTCATCGACGCGGTAGTGCGGCTGCTGACGGGCGCACTCGGCGACGAACAGTCGGCTCACGACGAGTCGTTCAGTGACGGCCTGCTGGAATATCCGCACTACACCCGCCCCGAGCATTTCCGCGGGATGAAGGTGCCGCCGATATTGCTCAGCGGCGACCACGCCAAAATCGCTCAATGGCGTCTGCAGCAGCAAATCCAACGCACTGGGCGGCAGCGACCCGACCTGTGGGCAAAATATCTCGAACAAAAAAATAAAACCATAAACAATAAAAACAAATAGACAGGAGATAAATCCGTGAAAGAAAAATTGATGCAGGCAGTGGAATCCAAATGCCTTAAAAAAGAAATCTCGCACTTCGAAATCGGCGATACGGTCGATGTGCATTGCAAAATCCAGGAAGGCGACAAGACCCGTATTCAGGTCTTCAGCGGCACCGTCATCGCCCGCAAGGGCAGCGGAATGAACGAGATGTTCACCGTCCGCCGAATGGTCGGCGAAGAAGGCGTGGAAAGAATCTTTCCCATCCATTCGCCCAACATCGACAAGGTTGTACCCGTCCGCAGCGGAAAAGTCCGCCGGGCCAAGCTGTTTTACCTGCGCAAGCGCACCGGCAAAGGCGTCAAGCTGGCGCAGCGGCACAGCGAACACACCGCCGTCAGGTAAGCGGAGCTGGCTGTGGGCTTCTGGACGTTGGGCCGGGATAAACTCCTCCAGGACCCGGGCAGACTGGGCCGATGGGGAGAAAACCAGGCCCGTAGATTTCTGCAAAGCATCGGCTTTACGGCCATCGCCAAAAACTGGCGATTTGGCAAAGGCGAGCTGGACCTCGTGATGGCTGAGGGTCCCACGATTGTGTTTGTGGAAGTCAAAAGCCGGGCCGATGAGGATTTCACACGGGCAACAACCGCCATCACCGCTAAAAAAAAAGAAACTCTGCTGCGAACCGCAAAACGCTTTCTGAGACAATACAATCTCTCAGACAGGCCTTTGCGGTTCGACGTTGTTACGGTCATCCTGGGCAAAATCGGAAAACCGCAGATTAAGCATTATCGCAATGCGTTTGTGCCTTAAAAAGCCTATTACCCAATAACATTTGATTTTGTATTGTCATTCCCGCGAAAGCGGGAATCCAGGCTGTCATATTTACTACTGGATACCTGCTTTCGCAGGTATGACAAATCTTTTAACCGTTTGAGTACCTATAAATTCAAATGTTATGAGGTACTATAGCCAAGAGACAAGAGTTAAGAGACTAATTTTTTTCCACGGACTTGGACTTTTAACGATGAACCTGATTGATACCCATTGCCATTTGACGTTTCCGGAACTGGAAAGCCGGATTGACGACGTCCTGACCCGCAGCAAAAGCGCAGGCGTCGCCGCATGGATTACCATCGGCACCAATCCCGAACACATCCGCAAAGTCCTTGACCTTCTGCCGCGATACGACAATCTTTGGGCGGGCCTCGGCTGCCATCCGCACCACGCCAACGAAATTACCGACGACGACATCGCGTTCCTCGAACAGGCCGTCCAAACCCCCAAAGTCGTCGCCGTCGGCGAAACAGGACTGGATTATCACTACGACAACACCATACCCGAAAATCAAAAACGCCTGTTTCGTGCGCAATTAGACATCGCCGCCAAATATAATAAACCCGTCATTATCCACACCCGTCAGGCCTTTGACGACTCGATGGCAATTCTCGATGAGTATAAAGATAAGCTTAAAGGCGTAGTCATCCACTGCTACGGCGGCAGTATGGAACAGACCAAATTAGTTTTAGACCGTGGTTATTACATTTCTTTCACTGGCACGGTAACGTTCAAAAAAAGCGACGCCCTCCGCGAGGTGGCAAAGACCATTCCACTGGACAGATTGATGATTGAGACCGATTGTCCCTATATCTCCCCCGAACCCGTCCGCAGAATCCAACCCAACGAACCCGCCCTATTGGTGCATACAGCAAAATGTTTAGCCGCCCTGCACAACCTCGATTTAAACTCCTTCGCCGAAAAAATCACCGCAACCAGCAAAACTTTTTTTGATTTGTCATTCCGGGCTTGACCCGGAATCCAAAAATTTGTCGGGCGTCCCGCCCACACCCGCATGGGTGGGATGTTAGGTGTGCAACTCAAAACATTGCCTCCATTCGGAGTTTGCAAAAATATTTACCCTGTCGATCACATCCGACTGTCGGGTTAAAATAAAATAGACTCTTGGGCTATAAGGCCAAAATCTCAAAGATAATATTTCGTGGGATTTAGTTATATCCTGAAGAGTTTTTTTCCTTTGTTCGATTTGAGAATGATGAGTCCTTTTTCGGTTAAAATGATGATAGACAATTAATGTCTTGGTTGAAGAAAGAAATCGTTCTACCTCGTTATAATAGACATATTTAGGGGCTTTCCTGGAATGTTTTTGTACAGATGGAGTTTCCAGACCATTGTCGGGGTCAAGAAATATCGCATCACAATTTGTAGCCGTTTCTAATGCACCTCGTAGCCACTGTTCTCTCAATTCCAATCTCTTTTGTCTGCCCGTGGGAGTATTTCCTCGAATATTACTATAGGTGAGTATCTCCGAATAAAAAACCGTTTGAGCCGGAAATATTTTTAACTGTTTTATCGCGGTTATATCTCTCCGGCCCTCAAAAACAATACTCTTGAGTATTAAAAATAATTCGGAATCGCAATCCTGAAATCTGTTTTTACTCAAATAATCAATATATCGCCCATCGTTGACATGACGTTCATCGGGGACAAGATACCATATAATACCCAATTTGTGATCTGACGAAAACAAGTCCCGGAGTAAACCATATTTTCCATAATCTCCAATGTCCCCAACATACTTGTTTTGCATACACTTCTCTCAATACAGTTTCCTTCTCATCGCTCTGCAAACTCGTATGGACAGGATTTTCCCCGCCGTCATTTTCCCTCATCCGGCAGTAAAAGTCCCAGCTTTTGAATCAATTCTGGGATGCGATTAACGGCTACCGTCCAGATACGCTCGTTCAGAATTTCTCCATATTCATGAGCAATGATATGTCGCTGGGCAATGATTGCATTCCAGGGGATTTCAGGGTATTGATCACGGAAGTCCTGTGATAATTTTCGAGATGCTTCACCAATGACAAGAATTTGACGCTCGACGGCATAACGCAGAATTTTGTTCCGCTCAAACTCCTCAAACATACAGCCTTGCACAAACTGCTCCACCTCGCGGGCCGCAGTCAGAATATCCCAAAGTAAAGCCGTATCACGGGAATCAGGCCGCATAGACCACCTCTGCCGTCGAAAGAATTGACGGACGGCGATACGGATTTGTCAAGGCGGCTTTTTCGACCACATCCACCGGCCGGCCGAAGCAATCTTTTAGCGCCATTTGCAATTCGGCCAAATCAAATAAATCCGCCTTGCTGTCGGGACCAAACGTAACCAACACATCAATATCGCTGTCCGGCCTGAAATCATCTCGTAAAACCGAACCAAACACCGCCAGTTCCACCACCCCAAATCGGCGGCAAATCTCGGCCAGCGCTTGCTCTGAAATGTCAATCGTATGAATCTTCATATTCAACCTGCCTTGTCGAAAATTATAACAACACCGTAAATCTACGTCAAATCGCTTTTAGGAGTAGCGGTGAAAAACAGAATCTTTTCAAAATTGGCTCTTGGTATTCTTTGGATGATTTTATCTATCTTATTACCCAATAATATGTTATGTAATTTCAAAAAGGGTTTTTGATTTTTTGTTGCATATTGCTGCATATTGTGTTATATTTTACCATATACAAGAGGAATATGACTTATGCAGTTGATGTCGATTGAAGATTTGGCGGTTTATCTCGGCGATTCGAAACGCACCATCTACAAGTACATCGCCGAGGGCGATTGCCCGCCCTATATCAAAATCAGCTCCAAAAATATCAAATTCGACCGGGCCGACGTGGACGCCTGGCTCGAATCCAAAAAGGTTCAACCCAAAGAAAGGAAAAACCAATGATATTTCTGCTGGCAAATGCGGATAAGGTAGAACGTTTAGCACAGTTAGTGCCGACCGTTATTTTTGTCGTTCTCTACGCTCTTATCCTCGCACTTCCAATCATTTTAATCATCCGATTGATCAGGTACCTCGGCATCGCCGGCAAAGAACAGCAGCGAATACGTATGGAACTGGGCAAAGTCGCCGATGAAGTCCAGAAAATGCGTCAGGAACTGCAAAACATTTCCGCAAAACCGCAAAATCCAAAACAATAAAAAAGGAAGCGGCATTTTTTGCCGCTTCCCTCTTCTGTCTTTTATCCCGTCGCTCACGATTTTGTTTTGACAATACTTAAAAGCCGGCTTTTTGTATTAGTATCTCCACACAACATTGGCGCCCACGGCATTGGCAAACGCCGTATGCTGATATTCCACGCTGAGAGACATATTCTTGCACAGATTGACCTGGGTGCCTACGAAAACACCAAACCAGGAAGACTGCTTCACATCATCGGTTGTATCTCTCAGCGGGCCGCAGATACTGCAGTATTCCCTTTGTTTGAAATCCCCATTGATGATGTGCACAAACGGACCGCCGTAAAACGAAACCCATTCGTTCAACTGATAATTGGCTCCCGTCGCAATCTGAAGTTCCATCATATCCAGCTCGCCTTTGACGGTATGCGTCCAGGAGCCGCCGTTGCCGGCCAGGGTTTCGCCGTTAATGGATAAATCATTGAACCATGTGGCCTGCACCAATCCGCCAAACGTCCATTTCTCATATTCATAAAAAGTCGCCTTTGTTCCCAGTCCCCACAGGAATTCATTGCCCGATTGTGAGACTCTGTTGCCGGGCCAGTCGGCGTCTCCGGAGTAATGCAGGTCCGCCCTGTTGCGCACGGTACCCAACAGACCGTACACATCCCAGTTTTCAGTCAAACCATAGCCGACATTGAACGCATACTTGTTCAGATGCAATTCCTTGGGCAGGGAAATACGCGAACTGGCGTGATTACCGAAGAGGTGGCCCTTAACGTCAATATCCATACTACTGTAGGAATAATTGAAGCCTGTACTCCATTGGTTCTTTTCCAGAGTCGAAACCGGCGCTCCCATAAAGTCCAGACCCCACGAAACCGAACTGAAAACAACCACCGCCAAAAGACATGTTCCCAACAAGACCCGTTTCATTTTTCGTCTCCTTACAAAAAGGGTTTGTAATAATCACCGAAGCAATTGCAGATAATTTCGCTCCGTATTCGGAATAGTATTTTACTTCGTATGTTTCAGTCAAACAAGGGGCTTTTATGAAAATTCAGTATTACTTACTCTTCAAAATCGGTAGATTTTCCGGCTCGACACACAATCCCTTATTTCGGCTAAGAATTTTGTGTCCTTTTTCCGTCACCAGCACATCGTCCTCAATCCGCACGCCGATTTTGCCGGAGACGTACGAGCCGGGCTCAACGGTGATGACGTGGCCGGGCCGGAAGAAATCTTTTTTAGCCAGCGCTGAAATGCGCGGATTTTCGTGGACTTGGAGTCCGAGGCCGTGGCCGGTGCCGTGGCCATAGACAGCTGTCTTACGTCTGGCCAGCGCCTTGCGGCAGGCCGCATCGACATCAGCCAAACACACGCCGGGCTTAATCATCTCAATCGCCGTCTTCTGCGCCTCCATCACCGCCTCATAAACTTTCCTGTAATACGGCGTCGGCTTGCCAAATGCAAAGCATCGAGTAATATCGCAGACATAGCCGTCGTATTTGCAGCCGAAGTCAATCAGAATCGTATCGTTTTTACGCAGTTTGCGTCTGCCTGGCTGATGATGATTGCGCGAGGCGTTTGGCCCAAAGCAGATAATCGTATCAAACCCCGGCACGGCGCCGAGCTGCTTGATATGAAATTCCAGCGCCGCGGCTAGTTCGATTTCCGTCATCCCGGCCTTCAGCAGAGACAGCGTCAGTCGCAGGGACCTCCATGCAATTTTGGCGGCTTTTTCGATGGCCTTGATTTCCTCTTGGGTCTTGATGGAGCGCAGTTGCTCGACGATTCCCTTGACCGGGACGATTTTTCTCTTCACGGCCTTTCTGGCCGCTTTGAGTATCGCAACGCTGCATTCATCCTCGATGCCGACACTCCGGATACGTTTGGCCTTTGCCGCAAAATCCGCCACCGCCTTGGTCAGTGTGCCTTTTCGCTCAAAGACCTTACAGCACACACATTCGCCCATGGCCTGTTCGGTATATCGGCTGTCGGTAATTAAAACCACCTTGTCCGGCAGTACCAGAACCCAACTGTCATGTCCGGTAAAACCGGTTAAATATCGCACATTTTCCACGCAAACCACAATCAATGCCTGTACTTTCTGCTCTTTCAACTCTTTCCGAACCGCTTCGACCCGCTTTTTTGCCGTCGCAATGTCCATAATGATTCCTTTTTCTTTGCGATTTCACCACTGCCGCATTACACGACTGAAAATTTATGTTTTTTCCCAGTTTTTTATCCCCCCACTCACACACCGGCAGGGTTTATTTCGTATGATTTATAGCGAAGGGAATCGAAAAAGGAAACAAAAAATACCCACGGGGGTAAGCCGCGGCCAACAATAGAATTTCAAAGAAAAGCCATAGCGGCAACGGATTATAAAAAACGGTCTTCTCTCCTGTCTTTTCCCGTGCAAGGACGCTCTGACGGGGCCGATGTCTGCCGGGGGGCGGATGTCTGCCCCGTTCTTTTTTTATTGTCCAAACCATCACATCCGGATAAAATGCCTCATAAGCTCAGCCCGAAGCCTGTTCGCCGTCGGCCAGGGCTGGTCTTGGTTTTACCTTTTGCCTTTTAATTTTTAACTCTATTTATGATACCAATTAAAACCAGTCTGAAGCCCCGGCATACGCCCTACGCGAATTATCTGTTAATCGCGGCCAATGTGGCGGTATTCATTTTAAGCTATCGGCCGCACCCAATCCTTGTTGACGGTCGGCGGCTGCTCGAACCGCTTGCCTCCTGGGCTCAACAATTTATGCTCACGCCGGAACATCCCTATATCTGGCAGTTTATCTCCTACGCCTTTCTGCACGGCGGTTGGCTGCACATCATTGGCAATATGTACTTTCTCTACCTCTTCGGCAATAACGTCAACGACCGTTTGGGCAATGTAGGATACCTGTGTTTCTACTTCGCCGGTGCCGTATTTTCCGCGATGGGGCACGTTCTCTTAAACACCAATCCCGTCCTTGGAGCCAGCGGCGCCGTCGCGGCGGTTACGGGGGCATATCTGGTCTTGTTTCCAAATACGCTCATCACCGTTCTTTACGTGCTTTTCTACTTTTGGAACACAATCGAAATCCGGGCGCTGTATTTCATCGCGTTCAAACTGATCTTCTGGGATAATATCTTTGAACCGAAACTTTCGCCTCAGGCCATAGCGTATGGCGCACATCTGGCCGGCTATGCCTTTGGAATCGTGTGCGTTCTGATTCTTCTGGCGATTCGTCTCATCGACGCCGGCCAGAACAATCTGTGGGCTATGCTGCGGCAATGGAATCGACGACGTGTTTTCCGGGATGTTGTGTCGGAGAACCATAATCCTTTGGGCCCCGGAGTGCGAAAACCGGTTTCCGTCGAAATCCAGGATGCTCCCGCCCAGCAGGAACTTCCAGAAATCAGCCGGCTGCGCGAACAAATCGCCGCCGCTTTGGCATATAAGAATACATCCGACGCCGCCGGACGGTATAAGGAACTGCTGGAATTGGATCCGCGTCAGACTCTGTCCCGACAAAATCAGCTTGACGTGGCCAATGCCCTGATGTCCGACAGCCAATGGAACTGGGCGGCCAGAGCTTATGAAAATTATCTGACGCAATACAGCCAAAGCGAATACGTCGAGCAGGTTCAACTTATGCTCGGATTGCTTTATACCCGATATTTATATAAGCCGGACAGAGCCGAACAGCTCCTTCGCCAGGCACGGGAAAAACTGACCCAGCCCACCCAAATCCAAATGTGCGAAGACCTGTTGGCAGAACTGTCGTAGCACGGAAAAATCATTGACAAGAAAACAAAGCGGTGATAATCTGAATCTCAAGGATAATGGAATTAGATTGTCCTGAATCAGGGTTGTATTCGTTCTTGGGAGATTATACAATGCGTACATGGAAAAAGGGATTTTTCGTCACACTCACTGCGCTTGTTCTGGTATCTATCATCTGTGCCGCAGAAGAAACCAAACCCACCGCACCGGCTGCTGCTCCGCCGCCGGCAGCATCGGCACAACCTGCGGCTCAACAACAACCGGCAGCGCCTGCACCGCCCGCAACGCCCGCCGCACAGCCCGCCGCCGCGGAAGTCAAACCTGCCGAGCAGCCAGCCACGATGCAGTTTCCTTACGCGGCTGAAATTGTCGGTACCGAAGTCTATGTCCGCAGCGGCCCTGGAACAGCCTATTATCACTGCGCCAAACTCAGCGCACCCCAGCGGGTTACCGTCGTCGCCTCCACTCACGGCAACTGGTTTCAGATCCTGCCGCCGCCGGGAAGTTTCTCGTGGATTTCCAAAACCTACATCAACGTAAATCCCGCGCAGCCAAAAATCGGCGTCCTCACCGGCGATGCCGTCCGCGTCTGGGCGGGGTCTGATTTCGTCGAACCAATGCGCTCGTCGAGCCTGCAAACCAAACTCAACCAGGGAGCCACCGTGGAAATCGTCGGCAGCCCCGAAGGAGAAGGCGATTATTACAAAATCACACCGCCGGCGGGAGCCTATCTGTGGGTCAGCGGCGAATGTCTCAAACCCCTCAAGAAAGAAGAACCCAAACCCGAAGCCAAAGAAGCTCAACCCAAATTGGAGGATGTGACCCGGCAGGCTAAAACCGGAGAAGGTGAAGTTAAAAAAGAAGAGACAAAACCTGCTCCGCCTCCGCGTCCAAAGATGGAACAGACGTATATGAAACAGTGTTATGACATCTCGGCCAGGCTGGATGAGGAAGTCAAGAAGTCGGCGCCCCAACAGAAATATGACCCCTACAAAAAAATGCTGGAGCCTATCCTGGCCGACCCCAATAACGCCGGAATGGCCGTGCAGTATGCTCAGTATCTGTCCGATCGCATTGGGCGATATGAGCTGGCCATCAACGCCGGCGACCAGCTTAAACAGCAGGAACAAAAAATGACCGACATCCGCAAACAGATTGATGAGGCCCGCAAGACCCAGCTTGAGAAAATCTCCAGACAATATGAGCAGTATATTATGACCGGTATCCTCAAGCCGTCTTATGTCTATGGCGGAAAGGCCGGCCAGAAACGATATCTGCTGACCAACGAACAGGGCAGGGTTATTGCGTATGTGGTCTTGTCCGATGCGTCTCTCGCAAGCCAGGCGGAAAACTTATTCAACAAGAAAATCGGCCTGGTCGGCCGTGTTGTCAACAGCCCAAAAGAACTGGTCACCCTCGTCACCGCCTCCAAAATCGAAGAACTGAAAGAATAAAAGCAAAACGCAATTATCCCTTTGAGGCAGGAAAATAAAAAAGGGCGGCTGTTTAGGCCGCCCCCAGTCTCATGTTAGTTTCTCACGAGAAAACAGAAACATTCCGCTGTTTTCGGAAAAACCAACTGCCCCGTGCGCCAATGACGAAAATACCGGACAAAAATCCACCGGTATCCCGCAGGCGCAGGGAATGAACGCTTGTTCACATTCATTTTCAAAACCTTTCTGGATGGCTCTTGACTTATGGGATGAAAAAACCGATAATATGCGTGGATACAGTATTTCGGGTTTTATCCCGGCCTTCACGTTTGCCATCCGTGAACGTGAAGGATTAAAAACTATGGGGCTGTCTTTACGAAAGACAGCCCTATTCTTTTGTGTCTTCTTTTGAATCCTCCAGTTTTTTGGGGCGTCCTACTTTTTTAACAACTACTGGAGTTTCTGCTTCTTGTTGAGGTTGTTTAATCCCTAACCCTGTTGCGTATTGAGCCGTTTCATCCAAAGAAACCTTATTAGCCTCTTTTTTCCCTTTCACGGTTGGATACCACTCAGTCAAACCCCATTTTTCGTTTGGCAACTTAGTAAATTTTGGATTCTTTCCCATTGATATACTGACTGCTCTAAGAGGGTCTCTTGCATCAAAGACATAGCCACCTTCTTTCATACGATTAAGTATTTCTTCAATCGTAGCGGGGCCTATCCTATCTTTTCGTTTTTGCAATATTTCAGTGATTACTGTTGCTAATGGTTTGCCGTAATACTCATCTCCTTTGAGGTCTTTCTCTTGTGGCACTTCGTTTGTGTCATGCCCGCTTATCACATTATACAAGGGTGGCTTGTTGTCAAGTTTACAAAGTTGATTAACAGTAATTTGCAGAGCTTCTAATTCCGTTTGCTTTTGCGCTATTGCTTTTTTAAGATTTTCAATTGTATCTTCGTAACCCATAAAAGTCTCCTTGTATATTCTAATAATTTTCTGTCGCACTAAACACAATTTACCGATGAAGCCCAAATTAGTCAAGACCCATTTTGGCTAAAACCAATAAATTTTGCATTCCATAATTAATTGCTATTGCAATATAATTATCCGGCATTCATAAGTCCTTAATATACAAAGAGATAAATAAATACCAATATCCAATGTCACTAAACTGGTAATAGGGAATTATTTTTTGATATTTTGCAATTATTCTTGACAGGCTTGGAGCATGAGGGCATATATAATAATAAAAGCCCCGCTGGCTACTTCGAACATACCCAACGGGGCTGGATTGGACGGTTGCCAGAGTTAGGCTTATCGGGCCTCCCTTACAAGGAGGCTAGGCTTTACTGGCCTTCGCGGGGGCAGGCCCTGCACAGGTATGACAACACCTCGAATTATTTATAGGGGCGCAATTATTTGTGTCGCAGCGTATGAATTCTGGCTTCCTTACTTTTACCTTTTATTTGATTGCTTTATCCGCGATGTCCTTACGGCAATATGCCCTGTCAAAGGAAATCATCGACACGGCCTCGTATGCCCGCGCCTTGGCCGAAGCGATTGTATCGCCCAGCGCCGTCACGCCCAGCACACGCCCGCCGGCGGTTACGATTCGCCCGTCCTTTTCAGCGGTGCCCGCGTGAAAGACCATCACGTCTTCTAATTTTGCCGCCGCGTCAAGACCGGCGATAACCTTGTCTTTTTCATAGCTTCCAGGATATCCGCCGGAGGCCATCACCACGCATACTGCGGGACGCGGGTCCCACTGAATAGTAATCTCGTCAAGTTTACCCTGACAAACTGCGACCAGCACATCCAAAAGGTCGTTTCTCATTCGCATTAAAATCGGCTGCGTTTCCGGGTCGCCGAAACGTGCGTTGAATTCCAGCGCCCTCGGCCCGCCCTGGGTGAGCATCAGGCCGGCGTACAGCACACCTTTGTACGGCGTTTCATTGCGGTTCATTCCATCTATCGTCGGCACAAGAATTTCGCGGACAATCTGGTCCATCAGCTTCTCAGTCACCACCGGAGCCGGACTGTAAGCCCCCATTCCGCCGGTGTTTTCGCCGGTGTCGCCGTCGCCGATGGGCTTGTGGTCCTGGGCCGATTCCATCACATAGATACTGCGGCCATCGACAAACGCCAAAATCGACGCTTCCTGACCCAGCAGTTTGTCTTCCACGACCAGAAGCCGTCCCGCGTCGCCGAAGATTTTGCCGACCATAATTCTTTCCGCCGCCAGAATCGCCTCCGACGGCTCGTCGCAGACAAAGACGCCCTTGCCTTTAGCCAGCCCCGCGGCCTTGACCACCACCGACTCATCCCGGCTGGCGATATAGGACTTGGCGTCCTCAAAATTGTCGAATGTCCGGCTTTCGGCGGCGGGGATGCTGTTGGCCCGCATAATCCGCTTGGCAAAAGCCTTGTCGGTCTCGATCTGTGCCGCACCAGCCGATGGACCAAAGGCCATCACCCCGGCCTTTTCGAGGGCGTCAACCAACCCCATCGCCAGTGGGTCTTCAGGCCCGATAACCACAAGGTCGATTTTGTTGGTCTTGGCAAACTCAACCAGTGCCGGGATGTCCGTATCGGGGATAGGCACATTTTGCCCGCATTGGGCCGTGCCGGGATTGCCAGGAGCGATATAGAGCTGTTTGAGCTTCTTAGACTGGGCCAGTTTCCACGCAATCGCGTGTTCCCGCCCTCCGCCGCCGACCAGCAGTACCTTCATAAACACCTTTTACGTCCAATAAATGAACCGTTATTTGTCTATTTCAGGGACGTAAATATAGCCTGTTGGAGTGTTTTCCTCAATCGTAAATTATCAATTACAGACTGTAAAATTGGGACAATCGGCTGTTTCGATGGGTTGATTATTATCTGTTTAAGTCTATTTTCAATATACGCTCTCAACTCCCTCCACCCACAGGCCGATAAGAAAGGGGAAAAAGTCTGTTTATAGTTAGGTATGTAGGTATACAGGTATGCAAGGATACAAGAAAGCTGTACGCTGACCGCTGTACGCTGGCGGATAGATGCTGAAAACTAAGTTGTCAACTATGAACTATAAACAAAGAACACAGGAAATTTTTGTAACCACAGATTGACACAGATTTTCACAGAAAAATATAATTCGTGAAAACGGTGGTTTCAAATGATTTGGTTTTGAAATGAAAAATCGTCAATCGAAAATCGAAAATTTATCCCCAAGGGAGCGAAAATCGAAAATTGGCTTTACTCTCATTGAGATTCTCATCACCGTCGCCGTTCTCGGCATTATCGCGGCGATTATCATCCCGGAGTTTCAGGGTCATATCCAGCAAGCAAAAGAAGCCGCCGCAAAAGAAAGCCTCCGCATTTTACGCGAAGCCGTCGAACGCTACGCCAATGACCACAATGGCGTCCCGCCGGGATACCCGTTAAATAATACTTCTGCTTCGCCTTCTACGGCCTATGTTTCTGCACAGTTAGTCTATAGGGCTACAAACTCCTCTGGGCAACTGGAAGATATAGGAACCCCCGGCTATCCTTATGGCCCCTATTTGCCTGCAATTCCAAATAATCCACTTAACGGGAAAAAAACTGTGATAGTAATAGAGAATTCGACCGACTTTCCTACTGTAGGCTCAATTGGTTTTGGTTGGATTTATAAACCTGCAACCAAAGAAATCCGCCTCGATACAGATGGAACCGACAGCGAAGGCAAAAGCTATCTTGAATATTAAAGTTATTTCCGACGAAGAAACAGTCCGCCAAGACCCAAAAGAAGCATCGTCGCCGGTTCAGGATTAGTCGTCGATTCGGGAACAACAAAGCTTAAACCCGCCAAGCTGACATTTCGGCCGGCAGCAAAAAACATAACTGAATTTTGAAGTCCAGCTTGGGTTTCATCAAAAAGTGTTACCATCCTCACTTCACTGCTCCATTGAAATGTATATAAATCGCCAAGCACCCCACTGCCATCTTGTGTGAAATATGAGGCAGAGGGTGCAAGAATTACACTTTCCGGATAATTTACCTGCCATTCCGGTGGAACAAGCTGATTATATACACTGGGTTTATCGCCAATCCCGCCCACTGGAAAGTTAGGGCCTAACGCCAGCGGCGTCAGATTCCCAGCATCAGGCAGTAAAACACCCAATGCAATTCCCCAGGCCTCCTGAGTTGCAACAAAGGTTGCTGTCTGTGCAAGATCATCTACTCTAATCTGCAAACCGGGAATCAGATCCTGAGTGTACAAATCGCTATTTGCCAGAGCGGCTATTCCAAAAACCAAGCTCATAATAAATATCTTTTTCATTGTTCTTTCTCCCTTCAGTCTCTGTTGCGGAAAGCCTGTTTCGAGTTCACGCTTTAGTGTGTATAATTAAAAATCAAGCTAAAGCTTGTGTCATATTTATTACGGCTTCACTGCACAGTTGGCCGCCCAAACTGACGACGAAATCTTATTGGCATTGATGTACATAATCAAAACCGAAACATCCATCGAATTAATCACCGGCGACGCAGTGCTGAGATTGTAGCAGGGATTATAGTATGGATTTGGCAAGATCACGGCCCACACTTCTGTTGAAACTTCGTAGGTATTGATGTAAGCAATAATCTTCGAAACGTCAGTTGTGTTGACCATATTATCTGTCATAGATAAGCATTTCTTAGTCAGGTTATAAAACTGACACTCCTGAACAAGAAACAAAAGAGGAGCAGACACGGCTGTAATGGTCGGATGCGTTTGACAGCGGGCCTCAACTGTAATGTTATATGTGCCACCGACAGTGTAAGTCGGGGTCGCCCCGCCCACTGTGGACGCAGTCAATGAAGTCCCCCAGGCGGTGTACCTTCCATTGCCCCAGTTAAACCGATACTGCACCGGATGGCCTTCGCTGCTGATGCTGTCGCCTGTGGTCGAAAAGTTATAGACCACCGTAATGTAACCGCTTGCGGGTCCGGTCGGAGCAGCAGGTACACTGACGGTTTCTTCAGCCGACAAAGAAGAAATGAAAATGCTGCAGGTAGCCGCCGCGAAAAGAACTATTTGTCGAATCATAACATCCCTCCTATTTGGAAATTTGATTTCCTACTCGATTATATCTTTTTTTACCGAAGAAAATCAATGAAAAAATGAGAAAAAAATGAGAAATAGACTTTATCGTTCCTCTTTTCCAGGAAACAGATGGCCCATGTCTTGTTTATGGCTTTTATGTCGCCGATTTCTAAGGAACAGCCGGTTATCCTTATGGCCCCTATTTGCCCGTCATTCCCACGAATCCGTTTAATGGGAATAGAAGCGTTGTTGTGTTGGGAGACTCGACCAGCTTTCCAACCGCATCGACACTGACATACGGATGGATATACAAACCCACAACGCGGGAAATCCGTCTTAATACAGATGGAACCGACCGCGAAGGAAAAAGCTATTTTGAGTATTAAAGTTATTTTCGTCGAAGCAACAACCCGCCAAGACCCAGCAGAGCGAGGGTAGCCGGCTCAGGAATGGTGATTGTGTAATCCGCCAGTGCAGTTGAAATATCGCCTTCGAAATAAATAACCGCATCACCCAGCCCCCACTCGATTTCATCAAGGATTGTAACCTCTGTCGTACCGCCTGAATAGGTGAAGGCCATAAAGGGGCCATCCACACCCGTCGCAGTACCCGTCGAGCCTGAAACAATAATTGCACCCGGATAATCTATTGGTGGATAAGGATCAGGAGGATAAATCATTATCCTCGGCGGATCCCCTGGCCCCAATTCTTGTTGCCAAAACAATGTACCTGCATCCGGGACCAAAACCATAAAAAAACCAATCACATTTTCACCCGAGATTGTAACGGTCTGGGAAGCGGTATCAACACTGTAATCCACACCATTTACTGTTGCAAGATCGAGGCTTGCATTTGCCAGCGAAACCACACCAAGAACCAGAGCAAGAACTAATACCTTTTTCATCATCTTTCCTCCGTTCAAATTCCATCTTTTTTCGAAATTTGACGATTCTAATTATAGCTTTTTTTACCGAAGAAAATCAATGAAAAAATGAGAAAAAAATGAGAAATGGACTTTATCATCCTTATTTCCCTAGAAAAGACAAGTAATGTCCCGTTTCTGGCTTTTATGTCGCCGATTTCTAAGGAGTAGCGGATGGACGGTTAGGTTCCTGAGTTTCTGCAGAAGACTCATTTATCTGGTCCGTTTGGATTCCGCCAAAACCATTATTCTTCAGGTAAAAGTTTTTGGTTACGGTTTCGGTATGCTCATTTAAAGTCTTGCTGTCTTTCCAGTAGGCCGCCTGTGTGCGTGTGCCCAGAATCATCGCGATAATGAGTACCCCGGCCAGTGTGCCGAGAATCAATTTACGATATCGCCATTGCGCGGACAGTTGGGCCGCCGCCCAGGAAATCATTATGAAAATCCCGATGGAGGGCAGATACATATACCGGTCTGCCATGGTTTGAACCCCAATCTGCACCAGGCCGATTACCGGAATCAGGGTGATGAGAAACCAAAGCCAGCCTGTAAATAAATAGGGCCGCTTCTTAATATGATAAATGACAAAGCCGGATATTGATATCAGTAGCAGAAAGGCGGCAACCGGTTTCCACAAAGGCCAGCCGAGAAATGGGTACGGGTAAGGAACCGCCAGGTCTTTGGGTAAAACAGTTTTGTACAGATAGCTCATATAGCTGACAAGGACATTGGCGATACGGGAAGTCAAAGGAAATTCACCCAGTTTATCTACGGCCCCCCCTTTTTGCTGAACCAGATAGGTAACGATGCAGGAAGCAAAGACCAGCAGAAAAAGTGGAATTTTTTCCGCAATCAGACGAGAGAGGGACATCGGACGGCAATCGCCGCAGACCGTTTCGCTGCGGCCTGTCTGCATCCTCCCTAAGGGCCAGAAATCTAATATCAGAAGCACAATCGGCAGGGTGACAATCATCGGTTTGGCCATCAGGCCAAGTGCGAAACACAGGATGACCAGCAGATATCGAAGGATGCCCCCGCGCCGGGCATACCCCAGATACGCCGCCATCGTCAGCATCCAGAACAGCGCACACAAAACGTCTTTACGCTCGGCGGCCCACGCAACGGATTCCACATGAAGCGGATGCAGTCCAAAGGCCATTGCCGCAAATGCGCTGGGCCATATCGCGCCGGTCATTTTCTGCAGTACCCAAAAGAGCAGGATTGTATTGATGATATGCAATACTAAATTATGCAGATGGTGTCCCAAAGGATTCAGCCCGAAAAGCTGCACATCCAGTATATGACTCAGCCAGGTCAAAGGATGCCAGTTGGCTTCGCGTCCGGTCGTGAATGCCCAAAGGATGGATTTAAATGTGATGCCGGATTGAATATGAGGGTTGTCAGTTATATAGACGCCATCATCCAGAGTTATAAACTCATTGTGGCGGATTGGCTCAAACGCCGCAAGCGTCAGCACAGCCAAACTGGCGGAAAGAAGCAAAACTCGATATCTCTCAAAAAATTGTTTCAAAGGCATATAAGCCGCTTAAATGCAATGGCATTTTGTGAGATGTACTTATTTTACTCAAACTGACCGATTGGTTAAGGAAAAATATTATAACTTCTTACCACAAA
>CAZWMN010000001.1:0-179933 GCA_964635075.1 uncultured Pirellulales bacterium | reverse complement strand
GGAGACAATCGTTCCCAAGGTGAAGAGCAGCGCGGTCTTGACGGCCGCCTTTCGATTGTCGTTCGCCGCAGCGCCGGAATAACCGACCAAAACCCCCAACGCCGGGAGCGTGCAGCAAGCGCTGGTGGCGGCGCTGACCACTCCAAGAATCAAGGCAAAGACCAGTCCTAATGGCTCGGATGCTACCTGCTGCAAGGTGTTTGTAATATATTCGAGCATTATAATATTCTTATTTACAACCTGGGGCCTAAGGGGGCTGAAGGGCCACAACCTGATGGTGCGCATCCTGATCCGCAGCCTCCTGCGCGGGAGGAAGCGACATAGGCCTGCAGCAGTTTTGTTTCTGTTATTTCTCCGGACACAGCTCCAGCACCACGACCTTTGCTCATGACCAGCATACTCGGCAAAGGCAATTGAGCGGCGAGATTGGCGTATTCAGGCGAACTGGACTGCAAGGTATATAAGCCGAGGCTTACACCGCTGGATTTTAATTTTTGCTCGGCAGATGCTATCGCATCTATGGTTTCTTTGCTGACGAGGTCAATTCCTTTGGCGGGAACGAAGACAAATACGGCATCCTGATTGATAGCTACTTTGTTCAGTGTAGCAAGTGAATCCAGGAACTCGCCCACTCTTTTTTTCTCCTCAACCATTTTGACTACAGGTTCCTGTTTGTCGATAGTCGGGACTGCTGCTTTCTGTTCATTTACATTTGCAACAGGGGCGACAAATGTGGTTTCTGTGTTAGCCGGGGCGCTCTGTTTTGCACCTTTTGTCTTGTAAATAAAAATACCGCCTATCGCCAACAGCACGATAAGGCATACTACGGCCTTTGCTTTTGTATTTCCCGAAGGTTTTCCGCAATCACACCCCGGACCACAATTTTCCGATTTCATCTTTTTCATAACTCTGTCCTTTCAGTGATTTATTTTATTGTTTTCAACATTTATGCACACTGTGAAACATTGTCTCTTTTGACGTTTTCAACAGTTCGGCGATGTCTTTTAGAAAAATGCTCCGTAAATCATCCCGCTGACCGTTGCCATCGCCACCACCAGCGAACAATATACAACCGTTTTCTGCATGCCCATAATCGAGCGGAGGACCAGCATACTGGGCAGACTCAGCGCAGGTCCCGCCAAAAGCAGCGCTAATGCAGGCCCTTTGCCCATTCCAGAACCCATCAGTCCCTGCAAAATCGGAACTTCGGTCAGCGTCGCGAAATACATAAACGCCCCGACGACCGACGCCAGGAAATTGGCCCACAGAGAATTTCCACCGACAGCCCATTCGACCCACTTATTCGGTATGAGTCCCTCATGGCCGGGCCGGCCCAGAAACGCCCCGGAAAACAGAACGCCAAAAAATAACAGAGGTAAAATCTGTTTCGCAAAGCCCCATGTTGAACTAAACCATTCTTCCGCCTCGCCCCGCGTTGTGCTCGTCATCCACGACAAGCCAATCGCCCCCACCGCAAAGGGTATCATCACCATCATTCCATCCATCGGCAACGCAACAGCCAGGCCGGTCACGGGAATCGCAGCGACAACAACCTTCCACCAGGCAACCCCAAACCAAAACACCAGAATCGCTGCCAGGCCTGCCGCGAAGATACAGGTTATCGCCCACTTGTGCTCCCAAATGCTCGTCCAGGCTCCCGGAACCGTTTTTTTCTCAAGAATCTGCCCGGCGGACAACGTTATCTCCACGCCTTGTTGTTTGCCTTCAGTAAGTTTTAATGTATAAACGGCTTCTTCGGCCTGCCCGTGTTCCGGAGCCTTGAGAACCGATGCGCGAAAAGTCTGTCCGTCGGCTGTTTTGAAATAATAATCGTTCGGATTACCCCAATTGGCAAAGACCAGTACGCCTATCATCACGGCAAAAACCAGGGTATTCTGCCACAATGGCCGGCGGACTTCCGGCTCCGGCATATTCATCTGGCCGTTCGCTTTCTCCAGTTCCTCCCTGCGATAAATGAAATGCATAATTAAGCCGATGATTACACTGAAAGCTACCGCTCCGACTGCACGGGCGACGCCCATTTCGAGGCCGAGGATACGTGCCGTCAGAATAATCGCCAGCACGTTAATCGCCGGGCCGGAATAGAGAAACGCCGTTGCCGGTCCCAATCCTGCGCCCATCCGCCAGATACCCGCAAACAACGGCAGCACCGTACAAGAACACACCGCCAGGACAGAGCCGGAAATGGAGGCTACGCCGTAGGCCAGAACCTTATTGGCTTTGGCTCCGAGGTATTTCATCACTGAGGCTTGGCTGACGAAGACCGAAATTGCCCCGGCAATAAAAAACGCAGGCACCAGACAAAGCAGCACGTGTTCCTGGGCATACCACTTGACTAAATACAGCGATTCCATCACCGCGTTGTCAAAACGCGGCCGGCCTATCGGCAAATAAAAACACGCAAGAAAAACCGCCGCGATAACGGCCAGCTTTTTCCATTCCTGTTTCCAGTCCATAGAGGTTTCCTTTGGGGAATTTATACAAGATTCAAAAGTTTTTGTTCGGCAATCGCGTTTTCCTTCAGGCATTCGGTTAGACAAGCCACACACTTCAGCACACAGGGCGTGCGAATTTTATAAATCACCTGCAAGCCCTGTTTGCGCGATTCCAGCACCCCGGCGGAAACCATAATAGAGAGATGCCTGGAGACATTGGAGCGTTCCGAGTTGACAGCCTCTGCGATGTCGCAGACACATTGCGGCCCGGCCTTGAGATAATCCAACACCGCCATCCGCAGCGGATGCGCTATCGCCTTGGCCACCTCCGCCTGCCGTTCATAAACCGCATATTTTTCCATAACGTCTCCCGTTGAATACGTGAGTATATTATCACATAGCAATATACTTGTCAACGAAAATTATTGAAATCCCGCCTCTTATTTCGTGTCTTTTATAGTGGGCAAATATTTACAATGAAAACAAAAAGATTAACTATGAAGCATGAGTATCCGTAGTTTGTGGGCCGGCGATGGGCCCAGCGGGAATCTTATGGCCCAGTGCTTTGCCCAGCGGTGTGTGGAACCATAGCCATTTGACAAACCCGCTGGCCGCGAACCCGCCGAATATGATGACCATGGCCATTTGCAGGCTGCACAGATAAATCATTCCAATCAGCACGACCGCCCCAATCAGATGGGTTATCGGTTTTTTACCGCGCAGGTATTGATTGACCACGTGCGGATAGCGAATCCGGCTGACCATCAAGACCGCCAGAGCAATAGTCACGAATGCCAGGATATGAATGATTATCCACCGACCCGCGACAAAAAGAGCAGTTTCTTTTGCGGAATCCTGTGTGATATGTTGATAGAGGATGACCATACTGGCCAATACACCTGCCGCGGCCGGTGTGGGAAGGCCCGAAAAACTCATGTGGGCAGTTTCGTCTTCGACGTTTTCCACGTTAAACCGCGCCAATCTCACCGCCGCGCAGCACAAATACACTGCCGAAGCCAGCCAGATCAGCCGCTCGACAAAATCCCCCAGCAGGTCAATCGACGGCGACAGGATAATCGGCAACGAACTCATCAGTAGTTTCAGGCTCAAAAACGCCGGCGCCGCGCCGAAGCTGATGATGTCGCACAGGCTGTCGAGCTGTCCGCCGAAGCTGGAGGTGGAATGGCCCATCCGCGCAAGCCGTCCGTCCAGCATGTCCGCAATCATCGCCACGAAAATCATATATCCCGCTGCGGCAAAATAGTCCGGCCCTTTGGCCGCAAGACCAATCGCCGCGAACCCGCACACGCCGTTGATTAGCGTCACCAGCGACGGCAGCAGCGTGATATACTGAAGCCGTCTGCGTTTGCCCCGGCGAAAGAAAAACCGCCGTTTCTTTTTTTCGTTATCGTTCATTCGTATTTGACCAGAATCGTCAGGCCCGCTTTGACTTTGTCGCCGATGTGTACCTGACATTTTGCGTTATCCCGCATTGGCACATACAATTCCATCCGCGAACCGAATTTGAGCATTCCGAAGCGCTGACCCGCGGCCAGTTCGTCGCCGGTTTTGGCTGTACAGACAATCCGCCGGGCGAGGGCCCCGGAAATCTGCCGTATCATCAGTTCGTCTTTTGGCTCCTTCAATCGGGTCATCCGCACATCGTTGGATTCATTGATTCTGCCGCTGTGCGGACTCATCGCGTTTTTGAATTGTCCCGGTCTGTAGGTGATTTTGCCGACCCTGACTGCGCACGGCGCGCGGTTGATATGGACATTGAATATGCTCAGAAAAATTCCGATGCGCATCGCCTTGTGTTCAAATGCCGGGTCGTTTTCGACGGTTTCAATATCGGTGATGGTCCCATCCGCTGGCGAAAGCAGCGCCGTTGGGTCGTTTGGAATCTGTCTTTCGGGGTCGCGGAAAAACGACAATACCCAGACCAGTACGATAAACAGAATTATTTCCGGCAGCCACACGCAGGTCAGAAACCGTCCCTCGCTTTGCGCAAAGCCATAGCGGGCGACGAGCCAATACACAATCATCGCCGCAGCCAGTGCCGCCGGAATAACCGCCACCTGCGGCAGGCCATATTTCGTCAAAGGAATTCGCATACCGTATTATACCTTAAATAGAATGTCTCTCAAGTATTCATTATGGCTATTCGGACTTGATTTTGTGGTGTCAGTTGGGTATATCGGAAGCCCAATGGGAGATTGTGAAATGAGCGATATTTATATCAATGTCAAAAAAGTGCAGGAAGCCGGGTATAAGCCGGCCCTGATAGGGCTTGGGCATAATAAGAAACAATCGCCGGAAAAGATGTCGGTTGTGGCCGAGAGACTGGCCGACAAGGACTACGGGCACAATAAATTTCTGGAAAGCATCATCATCTGGCTGGACGTCCGCGCCCCGCGCTATTTCTGGCAGGAGGCTGATACGTTTCGGCTTTCCACCAAACAGTCTGAAAGCACGATGCACACACTGACTGGAGAGCTTCTGGGAATAGACATCAATGACGCTGAATCCGCCCAGCGTTTTTTAGAGGAAAATTTTGAATCCGACAGTTGCTCGGTGGAAACGTTGCGGTGGATTTATGACGCCGCTAAGGCCAACGACCTGGTTGCGGTCAAAAAACGTCTGCCCGAAGGGTTCTTGCAAGCGCGGATGTGGTGTATGAATTACAAGACGCTGCGAAACATCATCTTGCAGCGGCGAACGCACCGCCTGCCGCATTGGAAGGAATTTATCCGGCAGACGCTCGAACAGGTAGAGCACCCTGAACTGCTGCCGGAATTGTCGATACGCACAGCTCGGCTGGAAAATTCCGCCCCGATTTAAGCGCAGACGGTTTTAATTTTTACACAGATGGACGATATATAACAGGAGGTAACTATGTGCGAATCAGCGTGTAAAATACAACAATTTCTTCAGGAATGGATGCCGCTGGAATACCTTATTCCGATTCTGGTAGCCCTAATTTTAGGCGCAATCATTGGCATTGAACGCGAAATCCACCAAAAACCGGCGGGACTGCGGACCAATATGCTGATTTGTATGGGGGCGGCAGTATTTACCCTCATCGCTAAACATATCGGTACTAATCCTGATGCCGAGACGAGGGTCATTCAGGGCGTCGTTACAGGCGTAGGCTTCCTCGGAGCAGGAGTCCTCATCCATCAACAGGGAAACGTACAAGGCCTAACCACAGCAGCGACCATCTGGCTGGTCACGGCAATCGGAATTGCCTGTGGCACAAGACTTTACGGACTGGCTATCGCTACGACTATCCCCGCATTAGTCATATTACTGGGCTTGCAACCTCTTGAACAAAAGTTGAGAAAAAATAGCCAGTTTGAGGGAAATAACTCAAGCCAAGATAAAGATTTAGAAAAAAATCAGTAAAATTTTCTTGAACTATGGGAGGACTTTATCGTATTCTGTAGTGAGCAAAGAACATTACCCTCCTTCTTCTAAAGCCAGGTTCTTTAACCTGGACCTGCAAAGCGGCGGTTACCTCCTTACCGCCGCTTTCTCTTTTTTGGACATCCCTAAGAAGCCGTCCGTAAAAATACCTATAAGAACAGGCCAAAAACGGATGTTTTGTGTGGATTACTTTTGTAATTTCGAGGACTACTTTCGTAAGGGAAAGAGACAAGAGAGCAGAGACCGGAGACGAAGAGTCCGTCTTCGTCCGCCAAAGGCGGGCTTCGACGCGACACGTCCGTCTTCGCTACGCCACGACGCGACAGGCAAAATGGACGAAATGGGCGAAAAACAGCAGGGCTAAAGCCCATCCTGCACACTCAAGGCCGGAATGACAAAAAAAGAAGCCATCCGCTTTCGGCGGGAGTCGCACGAAAGGCATTGGAGGGAAATGATAGGGACTTTTACGGCATACCCAGTATAATCCTCCGGATATGAGTATGAAACTTACTGCCGAGTCTTCGGGAATATCACAGCAACAGGTAGAATACGTCCGTTCGCTGCGGGCGAAATATGTGCGGATAACCATCCGGCCGGGTAGAACTGTTCGGGTATCCGTGCCGAGAGGATGTTCGCTGCGGTATGCGGAAGAGTTTGTCCGTTCTAAAAGAGCGTGGATCGCCAAGACGATAAAACGCATTGAGACTATCGTGCCGCGGCGGCGCGAAACTCCTTTGGTCAGTGAAGACCTTATCGCACATCAGGATGTTCTGTTTAGCCGGTTGAAAGAACTGGCGCGGCAGCACGGGTTTTCGTATCGCAGGGCGGGGATTCGCAATCAGAGAAGCCGGTGGGGCAGTTGTTCATCGCGAAACAACATCAGCCTTAATATTTATCTTTTAAAGCTGCCGCAACATCTACAAGATTATGTGATACTGCACGAACTGACGCATACGGAGCATAAAAATCACTCGAAGGCTTTCTGGGCCAGGCTGGACGGGCTGGTGGGCGGCAAAGTCAAGGCTCTGCGAAAAGAATTGCGAAAGTACCGGGTAGGAACGATACCCTAAGAAAGACAATTTCCGGAGTATGTTACTATTTTCATTTTTCGGTAAAGAGACCGGCTCCAACCGAATTACCACCCGATGGAGAGGCGACCTGAAGATACTGTCTGCTTTTAGGGTCGTGATTCAGCGTTATGTGTCCTTGTTTGACCACATTTTTTTCTTCGAATTGAATCTCCGGCCCGGTCGGCCCCAGCAGCCCGGTTTCAATGCTGTAGCCGGAATAATAACGATTGCCAGTAAATGACACTGTCGGCGACGTAAATTCCCGGATTTATCCGGATTCTGACACTTTCATTGCAGGTATTTTCCCGGAGCATCGCCGCGGCGCGATGCAGAGACTTTATGGGTTGTTCCTTTGTGCCTGGGTTGCTGTCATTTCCCGCGGCGATATCCACATAGAAGTCTTTTGCACAGGCATACAGGCTCAACATCCCACAAAACAAAAATACAAGAATATGATTTCCGAGCTGTCGCATTGGATACTCTTTACTTCTCTGGTTGTTCTGATACATAATTTATCCTCTTTTATAATTAAGGCCAGCAAATCCTGTTTTTGTTGCAAAAATCAGCACAAACAGAGAGGGGATTTTCTGAACTTTCCGGTGTTTTTCCACGAATATACACTCGTCGGGTCGAAAATCTATTGGGTTGGGATTAAAACCTTGCAAAAAAGGGGCTTTTTCCTATAATGCCTGGGGCTGTGCGGTCAAAAGGAGGGTTTTCCTGCGCAAAGGAAGCGGCTGAGTGGCGGAATGGCAGACGCTGGGGATTTAAAATCCCCTGCCCGCAAGGGCGTGAGGGTTCGATTCCCTCCTCGGCCACGTTTTAAATAAAAAGTTAACCCCGATGTATCGGGAGTGGAACCCCGACAGACGTCGGGATGGAAAAGAAAATAGATTCCTCACCCCTTCGACAAGCTCAGGGGTTCGAAATGACGGTTTTCCGGAGTGTATGCTATGAAAACAAAGCCAGTGCAATTGCAGGACGTCGAACGGCCGAATCTGTACCGGGAGATATTTCCGTATTCGGAATTTCCGAAGGTGACGTTCGATGATCAGGCAGCGCCGATGGAAAACCCGGATGAAATCTGGATTACCGATACGACGTTCCGCGACGGTCAGCAGGCCCGCGCTCCATACAGTCCCGAACAGGTGCTGAAGATATTTGATTTTCTGCATACTATCGACGGCGGGACGGGGCTGATTCGCCAGAGCGAGTTTTTTCTGTATTCGGACAAGGACTGCCGGGCGGTGGAACTGTGCCGGCAGCGCGGCTATCAATATCCGGAGATTACGGGATGGATTCGGGCGACAGCTTCGGATTTCAAGCTGGTCAAAGAGCTGGGGCTGAAAGAAACGGGCATTCTGACCAGCGCCAGCGACTACCATATTTTCCTGAAGCTCAAAAAGACCCGTTCGCAGGCAATGCAATCGTATCTGGATATTGTCAAGACATCGCTGAATAATGGCATTGGGCCGCGGTGCCATCTGGAAGATATCACCCGCGCCGACTTTGACGGCTTTATCCTGCCGTTCGCGGCGGAACTGATGAGATTGTCACAACAATATAAATCGCCGGTCAAGATCCGGCTGTGCGATACGCTGGGTTTTGGCGTGCCGTTTGCCAATGCGACACTTCCGCGCGGCGTGCCGAAAATGGTCTATGCTCTGCGGCAGCTTGGCGTGCCCGGGGAATGGCTCGAATGGCACGGACATAATGACCTTCACAAGGTTCAGGTCAACGCGGTGGCTGCCTGGCTGTACGGCTGCAGGGCCGCCAACAGTTCCATCTTCGGCGTCGGCGAACGGACGGGCAATCCGCCGCTGGAAGCGCTGGTGATTGAACATGCGCAGCTTCGCGGGACCAACCCGAAGGTCAACTACGCCGCGATTACGGAGCTGGCCGAGTACGCCCATAAAGAACTGAGATTTAATCTGCCGGCCAATTACCCGCTGGTGGGCAGGGACTTCAATGTCACCCGCGCCGGTATCCATGCCGACGGGCTGCTGAAGAACGAAGAAATTTACAACTGTTTCGATACACTTAAGCTGCTCAAACGGCCCGTAGGTGTGGCCATTACTGATAAGTCCGGCGCTGCGGGCATCAAGCACTGGATTGAGGAGCGATATCAGATTGAAATTGCCAAGCACGACCCGCATGTGCTGGCGATCAAGGATAAAATCGACGCGGAATATGTTGCGGACAGGGTTTCGGCGATTTCCGATGAGGAAATGGAACAGTGGATGAAGGAATTGTTCGGCGATAAGCTGCCGCCGCGGAGGTAACTTTGGCCGACAGGGCGGTCCAGGCCATTCTGTTTGATCTGGGACAGACACTGCTGGAATTCGGCAGACTGCCGGTGAAATCATTGTTTGCCACGGCGGTCCAAAACAGCTATCAGTGGCTGCGCAATTATTCACAACCGGTGCCGGCGTTCTGGCGGTATAAACTCAAGCATTTCATCGGTCTGTACCTACACCTGGCTAAATCTGCGCTGACGGGCAATGATTTTGATTCCCTTGAACTGCTCAAAAGCTACGGCAAACGCTATCGATTTACGCTTAATGAAGAGCAATACCGGGAACTGAACTGGATTTGGTATGAGCCGCTATCCAAACAGGCGTATAGGGAGTCAGATTTGCCGCGGACGCTCGATACGCTGCGGATGATGGGGTTAAAGATGGGTATCGTGTCCAACACCTTCGTCAACCGGGACAGCCTGCGGCGACACCTTAAACAACTCGGTCTTGATGAATTTTTTGCAGTGCAGTTATATTCGCATGAGTTTCCTTATCGCAAGCCGGATGTGCGGATTTTTCAGGCGGCCTCGGTGCAAATCGGGGTTGCGCCTGAGAAGACGTTGTTTGTCGGCGACCGGGTGGATACGGATGTCGAGGGGGCGCTGGCTGCGGGGATGATTCCGGTATTTAAGCGCATTGGCGCTAACCGACATAAACAAGTCCCTGCAGGGGTATTGGTAATCAACAAACTGGCTGAACTGCCGGCAGTGGTGGAAAAGCTTAAAAATTAAAACCCCAAAAGCTAAAACCACAGATCAAAATTCAAAAATATTCTTCGGAGGATGGAGCTGGCGGGAATCGGACCCGCATCTCCGCGATGCGACCGCGGCGTACTCCCATTATACGACAGCCCCGAACCGCCAACATTTAAGTCAGCGGACGAGACTGATATTGTAGCCAAAGAGCCGATGGATTCAACTGAATTTTGCTCCAAGCCCCGGGAAACCCGCTAAAAAGTCCATTTTTCGCGGCAGGCAATGTTCTCTATCGGCAGCCGTTTTGGCTGGGGTTGTTTGTCGGCGGGATAGCCGAGGGTTAGCAATTCAATCACGTGGATGTGAGTTGGGATTTGCAGAATTTGGCGGACTTCGTCGGCATAAAACGAACCAATCCAGCAGGTCGCCAATCCTAATGATGTGGCTGTCAGGGCGATGTGTTCCATCGCGATAGCTACGTCAATCGAGCCGGTTGGCTGGCCGCACCACATCCAATGGCTGAGGCTGCTACAGCAGGCGATAACAACCGGCGCCTGCGCGACAAAAGATTGGTTATTAGCTGCGATGCTCAAATCCATCCGCGTCTGTTTATCGGTGACCGCGACGAAACGCCAGTCCTGAAAATTCTTCGCCGATGGCGCCAGCTGGGCCGCCTCAAAAATTTTATCGAGCTTTTCCTCCTCCACGGGGCGTTCCTGATAGGCCCGGCAGGAATAGCGTTTTCTAATAGCTTCTGATAATTCCATCGATTTTCTCCTCAAAAAAGACTTCTTTATCCTATATCCTATAAATAAAGTCGTTTGTCGTCAAGGGCGGGAATGGCCCAGGGCTGTGTTAATGGGAGTTCAATTTGCAAATTTCCGTCGGTTATGTTATAATAATCCTCACTGGAAAATGGGGTAGATACGCCGGTGGAGAGTGGTGAAAATACAATAAAACGCATCGTGGGATGGGAGTGTCGTTTCCTGATTCCGCTTATTTTTTGCGTATTGGGCAGTCCGGAAATCTTTGCTCTGACGGCATCGATTGGTCCGAATGGATGCAACGCGCAGGCGGTACATGCCCTTGGATTTACCGGTCAGGGCGTGGGCGTTGGCGTGATTTCTCTGGAACACTGCTGCTATACCCATGAGGCATTCTTTGATAAAGACAGCTTGGGTGATCCCTGCGGCATCTCTCACGCTCACTATTTTGATGCAACAAACGATACCGTGTTTCCTTATGAGCCGTACTGGCATGATACGGCGATGGCGGGGATTGTCGGCAGTCGCGGCGGGGAAAGTTATCCGGAGGAAATCGGCGTCGCGCCGGATGCGGAAGTCTATAGTATAAAAATTACGAAACGTGTTTCGGCTACGGACCCTAACCGGGTAATCAGTTCCGAATGGATTCAGACAGGGCTGGACGAATTATATAACCAGGGATGTCGGGTGGTGGTGACGGGTATCCAGCTTTCTTCTTTTACGGCGGACGGGAGCAGTCAATACTCACTGATATATGATTATTACGCCAATACATGCGATATGATTTTTATCAATGCGGCGGGCAACGATGCTTCAAAAGTCACAGTGTTTGGCGATGGATTTAATGGCATCACAACGGCCGGACTGATTACGACCACAGACCCGAATGTCTATGTACAGGTGGGGACGGCCAGCAATCCCGGTCCGACGGTTGACGGAAGGCACAAGCCGGAAATTGCAGCGCCGGCACGGAATCTATGGGTTCCGACGTCTTCTTCCGACACGGCGTGGACGACGCAGGGAACGACGCGGGGAGAAACAAGCTGGGCTGGGCCGCACGCGGCGGGCGTCACGGCGCTGCTGGTTGGATATGCCAACGGCACCACAGAAGCCGATGACGGCAAAAGCGCGGTCATCAAAGCTGTGATGGTCAACACGACGTTCCCAAACATCGGGAGTAGAATCGGGGTGGAAACGACCGGGGAAGTCTGGCATTCGCATCGCGGGTACGGCCGGGTCGATGCGCTGCGGGCGTATAATGTGCTCAGTCAGCCGAAGGTTGCTACAGAACCTAATATTATTCAATCGGCCGGGTGGGCGTATCAATCTATCGGCAGCAATCAGCAGCATACCTATCACATTTATGGGTATAAAAACGAACGGCTGGTACTGACGTTGACGTGGCATCGGGCGGTAATAAAAAGCGGTCCGAACTATTCCGACGAAACGTTGCCGAAGCTCAACCTGGATTTAAGTATCCGTGATCCGAATGGCAACACTGTTTTTTCCGAGTCGGGCGAGCCGGACAATCTGCGCAAGGCCGACGTTCTTTTGCCGATGGACGGTTTTTATGAGGTGCGGATAATCAACACCACTACCAGAAGCGACCGAAATTACGCGATGGCATTTGAGTTGCTGGAGCCGCTGGAGGGCGATTTTAACACGGATTATATTGTCGATACGTCCGATTTAATCCTGCTGGCGGGGTATTGGCTTGGGGAGGGTTGCACGGGGACGGAACAGGCGTGCTATTGGCTTGACCTGACCGCCGACGGCAAAATTGATCTTCTGGATATGACGATATTGTCGGCCGACTGGCTCACGACGGATCCACGGTATTATACGGCGCCGTAAAACAAAAAAGACCCGTGGGATGCGGGTCTTTTTTCGTTTATCTGTGTCAATCTGCGAAATCTGTGGTTGCGTTATTTTGCCTCGAATTCGGCGTCGATGACATCATCGCCGCCTTTGCGCCGGACTTCACCTTCTTCGGGTGCGCTGTTGGGTTTGCCCTTTGGCGTTTCGCCGCCGGGGGCTTTGGCCTGTTTTTTGGCGGCATCCTCGTACAGTACCTTGCCCAGTTCCTGTGCGGTTTCGTTGAGTTTGTCCATCGCTCGTTTAATCGCTGCGCCATCCTCGCCCTTAGCCGCTTCTTTAAGATTATTCAGCGCACTTTCGATGTCGCCGCGGACTTTTGCGTCCACCTTATCGCCGTATTCCTTGAGCGTCTTTTCGGTCGAATAGACAAGCTGGTCGGCATGGTTCTTTAAGTCCACTACTTCGCGGCGTTTCTTGTCCTCAGCAACGTGGGCTTCGGCGTCCTTGGTCATCTTTTTGACTTCTTCATCCGTCAGGCCCGAGCTGGACTGAATCTTGATGGACTGCTCCTTGCCCGTACCGAGGTCTTTAGCGGAGACATTCAAAATACCATTGGCGTCGATGTCAAATGTGACCTCAATCTGCGGCATTCCGCGCGGCGCCGGCGGGATTCCCGCCAACTGGAAACGGCCCAGCGTGCGGTTGTCGTGGGCAAATTCGCGTTCACCCTGCAGGACGTGGATTTCCACGCTGGTCTGGCTGTCGGCGGCGGTGGAGAAGACTTCTTTTTTACTGGTCGGAATAGTGGTGTTTTTATCAATCAGCTTGGTCATTACGCCGCCGAGGGTTTCGACGCCCAGGGATAGTGGAGTGACGTCCAGTAACAGGATATCCTTGACGCCCGCGTCGCCGGCCAGAATTGCGCCCTGAATAGCTGCGCCGATGGCCACGACTTCGTCGGGGTTCAGACTCTTGTTCGGCGTTTTATTGAAAATGTCCTGAGCGATTTTCTGGACAATCGGAATGCGGGTCGAGCCGCCGACCAGCAGAACTTCGTTGACATCTTTGGGCGATAGTTTTGCGTCCTTAAGGGCCTGGCGACAAGGGGCTTTGAGCCGTTCAAAGACATGCTCGCACATCGCCTCGAGCTTGCTGCGGGTCAGGGTGATATTCAGATGCTTAGGCCCTGAGGCGTCGGCAGTGATAAACGGCAGATTGACCGCAGATTCCACCTGCTGACTCAATTCGCACTTGCATTTTTCGGCGGCCTCTTTGAGTCGCTGCAGGGCCATCGGGTCCTGTCGCAGGTCGATGCCTTCTTTTTTCTTGAACTCGTCGGCGAGGTAATGAATCAGCACTTCGTCGAGGTCGTCGCCGCCGAGGTGCGTATCGCCGTTAGTGCTGAGTACCTCGAAGACGTTGTCGCCGATGTCGAGAATGGAGATATCGAACGTGCCGCCGCCGAAGTCGAAGACGGCGACTTTTTCGTTTTTCTTTTTTTCGGTACCGTAGGCCAGTGCCGCGGCAGTTGGCTCGTTGATGATACGTACCACGTCCAGCCCTGCGATTATGCCGGCGTCTTTGGTTGCCTGACGCTGCGAATCGTTGAAGTATGCCGGGACGGTGATGACCGCTTTTTCGACCTTCTCGCCCAGATAATCCTCGGCAGTCTTTTTGAGGTCTTGGAGAATCATCGCCGAGATTTCCGGGGGCGTATATTCTTTGCCGCGGATATTGACTTTGACCAGCTCATCGGCTCCGCCGGTAATGGCGTAGGGGACCATTTTTTCTTCGGTGGCAACTTCATTGTGCCGGCGGCCCATAAACCGCTTGATGGAAAAAACGGTGTTTTTGGGATTGGTCACCTGCTGATGGCGTGCGGTTTGTCCGACCAGCCGTTCGCTCTTGTCGGTGAAGCCGACCACCGAGGGCGTCAAGCGTGAGCCGTTGGCGTTAATCAGCACCTTTGGGGCCGGGCCTTCCATTACCGCCACGACGGAGTTGGTTGTTCCGAGGTCTATGCCTATGATTTTTCCCATAGTTTTGCTCCTGTTTCTGAAGAAGCGGTTAAGTTATCGCACTTTCGCGCAGGTCAAACAAAGTGCAAAGCCTGTGCCAGTCCGTCTTTGAGGCCATAACCATTTAGAATATATAGTTTTATATACTATTGCAAAAGGTCTGTCTATGCCATTTTGGCAGAAAAGGAGGTAAGTATGCCGATTTCGCTGGGTTTAATTGTTGGACAATTTTTGTCGAATGACCTGGGCGCGGAGTGCGTCGCGCTGGTCGGCGTCGAGCATCTTGCCGGCGCGAATCTGTAAATGGGCCGGCTGGGTCTGCAAAAACAGTTCATTGATTATTGCCAGCGACACTTCCGGCACCCGCCCCAGATTGACCCCCAGCCGAACGCTGCTGAGCAGGTAGAGCGATTCCTGCGAACTGATCAGGCAGGCGCTTCGCAGTACGCCCAGCGCCCGCTGAATTTTATCGTCGAGCGTATGCGGTCTTTCGTCCAGCAGGGCCTGACGGGCCGCCTTTTCATACTCGACAATCCGCGGCACGATATTTTTTGACATCTCTTCGACAACCTGTTCCTCCCGCACGCCCAGCGTGACCTGATTGGATAATTGATAAAAATCCCCGATGGCGTCGGTACCTTCGCCGAACAGGCCGCGAACCGCTAAATCGGCATCTTTAGCCGCGGTGATGAACTTTTCGATATGTCCCGTCAGCTTCAGCGCCGGCAGATGCAGCATAACCGAGACCCGGATTCCCGTCCCCAGATTAGTCGGGCAGGCCGTCAAATACCCCAGCTGCGAATCAAAGGCGTATTCGACCTTCTGCTCAATTCCGTCGTCAATGCGGTTGATTCGCCGCCAGCAATCGTGCAGATTCAGCCCAGCCGCATAAACCTGCATCCGCAAATGGTCTTCTTCGTTAATCATCGCGGTAAAGGCCTCGCCGGAGGCAATTACCGCGCCGCGCGGACCTTTGCCTGCGGCGTGCTGCCGGCTGATAAGATGCCGTTCCATCAGCAACTGCCGCTCCAGCGCCGCGGCGTGGTCCACATCGACAAAAAATACCGTGTCCCCCAGCTCCGACGACAAAATCGCCTCGCGGAGTTTATCGAGAATTTCCTGTTTTTGCTCCGGCGATAAGCACGGCAGGAACTCGAAGCCCGCCAAGTTCCGCGCCAGACGCACGCGCGAAGAAATGACGATATCACAGGCGGGGCCTTCGGCCCCAAACCATGAACTGGATTGATTTACAAGATTTGCCGGCTTCATTGTAATTGCTGAATCTGGTCGCGCAGCCGCGCGGCGGTTTCATAATCTTCAGCTTTAACGGCCTGTTCGAGCTGGCGACGCAATTGAAGCAACTCCACTTCGTTTTTCTGCCGCTGGTCGGTCCGCGACGGGACTTTGCCGCAGTGCTGTGAATGGCCTGCGTGGCTGCGCTCAATCAACGGCATTAATTCGTTCTGGAAAAGTCTGTAATCCTCCGGGCAACCCAGCAGACTGGTCTCACTGAACCTCCGCAACGTCATCCCGCATTGGGGACAGGGCACATCCGGCTGAGAGAAAGCTGATCCGGGGGCTTGGGCCTCCGATACGCTCTTGGCCGCGGCCAGCAGATTGCTCAGCAATTCATTGAGCGGAATCTGCGCCTGAACCGCAAGGCCCTGCTTCTGGGCGCACTGCTGACACAGGTGCGTCTCGGTGCGCTGACCCTGCTCAATTTCGGTCAGGTGAATCGTGGCGGTGTTTTCTTTGCAAATCTGACAAAGCATGTATTATTTCGCCGCCAAAGGCGACTCCATTTTTTTCTGTTTGCCTTTTTCCTTTTCCTTATTTCGACTTCTTGTGAAACCCTCTCCAGTGAAAATCTATGGTTCGTATCGGACTTTACAGCCGGAGGTCTCTGTAACTTCCACCCAGCAAAGCTGTGCCGGGGGCGTTATCTGCCCTGCCAGCCGGTCAAAAATATACCGGGCGGCATTTTCCGCCGAGGCATTGGCCAGCCGAAACGGCTGACACGCTTCCAGCCGTTGACCGATAAAAGGTCTGATAATTTTATCCAGCAATTCCTTTAATTTGTGAAAATCGAACACCAGCCCCGTCGAATCGAGCGATTCCGACGCGACAGCCGCAGCGACTCTCCACCGATGGCCGTGCAGCGATTCTTTGCTTCCGTCGGGCATCGTCAACTGATGTTCGGCGAAAAATTCAGTTTCCACCATTACCGTGAACATTGTTCTCATTATATCGTGATGGGCAGACGAAAACAAGCCGCAGGTATCTTGCGCTACGCGAAAAAAAGAGGCGTAATTTAGTTTCGCAGGGCCTGCATCGGGGCGGGCATACGGCCTTTGCGGGCGATGAATTTCGGGCTGGCCAATTTTGGCACGGGCATAATCGGCGCCGAACCGAGGAGTCCTCCGAAATGCACGATTTGTCCGGCTTTTTTGCCCGGCACGGGGATGATGCGGACACTGGTGGTTTTGTTGTTGACGACGCCGATAGCCAATTCGTCGGCAATGATGGCACTGATGACATCGGCCGGGGTATTACCGGGAACGGCGAACATATCCATACCAACCGAACAGACGCTGGTCAGGGCTTCGAGTTTATCGAGAGACAAAGCGCCTTCTTTGACGGCGCGAATCATCCCTGCGTCCTCGCTGACGGGGATAAACGTGCCGGAAAGTCCACCGACGTTGCCGGAGGCCATTGAGCCTCCTTTTTTGACCGCGTCGATAAGTAAGGCCAGGGCGGCGGTGCTGCCGGGACGGCCCATCCGCGATACGCCCATCGCCTCGACAATTTCAGCCACGGAATCGCCTGCTTTGGGCGTCGCGGCAAGCGAGATATCTACAATACCGAAAGGTATGCCCATTTTTTCAGCCACTTCCCGACCAATCAATTCGCCGGCGCGGGTGATTTTGAAGACGGTGCGTTTAATCACTTCGGATAATTCCGTCAGGTCGCAATCGGGATTTTGTTCGATAACGGTTTTGACGACGCCTGGACCGGAAATGCCGATATTGAGCGAGTAATCCGGTTCACCGATACCGTGATGGGCGCCGGCCATAAAGGGATTATCCTCCGGCGCGTTAGCGAAGACGGCGACTTTGGCACAGCCGATGCCGGTTTTACTGCGTTTGGCCAGGTCTTTGAGGATATGGCCGAATTGTTCGATGGCCGTCATATTCATCCCGGCCTGGGTACTGGCCAGATTGAAAAACGCGCAGACCCGCTTAGTTTGTGAGATGGCTGCTGGCAGCGAATGAATGAGATTTTCTTCGGCGCTGGTGGCGCCTTTATGAACCAGTGCGCCGAAGCCGCCGATGAAGTCAATGTCGGCTTTAGCGGCGGCGGCGTCAAGTGTTTTGGCTACTCTCACCACCGCGGTTTGCGTGCGCGGCAGCGGTTCCAGCAGAATCGACGCAGGTGTGACCGCAATACGCCGATTGGTAATGGGAATGCCGTATTTGGTTTCGATGGCGTCTGCGACGGCGTTAAGCAGTTTACCCTTTTCGCTGATACGGCCAAACACCCGACCGCAGAAATGGTCGAGGTCCCTGTCCATACAATCTTTCAGGTTGATACCCAGCGTTACCGTGCGGATATCAAAGTGCTGCCGCAGGGTCATATTGACGGTTTCAAAAATTTCTTCAACGGTAATGGACATAATCAGTTATCTCCAAAGGAAAAAGTTTATTCGAAACGTTTTCGCCTTTTACCTTTTTATTTTCTTTACACTCTGTGCATCATCTTAAAGATATTTTCGTGCTGGAAGGTGATGTTGAGGTCCAACTCTTTGGCGATTTTCTGAAGCTGTTTGTGGATGGTCGGCAGGTCGATGGTCGCGGCGGCGATGTCGCAGGCCAAACTCATCACAAAATACTCGTCCATAATTTTCTGGCTGACGTCGATGATGTTGATGTTGGCCTTGGCCATCGTGCCGGCGATGCGGGCGATGATGCCCACTTTATCCTTGCCCGTCACGGTCAGAATACAAATGTGCGACGCTTTTTTCGCTTTGGATTTTGCCATAATTAACTCCCGTGAAAAACAAATCCATCTCCGGATATTGTATTATACCGAAAGCGCTTGTCCAAAGGAAAAATGCGGCGTCTGTAAAGTGGGTAGATTCTTTCGAGGGTGTGTTTTATGACGGTTTGGCTGCCGTTTCCGCGGGCAGATAGGGCAGGCGGACAGTGAATATCGTCCCCTGGCCGGGGATGCTCTGGGCATCGACGGTGCCTTTGTGCTGGACGACGACTTTACGGACGATGGCCAATCCCAGGCCGACGCCCATCTGGCCTTTGGTGGAATGGAACGGCTCGAACAGGCTGCTCAAATCGTCAATGCCTGGTCCATTGTCGGACACCCGCAGTACCAAAGAGTTTCGGTCGTGGTCGATTTCCGTGCTGACGGTGACGTGGCCTTTGCCCGGCTCGACTGCTTCGACGGCATTGAGCGTCAGATTCAAAATCACGTCTTGTATCCGGTCGGGGTCCACGCGCACGAGGCTGATCTGCTCGTCCAGCTGCATCGTAACGGCGACGTTTCTCATCTGGGCCTGCGGCTGAACTATCTGAACAGCACTTTCCACCAGACGGTTGAACTGACACGGCTGTAATTTTAGCTCCGTCTCCTTACTGAACTTGAGCATATCCAGCACGAGTTTCTGAATCTGCTCGAGGTTGCGTTTGAGGATGTTCCAGCCCTTGCGTGCCGGGTCCAGTTCACCATGGGTCAGCGCCGAATCGACGATTTCTCTGCCGGTGTTGACGGCCTGAAGGATATTTTTGATGCCGTGCGACAGGTTCATCGCCGCTTGTCCTGCCTGCAGCAGCCGCTGGCGCTGCTGTGCCGATTGTTTGCTCTGCAAATGGTCAAACGCAACGGCCACCATTGTCTCGCTTGAATCCAGTTTCAGCTCGACTCTCGCGTTTTCTTTTTTCGGCGGTTCCAAAATGCACGGTACCGCCTCGGCCTCAAACAGGAGTACTGTGGCACCGCAGCGGATCTGGTCGTTGTTTTTGAGCGGGATGGATTCTGTAATCCGCTGTTCGTTGAGGAAGGTTCCGTTGGAAGAGCCGGCGTCCCGGATAAACCACTGGCTGTCGCGGAAGAAAATCTCGGCGTGTCTGCGCGACACCGCTTTGTCGAACAGCGCAAAGCCCATACCCTGGCCTCGGCCGAGAGTCTTGGCCGGGCCATTTTTTTCCAGCTCAAAGCTGGTATTGCGCATCAGGCCGGTGATAATACGAAGTACAGCCATAAAAAATTAAAATTTAAAATCCAAAAATCAAAACTGTGGATACCGCCCTGAAGGCGGAAACCTATTTACCTATACAGAACTTCGAAAAGATTACATCCAGGATTCGTTCGTCAATATGTTCGTGCTCCAGTCCGCCCAGTTCCTGCCAGGCCGAGCGGAGCAGCATCGCCCCGACTTCCGGATGTTCGTTGTATATTTCTTCGGCGGCCTCGGCAAGGCGCTTGAGAGACGATTCGAGCTTTTGCCGATGTCGAAGATTGGTCGCAATCCGCGGATCGGTCTCGCTTTCACCCTCCACGACTGATAATAACGCCTCCGACAGCTTCATTTTCAACGATTCCAGACCGGCGCCGGTCGCTGCGCTGGTGACGAGAAACTCAATTCCGAATAAATCTTTCGGTTGCCGCTGTTTTTGTTGAATGACTGTCGCGTTCAGCAAATCCGCCTTAGTGCCGACGGCGATAAATGTCTTTGCCCCCAACTGCCTGAAAATATGCGCTGCGTCCTGCTGGTTTTCACCGGCCAGGTCCACACAGAAAATCACCGCCGAAGCCGACCGCAGCGCCTGAAGCGCCGCGTCTTTGGCCAGCTCGTCGAGCGTATCCGTATTTTTGAGTCCCAGTCCCGCACAGTCAAACAGTACGCACCAGCCGCAGGGCAATTCCAGCAATTCCGTCAGCACGTCCCGCGTCGTTGCCTGCGAATCTGAAACGATGCTGCGGGGTTGTGAGGTCAGGGCGTTCATCAGGCTGCTTTTGCCGGCGCCGGGAAGGCCGGCCAGCCCCACCGCCGGCAAATCCATCAATTCCTCGCATCGCACGGCGCCGTCCAGAATACTTTGAATCTGCGACGAAAGCGTTTTAATTTTTTCACACGCCTGTTGAGGCTGAACAAATTCGACGTCTTCTTCCGTGAAATCCAGTCCCGCCTCCAGCAGGGACAGAAGCTCCAGCAAATCGTTGCGTACCTGTGCGATTTTTCCCGCTAAGCCGCCACTGAGCAGCCGCTGCGCCGCGGCGAGCTGGTTTTCGCTTCCGGCTGAGACGATGTGCATTACCGCCTCGGCCTGCGATAAATCGAATTTGCCGTTGAGATACGCCCGCAGCGTGAATTCCCCCGGCCCAGCCTGGTGAAAACCGCATTTTAGAATCTGTTGATAAACCGCTTCAGCCACCGGCCCAGCGGCCAGGAGATGCAGTTCGATTACATCCTGACCGGTATAGGATGCAGGAGCGACGAAACAATACGCTGTGCCGTCGGTCCAGACGCCGTCGGGCAAATGAATACGGAATGGATAAATCCCCCGTTTACGGACAATCGGAGAGTCCAACAAAATAAAATTAAAATCTGAGATTTGAGAGTTGAAAATTTCGAATGCCTTATCTCCGCTGATGCGGATTATCGTTCTGCTGATTTGTGCCGGCAGAAGCGAAGGTGAACTAACCGCAGCAATGGTATCGTCCGGAGAATACATAAAAATCCAAAGCCTGAAGGAAGAAGTTTTCTCTTGGCTGTATAATCTAAACCCCGGCCCTGAATTTTTCAACTTTTATCGGCGGTTTAAAATATACAAAGTCGCATATATGACAAATCAGGTCAGGTATTGAGAGGTTTGGACAAGGACAGGGCGACGCGAAAGATGCAGCCGGAAGGACTTGCCGGGGTCAATTGCACGAACCCGCGATGGGCCTCGGCGAAGCGTTTGACCAGAGCCAACCCCAGTCCTGTGCCGGTGGTTTGACGGGTGGATTCATCGGCGCAACGATAAAATGCGTCGAAAATACGGGCTTGTTCGCGGCGTGGGACGCCGGGGCCGTGGTCTTCGATTTCAATGAGCACATAATCGTTTTGTTTTTTTGTTCGCAGGATAACACGATTATCGGCGGCGGGACGGGCGTATTTACAGGCGTTGTCAATCAGGTTGATGACAATCTGCGTCACCGCGTCGCGGTCAAAGGCGAACGGCTCAAGTTCGGCATATTCGGTGTGCAGTTCGAAACCGGCTTTTTTTACGCACGGCTCCATTAATTGTACCGCCCGCATCAGACTGTCATTCAGGTCTCCCATCACAAACTGATAGTGTTTTTTGCCCCGCTGAATCCGCGAGAAATCCAGGACGTTTTCAATCAGGCGGCTGAGCCGTTCAGTTTCCTGCCGCATACCGGCATAATACTCCCTGCGTTTCTGTTCGGTCGGCACCCATTCTTTTTCGAGCATCTCGGCGTACATTCGGATGGATGTCAGAGGCGTGCGGAGTTCGTGGGAGACGGCGGAGATGAAGTCGTCCTTCTTTTTGGAGAGGCGCAATTGTTCGGACAGGCTTCTCCAGAGGCTGAGCATTGCCAATATAACCGCCAGGGCGACGATGAAAGTGATGGCATAAAACCAGTTGCTCAGCAGCGAAACGCGATGGGTAATCCAGGCCGGGTCCTGCTCCAGCAGGTGCAGCCCCAGTTGGCCGAAATCAAAGTCGAGAATCGCAGTATAGGCGGCGTCAGGACGTTCGTCCCGTGAGATGGCGACCCCCATTCCCCGTCGCAGAAAACGATTGGCGGAATCTTTGACCTGGCTGAGCAGTTCAGTTTCGTTGAGCTCAAAGCCCTGTACAAGGTGGGTTTTTTCGATCTGAACGTGGCGCAGGAGAAAGACCTGTCCTTCAAAAATTCCCTCGGTCTTTTGGGGGTACGGTACGAGGATTGGTACGAACGGCTCAATGCGGATTTGCACAGTCTGCGGAGATACTGCGTCCAGCTTCTGCTCGGCAATGCCCATTTGTGACTGCGGCCCGGCGGGCTGCTGAGCTTTAGACTTGTTTTCCACCATAGTCTGCATTGGCGGAGGCATTTGCTCATTGCGTTTTGCCAGCGAGTCGGCGAGTTTGGTTTTTTTGTCTTCCTGATAAGTGGTCTTGACGGCGGTCTGGATGTTCAGTTCCGCGGCCTGGCGGGTCTGTTGCAAGACCTGCGTCTGCTGTTGTTGAGGTTCTTCGAGGCTGCGGACGGGGTATTTTCCGCTGCGAGTCATTTCCGGTTCGGCCGCCGATTTTTTGGCATATTCCTGTTTTCCGCCGGTACTGGACCTCATTCTTTGTTCGGCGGGTTGAGGCTGTTGAGTCGGCTTCGCTAATTGCCGATCGGCGTCGTCAAACGCTACGCCAAAAGAATCAGTGGACGGCTTTAAAAATGTGTTAATTCGCCCGGCGAGCAATTGTTCTTTACCGGCCAGCGCCGGCAGCAGGTTATTTCGCAGAATGTTCAAGTAAGGCTGAATATCCGCTTTGGCTTGCTGTCCGGCTGTGTCGGGCTGACAGGGCAGAATGATATTGCCGTCGGAGTCGATTTGAAAATGGCCGTAGGCCAGCCCGTGCGAGAGTGAATCGGCCAGCGGGCTGCGTACGTACGCCGCGGCTTCGTTGGTTGTTTCCGGCACATAGACCGGGAGGTAATCCGTATAAGGCCGTTTCTGCTCGGCCTGGACAAATTCGTCCAGTTTGCGTTTGATGTCGAGGCGGATTTGCTCGGCGACCGAGATAAACTGGTTCTGACGTTCCCTCTGGAGACTCTGAGCATGTATCCGCAGGGCGTTGCTGCCGAGGGCATACAGGCCTGCCATCGCGGCGGTTAAGACCAGACAAATGATTGTGAAACGTTTATGCATATTCCATCCGATTATGAAGTTTTCTCGACAGGGATATACTGATAGCCGGCGCCGCGGACGGTATGAATCAATTCGCTTTTGGCTCCGGCCTGATGCAGCAATTCCCGCAGGCGGACGATGTGCATATCGACGGTGCGTGTTTCGATGCCTTCCATTGATTCGCGCCAAACAGTTTCGTAAAGTTCCTCGCGGCTGATGACACGATTGGGGTGCGCGGCGAACCATTGAATCATCTGGGCGTGGCGGGGTGATATTGTTGTTTTGCGGTTGTTGAGCGACAAGGTCAGCGCCGCCATATCCACCGTGAACGGCCCGAAGGCAAATTGTTTTCCCACGCTGCGGGACGGGTCCGTTCGCCGCAGGACGGCGCGGATACGGGCCAGCAGTTCCTCCAGAGAAAACGGCTTGGTGATGTAGTCGTCGGCGCCGAGGTCAAGCCCTTCAATTTTTTCGTGCTGCTGACCTTTGGCGGTGAGCATAATAACGGGCGTCAGCAGGCCCTGTTTGCGCCACGCTGCACATAATTGTTGTCCGCTGATGTGCGGCAGCATCAAATCCAGCAGAACCAAGTCAAACTTTTGCTGTCTGACCAGACGATCGGCGGCCAGGCCATCCTCGGCGATGAAAACCACGAAACCGTGAAACTCCAGAAAATCCTTAAGTCCGTTGCGGATTTTTTCTTCGTCTTCAATAACCAGTATATGTTTTTGCGTTTCCATAAAACGTCCTGTTTGGTTTAGCTGCCTTATACATTATAGACAAAATCCCGTGCAGACAATTGTAAATTGTCTGTAAAACAAACCTCTCTCTTTTTACAGACTCTTTACATCTCCTTTTGACGGCTATGCCGTATCATATAAACAGTGACGAAAAGATTTTTTATCGAAAGGAGATGCTTATGAAAACTCAATTTATTTTTGCACTGCTGATGGCGGGATTGTTGTCGGCGATTGCGCCAGCAGAGGAGACACAGAGTGTGAAACTCTCTGTCGAACTGGACAGGCCCGTACTGAAAGCGGATGAAAGACAAACGCTCTATCTGCGGGTGGGGCTGACGGGCTGCCCGGACAGGGGATGGAAAAGGCGAGCGCCGGTCAATGTGGCGATTGTGATTGACAAGTCCGGTTCGATGAGTTCGGACTGCAAGATGGAAAAGGCCAGGGAAGCGGCGATACTGGCGGTGAACCGGCTCAATCGCGACGATATTGTTTCCGTGGTTGCCTACAATCACAGGATTCAGGTGCTCGTCCCGGCGACAAAGCTGACCGATAAACAGGCGGTCAGGGGGAAAATTCGTGAATTGGAGGCGGATGGGACTACGGCACTCTACGCCGGGGTGCAAACGGGGGCTGACGAAGTGCGGAAATTCATTTCGCGGGAAAGAGTCAACCGGATTGTTCTCTTGAGCGATGGGCTTGCCAACGTCGGGCCACGAAAGCCGGAAGAACTTGGAAGACTCGGCACGGACCTGGCGGGGGAAGGCATTTCGGTAACCACGATTGGTCTTGGGCTGGGTTACAACGAAGACCTGATGAGCAGGCTGGCGTTCAACAGCGACGGCGGACACTATTTTGCCGAGAAAGCCGACGATTTGACGGAGATTTTCGACAAGGAATTTTCCCGAACGCTTTCCGTTGTGGCGCAGGATGTCAGGATTGAGATTACCTGCCCGCGTGACGTCCGGCTGGTGCGGATTCTGGGGCGCGAGGGCAAAATCGACGGCCAGAAAGTAATTCTCGGTTTGAATCATATCTACAGCGGGCATGAAAAGTACGCCATTGTGGAGATGGAAGCATCAGCTCGAAAAGAGGGAAAGACAGACGATATTTCCGAGGTGATTGTCTGCTATAACAACCTATTGAGTAAAACAGATTGCAGGCAGTCGGCGGTTGTCGTGTCCACGGTCAGCGTGTCGGATAAAGCCGTGGAATCCAATATCAACAAGCGTGTAATGGCCGATGTGGCTGAGATGCTGGCCGTCGAGCGAAATGAAACGGCGATGAAACTTCGGGACGAGGGGCAGGTTGAACAGGCTCGTCAGCAACTCCGCGAAAATGCTATCTATCTGCAAACCTGTGCGAAAGATTATGATTGCCGACGGCTGGACAGTTATGCCGCCGACAACGCACAGCAGGCCGATAAGCTCGACGAATCCAACTGGAACCGAAGCCGCAAAGGGATGGTCGAAGGACAAACCATGCGAAAGACACAGCGATAAATATAAAAACAACACTTTTCCGAAAGGAGATAATTATGAAAACGTCCTCAATCGTATCCGTGGTATTTTGCATTTTTTCTTTGAGTCTGGCGCTGCCGGTTCCGGCCTTGGAGAAAAGCAAGCCTAAGCCGAAGGATGCTCCCGATGCCACAATTGTCGACCCCAATGCCATCTATGGCTTGTCCGGCCCTTACACGCACCAAAACCTGTCCATCTGGCTGGTTGAAGACAAAAAGCAAAGTGGTTCTGACAAAGATTACCTGACTTTGCAGGAAGCTCTTGAAAAAAAGCTGGTTACCATTGTTGAAACCGGCTCGGTCGGCAATCTGACCATTATCAACCATGCCGAGAATGTCAACATCTTTATTCAGTCCGGCGACATCGTCAAGGGCGGCAGGCAGGATCGCACAATCCAGTATGACTACGTTCTTACTCCCCAGCAGAAGGAACTCAGCCTGAACTCGTTCTGTGTGGAGCACGGCCGCTGGTCGAAACGCGGCGAGGAAGCCAGTGACAAATTCTCCAGCTCTACAGACCGCCTGTCGTCGAGGGAATTGCAAGTGGCGGCCAGATACGAAGGAAATCAGAGCCGCGTCTGGCAGGAAGTGAAGAGCGATCAGGAGAAATTATCTAAGAATGTCGGACAGTCCGTCCAGTCTCCTCAATCGGCGTCCAGTCTGCAATTAACACTCGAAGACAAGGATTTGAAGGAATTCATCAACGCGTACATGGAGAAGCTGTCGCCTGTAGTCAGAGATAAAAAGCGTTCGGCGGGTCTTGTAGTGGCGATTAACGGGCGTTTCGTATCCGCCGATATTTACGAATCGGAAAAACTCTTTATCAAACTGTGGGATAAACTGCTCCGTGCCGCCGCCGTCGAAGCCGTTGCTGAGTATCAAAAGGATAAAAAATATGAAGGCCCGACTCTCGAACAGGCAAAACAGTTCCTGTCGATACAGTATGTAACAGGGCAAAAAAAGGTTCCCATTGCCGGCAGCAGCCTCATGCGTATTGTAGAAACCAAGGACAAAGTAATTTTTGACACCTGCTCCGACAGCCAGTCCGAATCGAAGCCCGTCCATCGAAACTACCTCTATTGGGATGAAAAAGACCAATCTGCAGCACAGGAAGATAAAATGTCCCAAACCCAGGTGCAAAGCACCAGAAAATAACCGTTCGGCAACGACGGAATACAGCGTCGAAAAATTACGGGAAACCTAATGACTCCACTTTTTTGCGAAGGGAGAATTTTATGAAACTTTGTACGATTTGTTTGGTTTTTTGCGTTATGTGTACCTGTACGTTTGCCGAGCCGGTGGCGGTCGATGGGCCGATTACGTCGGTGATTGTCTATCGGGGCCAGGCTCTGGTAACGCGAAGCGTGGAAATTCCGCAGGGCGGAGGCGACGTGGAACTGCTGGTTGAGGACCTGCCGGAAAAAATCCTGCCCGAAAGTCTGTACGCGCAATCGGACGGTTCAGTTTCCGTGCTGAGCGTCCGCTATCGTGAAAAGGCCGTTAGCGAGGACGCACGCCAGCAGGTTCTTCAATTGAAAGAGCAGATTGAACAGGTCAAACGCAAAATTTACAACGCTAATCGCGACCGGGAACTTTCACAATGCCGCTGGGATAAGTACTATGAGCAGTGGAAACTCAGCATCGACGTAACCAACAGAGATTTGAATGTGGGCAAATTGGACGTGGGGGCTTTTGAAAGATTGACCGGATATCTTGATCAAAAAGCTATCGAGATTCACAAGGAAAATCTCCGGTTGGAGAATGAAAGACAGGATTTGGAAAAACAATTGGCCCAACTGGAAGAAAAACTTAAAAAGCTCTCGAAGAGTCGCCAACAGGTGGTTCGGCAGGCGGTGGTGTATATTTCCGGCGGCGAGGGAGCGAAAGGCGAAATCCTGCTGAGCTATCTAGTGCGGGACGCAAACTGGTCGGCGCAGTATAACCTGCGGGCCGTCGCCGACAAGAAACAAGCGAAAGTGGAATACAACGCGATGGTTCATCAGTCCAGCGGCGAAGACTGGAATAATGTGGAGCTGGCGTTAAGCACAGCCCAGCCGAGTATAATTTCCGCACCGCCGATGCTGGTACCGATGCAGGTGACGCTGGGAGCCGGCGGGTCATATCTCTCACAAGAAACCACCCCAAAGGCGGCGATCGAGCAGAAAACAGGATTCGGAGGTGACTATATCAACCAAGGACAGCGGTTCGGCGCTCTGATTCAATCCAGGAAAGAAGCGCTGGCCAAAGGTATCCAGGCCCAGCGGGAACTGAATACCATTGCCATCAGCAGCCAGATGATGGAGTTGGAGGCGGACCGCCGGATGCTGGACGAGATGAAGCAGCGGATTTTTGTCACCGCGCAGAACGAAGGCGTCAGCGTGATGTATGCGATGAAAGGCAAGTTATCGCTGCCGAGCCGGACGGAACAGCAGATTCTCAACATCACGTCGATGGAATGCCCGGCAGAGTTTGTGTTCATGGCCAGTCCTGTGCTGACCGACTATGTGTATCTGCAGGCGGATATCACCAACACCAGCGATACCATTTTGCTGCCCGGGCCGGCGTCGATGTTCCGCAACGGCGAATTTGTCGGCCGGTCAGATATGAAACTGGTGACCAGCGGACAGACGTTTACCGCGGGCTTCGGCATTGACTCGCAGATACAGGTTGTCCGCGAGTTCACAGATAAAAAGACCGAGACGCTGCTGGGCAGCCGGTACAATGAACAGGATTACCGCATTGCGCTGAGCAACTATAAAAATGTTCCGGTCAAGCTGCGGCTGCTCGACCGGGTTCCTTATACGGGAAATGAGTCGTTGTCTATTGAGATTAAAAAGATATCGCACCCGTTAAGCACTGACGCGGAATACCTGCGTACGGAAAAACCCAGGGGTATCCTGCGGTGGGATTTACAGCTTGAAGCCAACACCACAGGACAAAAGGCGACGATAGTAACCTATTCTTACACGATGAAGTATGACAAAACCCAGTGGGTGGTGTCTATGGGTCCAAACCAGTAGCGACATTGTATGGCGGGCCGGTTATTAAGCCGGCCCGTTTTGTTTATCTTTGCGAATCTGAATCAGCGGTCAAAGCGGAACAACGGTTTTGGTTTTTTCTTTTTGACCTTGGCGAGTTTAGCCGTTGCAGGAATAAGGGTTTCTTCTTCCTCGGCCTGTTTTTCCCGCAGATGTTTGCGGATGACATACTGCTCGACGACGCCGGCGGCGATACTGGACATAATGTACAGATTCACACCCGACGGGCCATTATACAGCATCACCGGGAACAGCGCTACCATCATCACCGACATAATCTTTTGCTGCTGGGCCATTTCCGGACTGGCCGGGGCCGTCTGCGATGTCGGCGTCAGTTTCGTCTGCAGATACATCACCACGCCCATCAGCAGCGGCAGCAGGTTGATGGAACCAAATTCTCCCAGCAGCGGCAGAGCGATCGGTTTGAATCGGATAATTGCGTCCGGCCCGGACAGGTCCGTAATCCAGAACGGCAGGAAAGCCTGTCCCCGCAGATCAATACTAATACTGACCGCCGTCCACAGCGCAATCCAGATGGGCATCTGCAGAAACATCGGCACCATAAACATCATCTGCGACACGCCGCCTTCTTTGTATAGCAGCATCGTCTGCTTCTGCATTTCGGCTTTGTTGTTGGCGTATTTACGCTGAATTTCCTGAATCTTGGGCGACATCTTCTGCATCTTCATCATCTGTATCTGGCCGCTCTTGGTCAGCGGATGAAGGGCGAGCCGAATCAGACACACGAAGAACATAATGACGACGCCATAGTTGCCCAGCGGTCCCATCCAGTGATACATCGCGTTCATCAGCCAGACGATGCCGAAGGCCAGCGGACCGATAAACCCCTGCGGACAGCAGCAGGAACTGAAATCGATTGTCTGGACGTATCCCAAATCGCTGAATTCTTTGTTTTCAGAGAAAACCTTGTGGTCTTTAGGCCCCCAATATACATCCATCTTGAGAGTGCAGGCGTTATTTTCCGAAGTATTGGGAAGCAGCTCGATTTTTTGGGTCGTCTCCAGAACATAGCTGGCGGATGCGTTTTTGGTCTGTTTCAACGATGTAATATCAAGGTCATAATACTCCGCGGCGCGAAACGACATCATACCGCCAGCACTATTCGCGCCAGAGGTCGGATGAACGATGGCGGCAAAATATTTATTGGTCGTCGCAACCCAGAGAAACGGAGGCTGCGAATTGTCGTACGGAATCGCGAGAATCTCGTCGGGGCTTGCCGACTTTATTCCAAAAAGATTTTTTATGGTTTCCAAAAATCCTTTGGACGGGACTACTTTTTGTCTCTCCGTGTTTCTTATCGCGGTAAACAACATCGCCCGCGATTTAATGTCTTTTCCGTCAACAAGAAACCCCTTTTTGATATTCCGGTCTTCGGTGCGAAATTCCTCGGACATGATTGCGCTGGTTCCCTGTATTTCCAATTCCGCATAAAGCGGTTCTTTCGTCAGGTTTTCAATCGCAATTTCACATTCCATTTTGTAATCGCTTGGGGAAACAGCATATTTTTTTTGTATCCGCATAATCGGAGTCTTGATTACGTTTTTGCTCTGTTCTTCCGTAACTTCGCCGAGTACCGCTTCGAAAATAACCTCGTTCTCGCTTGCGCGGAGCACTCGCCAATTGAGCCTGTCCAGCTCGATATAGGGTAAATCTTCCTTGGCGAGAGCGCTTTGGCTCTTTAACGCCAGGTACAGTTTTTTATTAGCCAACGCATACAGAGGCGAAAAGAAATTGTTGCATTTTGCCGGCTGAACATCGGATGTTTTCTCGAATTGAACCGGCTCGAAAAGCACATACGGTTTTTTGCCGTCGGAATTTCTCTCCGAGAATTCACACAGGCTGACCTTTTTGACCGCGGCCCCGCGGTTTGTAAATTCGATTTGGAATTTATATTTATCCAAATCCGCGTGCCTTTCCACCTTTTCATAAAGCTTGCCGAGGATGACCGTTTGTTCCTTAGCGTTGATGGCCGAGAGTTCCAGCGGCGGCTGTGCCGCTGCCATTTGCGGCTGTTGGGCCACCGTTTGCTGCGGCTGGGCGGTCTGAACAGCGTTTGGTTCTTCCGCCGTAGCGGCCAAAGGAATGATTGCATTTCTCAACGCGCATTTGCCTCGGCAAAAAATTCCCGTCTGCCAGAGCAAATATCCGCAGCCGATAACGAATGTCGCAAGAAATAACTTAAAAAACGTACTGATTTTCATTCTCGGTAAATCCTCATTATGAAAAACTCAACAAATTACTTTTTCAATCTATGTGTTCAGCAAATCCCTATATGCCTCCGTTAGTTTTTTCGTGATTGTTCCAACCTTGCCGTCGCTGACAGTATGCGATTCGATCGACGTGACCGGCAGAATGGTCATAATCACGTTAGTCAAAAACACTTCCTGCGCCGAAAGCAGGTCGTGAACGAATAAATCCTGTTCGAGGCATTTGATATTCAATTTCTTGGCCAGTTCGAGAACCGTTCTTCGGGCGATGCCCGGCAGTACAGGCGTATCGGCCCGGGGCGTATAAAGTACGTTGTCTTTGACCAGAAAGACATTGCTGATGGAACCTTCAGCCAGCGTATTTTCCGTGGTGAACCACAGAGCTTCCGTGGCGAGTTTTTCGTGGGCCTTTTTTAACGCCATCAGTCGGGAGGCATAAGAGGTTGTCTTATGGCCACAGGTTGGGTCTTTGGGATTTTGGCGAAAATCCGTCAGAACAACCCGCACGCCTTTGTCATAGTATTCTTCCGGGTACGACGTAAATTCCGTCGCGGTAATCAGCAGCGTACCTTTAGGCGTATCGGTTTGCGCCAACGGGCCGCTGGAAAGCGTTAGACGCAACCGTGCATTTTTAAGACGGTTGGCCTTGAGCACCTGCCCGACAGCATCTTCGATAAAGTCGGGGGTCAAGCCGGAGGGAATACTCAATGCCGCGGCACTGGCAAACAGGCGGTCGAGATGGTCTTTAAGGCAAAATACAGAGCCGTTGGCGGCGCGCATCGTCTCAAACAACCCCAGCCCGTACAGAAACGAACTGTCGGTAATTGACACGGCCGCCGCGTCGGCGGGAACAATTTTATCAATGAAAAAAACCTGTTCCATTTACATAAATCCCTGTATTTGCCGCCGATAGACACACCGACGACGCGGATACTATACCGAATTTACCGCAAAAAGCCAGACAAAAGCCGATAAGCGGGCAAATCCCTCTTTTTAACCCCGGCGGATGTTTTTGATGTACTGCCATATCGGCATTTTCCTCAAATTTGCGAGAAACCGAGAAAATACTGGTAACGCCGACGGTGCAGAGGAGTCATAGTTTTCATAATGGTTTTTGATTTGACGATATAGTATTCCACGACGATGCTTAAGCGGTTTTTTGAATCCAAATTGCTCTGTAGAAAAGTTCAAATTCTGTCGCCCCTTTGGGGCTCAAAAAAGAAGAAAAATCCTTTTTTCCGGGGGCTTACGCCTCCCGGCTATTATACTTCGTGACCCCTTCGGGGTCTGAAAAACAAAGGTTTCTACAGGGCAAATCCAAATATCTGCCCTGGATACTCGGCGGCATTGCCGTGGTTGTGATGCTGTCTGCGCTGAAAACGGGCTTGATGATGGATGACCTTGGCCAGAGGTTTCCTCAGCTTAAGCCTTCGCAGATACCACCGGGGCTTTACCGAACCGGCGCCGTGCCGGATAATGCGGGCCAATTGTCAACGGTGATGTCTGAAATGTTTGGCTTCCCGCGCGACAGAGAACACTGGAAGATGGGCAAAAATTATGGGGTTCTGCCGTGGTGGCTCCCTGACGATATTCAATGCTCCCTGTGGCGTCCCTTTACGGCCCTGACGCACTGGATAGACTATCGCCTGTATCCGGATTCACCCGTCCTGATGCACATTCATAACATTGCGTGGTTTGCGGCCATTGTATTTCTGGTGGCAGTTATGTATCGCAAAATTATCGGACCGACTTGGGTCGCCGGGATTTTCTCTCTACAAATACCTTGCCTGGATTCTGTGTATTATGCTTCTTGTCGCTCATATCCCCATGGCCGCCCTTTCACGATATACCACGCCCAAAGTCGCTCCCGCCATGCTTGGCGTTTTAGCTAATCCGGCGGGTCTGGGCAAAATTTCGCTGTCGAATGATTCCCGCGTCGTTATTGTTAATGCGCCCTGCCAGCTTGCCGTCTGTGTAATGCCGTTTAATGCCGCTTACTATGGCTGGCCTATCCCGCCGCAATCCATACAGGCCCTGGCGTCCGCCTATACGGCTCTCGAAATCAAACGGATAGATGATAAAACACTTATCATCACAAGCAAAGAGGCCAATATCTTCGCTTCCAACCAAAGCAGCCCGATGCATTTTTCCCACGCCTTTGCCATGGCCGACCGGCTTTTTTGTGACAGTCGGATGTTTGAAAAAAACCGCCGGTATATTCTGGATGGTATGACGGTCGAGATTCTGGAACTGGATGATGATCATTTGCCCAGAGAGCTGACTTTTACATTCGATGTCCCGCTTGAGGATAAAGAATTCTGCTGGCTGCGGTTCAATTGGAAAACATTTTCGTATGAGCCTTTCGCCCTGCCTGAGCCGGGCGAAACAGTTACCACTCAAGGCCCTCCGTTTGTCCGTTTCCGTAACGCAGCGAGTTTTCTCCTGGGCGGCCGTTAAACAGAATGGAAGCGGGGGGGTCAACAAAAGATTATTTTCCAGTCGGGTGCTGTGTCAAATACACCTCCGCTAATCTCACCAGACCTGTGACGCGGCGCTGCGATTCATTGTTTTGGGTATCATCACCACAGGCTTTTTTAAGAGCTTTTTCGACAACCTCTTTCTGTTCGGCGGTCAAAAAGAAAGTCATCGGTATTAAAAATGCCTGTTCGGTTCGCTTCTGTTTGCTATTGGCAAGACCGGCGATAACCCGTTCAATGCTTTTGAGATTCTGCGGCAATAATTTCGACAATTCCGGCAGACGCAGATTTTGTGAGAGCTGTCGATACAATTCGGTTTTGCGTGCCGGGTTGTCGTTTCCATGCAGACGGTTCAGCGTCGCCAGAAGCAGCCGGGCCTCGGTATCGTCCACGTTCCAGACGACACATTGCACTTCGGTGTATCCCAACTGCTTTAATGCGCGAACGCGGTGATGGCCGTTAATAATCTGATAAGCCCCTTCTTTATCCGCCAGCGGGCGCACAACGATTGGCTCGTAACGGCCGGTCTTCTTCAGATGCGTTAAGAGTTTGGCGAATGTTTTGTCGTCCATTCGATTTGGATTTCCCGGATGCGGGCAAAGATGTTCAATGACAATGGTTTGAGTTTGCATAAAAAGCTCCTTCAACAATTTTCCATTTTCAAATTAATGAACCGGCGATTTGATAACGTGTAGTCCCTCAACGGGTTTGTCGGGATTGAGCCAGACAAAATAGGCCCAACGGAAGGCCAATTTTTCCAGCAGAAAGGCGGTGCGGCATACGCCGGGGCTGAAATCGCGGCGTGTGCCGAAATTACCGAGAAATCTCTGAATATGTTGTTCGAGAAACTCCGCCGCAGGCGGCGAAAGCGAGTCGATTTTCGCCTGCACGGCCCGCGGGTCATACCAGCACTTTCGCTCGATACCCAGCATTTCCAGCGCCGCAGCCAATTTTTCGGCAGCCGGGTTTTGGGGCGGATTGAACCGACGCAGGCCAGCCTTTTCCAGAAACGGATGAAACTGCCCCATCAGAGCCATCGATTCAATCATCGCTGTCTGCAACGCCGGCATCGTTTCGCGCACCAGCCAACCTGCCAGTCCCAGACCGCGCCATCGCGGGTCGACAATCACACGACTGATGCACCGGACGTGCCGGTTCAGTAAAGATAATCCCTCGGCTTTATCCGGGCGGGCAAAAAAATTTTTCGTGACGGCATTGCGTACCGCAACATTCGGCACCGGATAAGTATAAACAATCACCGCAACAGGCCCATCGCAATCATATCGTGCCGCATTGCGATTGCGAATCACCCAAATGCCGGCACCCGGCCCCAGCGTCGAACGACGATAATGAAATCTTGCCAAATAATGATAATCCTGAATAGTCCCCGGTACGATAGATACATTTTTTAGAACGGAACAGTATTTTGAGTTTGACTTATCTGTCGCCGCCGGGTGCGGGATAGCAACGAGCGGGAAAGGTGGCAGGCGTACCGGCGTCATAAAAGGTTCCTTTCTGTTTGTCCCGATTTATCGGGATTCGGGACGTTGCTGGTAAATTTTTGGGGTTGTGTTTCGTGCCGGGTCCTGCAGAATGACGCGGGTTTGTCCATTGTAGGATTTGACAACAATCACATCGGGCCACAGGTCAGGCAGAAAATGGTCGTGGACGCCGGCGAAAATAAATATTCGCCGAGTTTTTGTTGCAATATTGCGCAGTTGACGGCAAATGACCGAGGCAGTCAGCGGCTCCAAAGAAGCCATAAACTCATCGGCAAACAGATACGCTTTATTGCTGAGCAGGGCCTGGGCCAGACGGTAACGAAACTGCTGGCCGACAGACAATACCGCCGGTCGCTGCAGCATCGCAAAGGCGTCCGACAGGCCGGCCTGACTGAGTGTTCGAACCGCCTCAAATATCGGGCCTTCGATACTGTCAATCAACGATTGATTCGATTCAAGTGGGATGTCTTCCAGCCGAATTCGCTGGTCCTGCGGCACAAGATTATACATTTCCCGCAACAGAACACTCTTACCCGCGCCGGACGGGCCTGTGATGTAGCAGATGTCCCCCGCACGCAATTCAACATCCACTACATGGCGAAACGACATCTTTTCAAGCCGAAACAGCGTTAGTCCGAACAGATTCATCAATTGCCCCATCCGCTCGGTAATGGTGTGGGTGAAGGGGAAATGTTTGCGGATTTGAAAAACCTGCGTGTTCATATCCAACTCCTTTTCAGTGTCTTGTTTTAACTTTTGAGTTCTTTTTCTGTCGTTTATTTCTGCGCAGCAGAATCCTCTGCGGAAGATTTTTGCGCATCTGCCCAGCGTTTGAGTTTGTGGGAAATTTGTCTGATGCGGTACAGCGAAAACCCCGTATGGCAGGCGATTTGCCGAAGAGACCAGCCGTTCAGGAAAGCCAGACGGGCGACTTTCCATTCCACCGGCGACAACTGTTTGTAATGCCGAAGACAAATCAAATACTGCCCACCCAAAACCTCGGTCAAGCGATGAATCCGACGAGACAAAGCCGATTCGCTGACGCCCAATAAAACCGCCAACTCCGCGCACTTGCAGTGACCCTGTAAGAGCAACTCCATCAAAACCCGGTCCGTGCCGGACAACAGTTCACAGCGAGCCTTGAGTGTGTCGAGTTGATCGGTCAAAAAAGATTTGAAATTTCGGCCGGAATCAGCCAAAGGGGCAATGGCCTCGTAAGATATTCTTTTGTCCATTCTTCTGCGTCCTTCCTATTTTTCTTGTTGAAAGCCATCCTTAAAACTGCTATAATTAAATAAAAGTATGTTTTATAACAACCTAACTAAATTATATGTTTGGAGAATATGATGTCAAATAAATTTTGTTTTTTCCGTTTAATTTTAGTATGGAATTTGTTTTTAGACCTGAAAAAGAGGAAATTTATGGTTTTTCTTCAGGGAGAGTTTTGATTATTTTTCAAGTGTATGAGACGAAAAGATCGTTGCCCTGTCTTGTATCTCTTTGAGATATAAGGAGTTGTAAATTACTCACAGGGGTATTGTCAGATTTCGAATGCGGGCGACTCTGTAGGCCACTTTTGAAAATCGTGTAAGTCGTTGTTAAAAAAGGAGATATGTGAGTGCGAAAAGTTTAGTTTGGTTTTTTAGAAAAGGATAAACATAATGCCCCGAACATTCGTCATAATATGTAGGAACGACAGGTTTAAGTGGCGATTTTTGAACTAATGAATTTCATCACCCTCCTCCGAAGCCAGATATCCCTAAGGGAGTCTGGCTTTTTTCATTTTCCATTTCCAACATTTCCTGTTTTCGATTTTTCCGATTAGGAATCCACCAACGGGAACGGAAAGACCATTTCAGCAACGTGAAGACTTTGTTTTGTCTTTCCAAATTGTGTACTTTCGCACTTTTTAAAATTGGCGCGACATAAGTCCTTTATTTGAAATAACTTACAATTCGAACCGACATCCAAAATGTCGCCTTGTAAGTTCTTTATCTGCCGATAGTTATGAAAGAAGTGCGAAAGTCAACAAATTGAAAAGGGAAAATTAAAATTTACAGACCGGAGATTGACAATGGCGGCGAGAAAAGGTAATTGTAATATCCGAACTGGAGGATTGAGGAATGCCTGCAGCGAAAGAATGGGACGCTGTAGGCTTTTTTCTTTGTCCATGCCGGCTGCATTGTTTTGCACTTCCACTTTCAGCTCCCCCGGCGTTTTTTGTGGTTTGTAGATGTTTGCGAGGATTTATAATGGAGCATCAAGCCCGCTGTGATGTTGAGGAAATCCGATGCGGAGTTATCAAATAAAGTCGTTCCGGGACAGAAAAGTCTATGCGGCGAAAATTTCTGATTGAATTCGTGATAGTCGGTTTCCTGCTTTTTGGAGCTGCAACTTCGGTCTTTGCGGTGTGCGAAAATATGTTCCCACTGCGGGACATTCTCAATGCCAGCGTGGCTGGTATTCCCAAAGCGGACAAAATGACTATTCCGGACAAATGGATTGCCCACTTTTCAACGGTCGATCTCCGATGGCTGTGGTGGCTGCTGGGTGGATGCGGCGTTTTGGCTTTCGTCGTGATTGTCTGGAATCTGTTGCTGCGCAGGCAGGTGGAACGCCGGAGGATGGAATTGCAGGAAGAATTGCAGCGGCGGACCTGCGCCGAACAATTCCATCAGCAGGCGGAAGAGCAGTTTCGTCATGTGATTGAATTCTGTCCGCTGGGCGTATTGATGTACCGGCTGGAAAACAATGACCGTTTGGTTCTGACCGCAGGCAATACGGCGGCGGAAAGAATCCTATGTATCGAAATCCGTCCCTTGCTCGGCAGGACCATTGAAGAGGCCTTTCCCGGCCTGGCGCGGACAGACGTTCCCGAGCGGTACCGCAGAATCTGCAAAAACGGAATCCCGTGGGAAACACATCTTTTCAGCTATGAAGACGAACACGTCAGGGGAATGTATGAGATTTATGCCTTCCAGACCTCTGCCGGTCAAATGGCTGTGATGTTCACCGAAATCTCTGAGCGGATTCACGCCGAGCAGGCCCGTGAAAAGCTGATGAGTGAATTACAGGCCAAAAATGAAGAGTTGGAAGGCATTATTTTTATCGCTTCGCACGATTTGCGTAGTCCGCTGATCAATATCCAGGGATTTGCGGGGGAATTGCAAAAATCCTGCCGGGAGATGACGGTGCTGCTGGGGCGGGAAGCGCTGAGCGAAACCAACAGCCGGGCCATTCGCCGGATTCTGGATGAGGACATTCCGGAGTCTCTGAGTTTTATCTCCGCCGGCACCGGTAAAATGGATTCGCTGGTCAAGGGTTTGTTGCGTCTGGCCCGCATCGGCACGACTCAGATGCACATCGAACCCATCGATATGAATCGGTTAATGGCGACCATTCTCAAAACCGTGCAATACCAGATGCGCGAACATGATATTGAAATTCGGGCGGTGGAGTTGCCGCCGTGCCGGGGAGACTGGGTACAGCTCAATCAGGTTTTTTCCAATTTGATTGACAATGCGATTAAGTACCGCCATCCCAACCGCAGAGCAGTGATTGAAATCAGGGGAAGCCACCAGGGTAATCGGGCGCAGTATGCCGTCAGCGATAACGGCATTGGTATCGCGCCGGAACACAACAAAAAGATCTTCAAGATTTTTCACCGGCTTAACCCCGGAGGACCAATTAAAGGAGAAGGTCTGGGTCTGACAATCGTTCAGCGAATCCTTGATCGGCTTGACGGTAAAGTTTGTGTTGAATCCGAGCCGGACGTAGGAGCCACCTTTATTATTGAACTTCCCGCTGTGTGACAAGGAGGTGTAGTTTTTTTTGTTTGTTCCGGCCGGCGTTGTACGGCCGTCAGTCCGGCGAGGAGGGCGTCCGCCTTAACCAGCGTTTCTTCCCATTCGGCCAGTGGGTCGGAGTCAGCTACGATGCCACCTCCGGTCTGGACGTATGCTTTTTGGCGGTGTATCACTACGGTTCGGATGGCGATATTCAAAGTGGTGCGAAAATCAATCCCGATATGTCCAATACAACCGGTGTAAACGCCCCGGGCGGTCGGTTCCAGCTCCTCGATTATTTCCATCGCGCGGATCTTCGGCGCGCCGGTAATGGAACCGCCGGGAAACGTCGAACGCAGAATTTCACAAAACAGCGAGGGGTCATTTGAATGGGACAATTTTCCGGCGATGTCTGCATAGGCGTGGAACACCGTCGGGTAGGCCTCGATGGTGCGCAGACATTGTACGTGCCGAGTTCCCGGTATGCACACTTTCGCCATGTCGTTGCGTTCAAGATCGACAATCATCATCAGCTCGGCCTGATCTTTGGACGAATGGAGCAAGTCTTCAAACTGTCTGCGATTGTAAATTTCCGCACCACGGCCGGTTCTGCGTGGTCGTGTGCCTTTGACGGGGCGAGTCAGGATATTGTTTTCTTCGATTTGCAAAAACAACTCCGGCGATGCACTAACAATCGACCAATCAGAAGTGCCGAGGCAGGCCGCGAACGGACTGGGATTGTGATAACTTTGCCAGAGAAAATAGTCCACCGGGTCGGCGGTGAAATCGCATACAAACCGCTGTGAAAAATTTATCTGATACACATCACCGTCGAAAACATATCGCCTTATTTTCTTCAAGGCATCAAAATAGTACTCCCGGGTCATATTCGCTCCGAAACGAAAAGTCCCCGGATATTCAGGAAGAACAGAGTTACAATCGTAAACGGTCTGAGCAGACGCCTCACTCAGCCAGTTTTCCAATTGATGGAATTTTTCCTCTGTGGTTTGCGGCTGATGGGAGTGTTCCAGAACTGCCAGAGAATATCGTCCGATCTTATGGTCATAAATAATCGCTTTATCATAGAAGGCAAGATGAATCAGTGGTATATGCAAATCATTTTTTGCCCGGCGCGGCAGTTTTTCGATGTAATGTGCCAGCGGGTAGGCGAAGAAGCCGATCCAGCCGGGCAAGGGTAAGTCATCGGCGAAGGGAGGGGGATTTTTCTGAAGTTTATATTTTTCGAGAAAAGACCGCAATTTTTCAAAAGGATTGTTTTGACCGTCTTCAAACGAAAATACTTCCACCGGTTCGGCACAAAACAAGCTGTATCGTTCGACGGAGTCATTACCGCCCAGAATCGCCGGGTGAAACCGGCCGCAAACCACCCTGGTCAAAGAAGACAACATAACCCATTCGGGAATTGTCCGGATATGAGCACGACACAGAACGGGTTCGGTGGATAGGGTTGTCATATTTGCGGCATAGCATTGGGAAAACTGTCAAGGATTTCGACGGATTTACTTGTGCCAATGCGACAGGCGCCGGCTTCAATCATTGCCAGCGCGTCGCCGGCGGTTTTGATTCCGCCGGCGGCCTTAATTTTACATTTTGGGGCCGACCGGACCATCAGGCGGATGTGTTCGATTTTTGCTCCGCCGGCGGGATGCAACCCCGTACTGGTTTTGATGAAATCTGCGCCGGCATCCTGAGCGACTCGGCAAACGAAGACGATTTGCTCATCCGTGAGGGTCGCCGATTCGATAATTACTTTCAGCGTTACGAATGGGCGGACAGATTGACAGACTTTCGATACTGTGCGGATATCGCTGAGCAGATATTTTTCGTCGCCGGCAACAATCGCCGCCAAATCGGCGGTCATATCGATTTCATCAGCGCCTGCGGCAATGGCCAAATCCGCCTCGAAAGCCTTAACTCGCGCCAGGTTTGCTCCGAACGGGAAACCGGCAACCGTGCAAACCCTGACACCGCTGCCTTGTAAAATGTTGGCGCAAAAATCCACCCACCGCGGCAGGATGCAGACGCTGTGAAAGCCGTATTTTTTCGCCTCATCGCAGAGCTGCCGAATCTGCGACTCTGTTGCGGTGGGGGACAACAGCGTATGGTCGATGAGTTTAGCCAGTTCGTTTGCCGTTTTTATATTATTCATTGTTGAACTTTCTGTCGATGGTAGTGGTTAACTTAAATACATGTTGTCTAAACGTTCGGCATGTTTTGTTAAGTCAAGTATATGTTCTTCGGCAGAGTCCACATATGCCCAAGCATCCATAGAATTAATAGAGCTGTTGGGTGTCGGATCAAAGTATTCCTTAAGCTTTTCAAGGGGATATTTAGAATGCCTAATGTCAGAACCAACAGAATTATCCACCAACCCTCTTTCGATGAATTTTCCATTAAATTTGTCAATTGCTTCAATTAGTTCTCTAATGGCACACTTTGCACGACTTATTCTGTTCTCTTTTGGGATTTTCTCTTGAGAGCTTTCTTCTGAGCTTTTGTTGTCCATATCTTCTATGGCTCCAAATATATAATCAATGTCATTCTGAGGATATGGCCGGAGACAATCTCTTAATTTGTCTTGCATATATTTGTCCTTATGCTCTTTTTCCATCGCATTCATTTTGTTAATTACTTGTTGCATAAACCGACACAACAGTCGATTCTGTGTTTCGATACAGTCTGAAATCCTATATTTAGTGAAGCTAAATTCTCCTGTTTCAGTATAGCTAAATAACTCGATAAAATCTCCATCAATCAATATGTTATGCACATTTTTGTGACGATCTTTAGACGGATGTCCAATGCCCTTATTGCGTAGTTCTCTGATTTCATGCAGTTTAGGATGTTGGGTCTTCATATCCTTAAACAGATCGAGATTCATTGATTCGCACAAGTTTGATACAGAATCTTGTTGAACGTAAAGAGCTTGAAAAAGGCCATAGATTACCAGATGTTCTCCGATATCTTTGATGTGGTTTTTATCGAGAGCTTTATAGGAATCCACAGCCGTTTGAGCAGACTCAATAGCATCAAGACTGCCGCACATAAGATGCCACCTTTTGAGATCTTTCAATAATAAGCTCCGTAAAATGAGGCCGTTGATCAACTCTCTGATTTGAGTGATGTAAGAGTTCATTTTGTATAGGCTCGAGTTAGATACTCCGTCGCTTCGCTGCAGCAGGCAAATACTTTTGTGGCGGTCTGTGTTATAAATACGCTCGGCGGGGCCTTTGCCTGCCAGATTACATAGACTTCTTTGGCGGCTTCGTGGGCGTGCTGGAGTTCGCGTTCCACGCCGCTGGACAACGCCGGCATTCCATCGGGCAACTCAGGAATAAAACTGACAATCCTGTCGGCCTGGTCAATCAACGCGAAATCGCGGGCGTAAATCTGGCTGTGAATATCCCCCTGAATCTGTTTGATTTCGCCGACTTCCAGGCAAAATTTTTTACCCAGCACTTCCAGCTCGACGCTTTTTCTGCCTTCTTTGGCGGCTTGTTCGGCGTAATACGGCAGATAAGCTTCTTCCAGATCGCCGGGGTCGAAACAGGTAAACAAACCCTTCATCGCCGAGCGAAAGCGATCGATTTCAGTCAATACCTCGGGCATTCCCGCCACGTGCGTCATCGGAAAACTCAAATAGACCTTCTTTCGCCACGGCTCAAAGACCAAGCGATAAAATGTTTCTATCGTTCCCTGTCCACAACCACGGGCCAGACCATAAAACACGGCATTCTCATCCGTACCTTTCTGCATCATCTCGGTGGCCAGCATTTCTTCCTCGCGCCAGGCCATCAGGTCCTTGAGTGAATGATGGATATGGTGCTCCGCCGTCAGCCGTATGTGAAGCGATTCGATGCTGTCAATCATACAAATAAACATATCCGGGTGAAGCTGACGAATCTGGTAAAAGTCAAAGGCGGGGAAAAGTCCGTGCCGCCAGCGAAACGTCGCGTGCGTATTGACAATCAGGTGTTCGTGCGTTTTGGCTTTGGCGATGATGTCCTTAAAGACGCTGCGCCGCAGGGAATGCAGGCGCTGGAGGGAAATATCGAGGATGCGTCCGGGCGGGATATCCGGCGCCTCGGCATACATTCTGTCGCCGACATTGCAAAGCAGTATGTCTTTTCCCCGCCGCTGCGCCAGATCACACACCTCGGCGAGGTATCGCTTTTTGTCAATGCCAACCATGCCGGTGACGAGAATAATCATAATCGCTCCGCTTAGAGTTCTTAGTTCATAGAGGCTTTCTATGAGCTGAGAACCGCGAATTTTTACAATGTCAGATTCTGTAGTCGCTGCTGTTTATCGTATTCTTTGAGGGCTGCAATCAGTTCGTCGATTTCGCCCATTATAATCCTGTCGAGGCTGTACAGCGACAAATTAATTCGATGGTCCGTCAGGCGATTCTGCGGGAAATTATATGTGCGAATGCGTTCGGAGCGGTCGCCGGAGCCGATCATAATTTTACGTTTGTCGGAGCGTTCGGCAACGGTTTTTTTCTGGTAATGCTCGAACACACGTCCGCGCAGGATTCGCCAAGCTTTGGCGCGGTTTTTGTGCTGACTGCGTTCATCCCGCATACTGACCACAATGCCCGTCGGAATATGTTCGAGCCGAATGGCAGTGGCGACTTTGTTGACGTTCTGGCCGCCGGGACCGCCGGCGCAACTGACATGCTCAAGCACGTCGTCGGGCTTGATGTTCATATCGACTTCCTCCGGTTCGGGCAGTACTGCCACGGTCGCCGCGGAAGTGTGTACCCGTCCCTGGGCTTCAGTTTTGGGGACTCGCTGGACGCGATGGCCGCCGCCTTCGTAGCCCAAATGACTCCAGACGCCGGGACCACTGACGGTTAAGATGATTTCCCGAAAACCGCCCATATCCGTCGGTGAGAAATCCATTATTTCTACTTTCCAGCCCATCTTGGCGGCGTAGCGTGTGTACATATTGTGCAAATCTTTGGCGAACAAAGCTGCCTCTTCACCACCGGTGCCGGCACGAATTTCGAGAATCACCGAATCAATCGCGTCGTCTTCGGCCATCACGAGGCTGTTTTTGATTTCTTCCAGCATCGCAGTGGCTTGTTCGGCAAGTTGCGTTGCTTCCTGGCCGGCCATATCCCGCAGTTCCGCTTCAGCGGTTTTGTCCTCGGCCATTGCACGGGCTTCGTCGATCTGGCGAATGAGTTTCTTATAGCCGCGGAATTTCTCAACCAAAGGACGTAATTTGCCTCCCTCTTTGGCCAGCGGGACCAATTTGGCGGGATTGGAAACTACGTCCGGCTGCGAAATTTTGTTTTCAATTTCGACATACCGGGCGTCAAGCTGTTCCAGTTTGGCTATCAGGACCTGATTGATTTGATCCATCGGGTTTTACTCCGTGGGGAAAAGACAAAAAAGTCACGCCGCAAACGTCCACATACTATTCCAAAATTTGGAATACGATACAAAAAAATTGCGCTGCCAACCCGTAATCTGTAAATTACGTTCGACAGCGCAACGGCTTGTACTAAAAGGAAGCTACTTTTTGTTTTCAGGCTTTTGGTCTTTATTTTTGAAGTAATCCTGGCCGAACTTCTTCTGAAACCGCTCGATGCGACCGGCGGTATCGACGAATTTCTGCTTGCCGGTATAAAACGGATGGCACATTGAGCAGATTTCCGCGTGGATTTCCTTGGCCGTACTGCGGGTCTCGAAAGTATTTCCGCAACCGCAACGAACCTTCACCACTTGGTAATTGGGATGAATATCTTTTTTCATTGCTTATATCTCCGTTTTCCTTTTCCAAAAATACGAAGGGATAACATTATACCCCCCAAAAGTGAAATCGCAAGAGATTTTTTTAATATACAGGACTCTGTGTAGCCATTTTTGCCAAATCTTGCTGTTCAATATTTATATAGGCATATCAGGGGAGTATATTCATTTTTTCGGATTTTATAAACATATTTATCCATTCACGACTTGTATGCTCTGTTTGGATATCTGTTATAGGAACGATCCATGAATGGAACGAATTACAATAGTACTATTTTGCTATTGGATGAAAAAACAAATTTTTTTTCTACTGATAACATCCGTACTTATGTCTTCCCGCCACTTGAAACCCTTCTTTTTTCGACACTCACCCGCAAGTCGCCAGGATATACAGAGACCGTAAAAAAGGAAAAAGGGGAAAATAAAGGAAGGGAAATCATTATGGCGTTTGATTTTCAAATCTTCGGCGACAGGCGGTTGAAGGAAGATTTCGTCCAATGGTTAATCGAAGAACGCTGGCCTGAAAATTACGCTCATTTTCTGCGGCTGTGGGATTATTACCAGAACCCAACACAGCCCATCGGCGCAACGGCGAAAATTTCCGAGTCTGCCCGCACCTATATGCAGGCCCAGGAAGTCGGTCTTCCTTCACGCATTACAGGGATAATTTATTCAGCTGCCAGCGGCCCGGAAGCAGGGGAAAAGCTGCGTGACATTCAGCGGAAAGAAATCGTCATTGAAAACGACATCGCTTGGCGCATCAATGTGATGGTAGATTTTCTTTTTGGGAAAGGCATCAAAATAGTCAGCCGGGCCTCCGACCCGCAGCGACGCGGAGAAATCGAACAGATTTTAAGAGCCGTGATCGAAGCCAACGGCGGCGCCGGCTTTTACCAGGATATGGCAGTGCTCGGAAGCGTATATGGATTTGTGGATTGTATGATCAGGCCGGGTTCGGCTGTGATTTCCCGTTTCGCCGGTCAATCGCCGGTTCCCTCACACCCTCTCACACCTGATTCCCTCCAGCACATCCTGCAACAGGCAGCGACTATTGACCTGGAACTGATCGAAGCTCCGCGAGCACTGCCGATTCTTGATGAAAACGATTATCGTAAAGTTCAATACTATGTGCAGCACTTCTATCAACCCCAAAATGAAATCAGCCAACAGGATAATTTTGTGATGCGGCTGGTTCGGGGCAAAGGGCTTTCTGTGCGGCGCAAAACAGCCGCGATTACGGAAGTCATCGGGCCGACGGTCTGGCAACGATATGAAAATTTTGAGCTGGTTCAGCAATCGGTCAATCCACTGGGATTTGTGTCGGTGGTGCATATTCAGAATATGGCGCAGCCCTATTTCTACGAGGGACTCAGCGACGTGGAGCAGCTTCTTGGGTTGCAAGACGAGTTGAATACCCGGCTTTCCGACCGGGCTAGTCGAATCACGTTCCAGTCGTTCAAAATGTATCTGATCAAGGGACTGGAGGGCATGCAGGATAAACCTGTTGCTCCGGGCCGGATGTGGTGTACGGATAATCTCGACGCGACGATCGAAGAATTCGGCGGCGACGGTGCCTCGCCGAGCGAAAATCTGCACATCGCCGAGGTTCGCGAGGCGATGGATAAAATCAGCGGTGTTACGCCGGTGGTGGCTGGGGTACTGAAAAACAAAATCGGCAACTTGACCAGTGGCGTGGCATTGAAAATGACGTTTATGGGGATGCTGACCAAGACGGCCCGCAAGCAATTCTGTTATGGACAGGGACTCAAACGCCTCGGACAGATGATTCTCGAGATTCTCGATCGCGCAGGCCTCTACCCAACACAACCCGAAGATCGCCAACTGGATATTGTCTTTCCCAATCCGCTGCCGGAAGACGAAATGGAAAAGCTACAGCAGGCCAAACTGAAATCCGAACTGGGTATCCCCACTGAAAAAGTGCTGAAAGAGCTGGGATACAATACAGAGTAAAGAGGCACCCTCCTTCGCCTCGATATCCCGATAAATCGGGAGGACTATGGAGGACAGGAAAGGCATCCGCCGTCGCTGAAGCTATGGCGGACAAGAAAGGAAAAATGAGAAAGGAGTAATTACGATGACGGAATTTGACCAGAAGGTCGAGAACGTGTCGGAGGACACCAGTGCGGGCGAAGAAAAATTTGTGCCGGTGGCGGAAGCGATTCGTTACCGCAAACGGGCACAGGCGGCGGAAAAGGAGCTTGCCGAGACACAGCGAAAACTACAGGAGACGGAAACGCAGAAAAGTCAACTGGAACAACAACTGTCTCGGACCAAACAAGAGCAGTCGCTCAAGGGAAAACTGCTGGCGGCCGGGGCCGCGGACGCAGAGACGGTATTGCTGGTCGTCAAAGACAGGCTGGCGCAGGACGAAAAAGCCGATACGGACAAGGTCATTGAACAACTGCGGCGTGAAAAGCCGTACTTGTTCGAGACGCTGTCGGGAACCACGACTTTTTCAGCCACTCGCGGCACAAAAGACAAACTGGCCGCGACACAGCAAAGCCTGAAAACCGCTGCGACTAAGGCGGCGCAAACGGCTGGCAGAACGGAACTGATGGAATATATGAAAAACAGAAGGAAATTTGTTTCAAAGTGAATTCAAAAAGCGAACTGTGAAAATTCAGAAGGAGTAATACTATGTCATTTACCGGAAAAGCAACATATTCGGCGGGCGTGAATCTTCCCGAACTGGCTGAGGATGTGTCGGATTTGATTGGCATTATCTCACCGTATGAGACACCGCTGCTGGATGCTCTCGGTGATCCGATACGAGCGGCCCACAGCACTTATCATCAGTGGCTGGAGGATGAACTACTGCCCAACAAAGACAACATTGACGACGATACCATCACCAACCCGACGACGGAGACACAGTTTGACGTGGCGCACGGCAGCCGTTTCCGCGTAGGCGACCAGATTCAAGTTGAATGTTCGCGTGAGCTGATGCTGGTGACCAACGTCAGCGGCGACACCCTGACGGTTGTTCGCGGCTACGCGGGGACCACGGCGCAGGCGCTGGTTGATCTGCAGGTCATCAACATTCTCGGCAACGCCGCTCTTGAAGGGGCTGAAAGACCCGCCGCCCGGTTTACAAACCGGCTTCGCAAGGGCAATTACACGCAGATTTTTACCGCCCCGGTCGAAGTCAGCGGCACCGACCTGGCGGCCAATCAACTTGGCCTTGCCGATGAAATGGATTACCAGAAACAGGAACGGCTGCGGGAATTACTCCGCGACCTTGAAAACATCGTTGTTAACGGCGGCCAGCCAACCTCCAATCCGCAGGGAAGCGATACTGTTCGACGGACGATGAAAGGGATTATTCCGCATCTGGCAACCAATGTGTTCAGCGTCGGCCAGTCGGGTTTTCCCACCGGCACCGACCTCGATGAAAACAAAATCAACTATGTGCTGCGGAAAGTCTGGGAAAACAGCAGCAGTCATATCGACCTGATTGTTGTCAACGGCTATCAGAAGCGTAAAGTTAACGGATTTCTGTCCGAACTGCGCAGCTACGGAGCCAATGACACGACTTATCGCGATATGGTCAGCCTCTATCAAAGCGATTTTGGCATTTGTCGGATTGTCACCACGCGCTGGGTACCGCAGGATATGGTACTCTTGCTGGATTCCTCGCGGATTGGCGTACTGCCGCTGGCGGGCCGCAGTTTTCATTTCAAGCCGCTGGCCTCGACTGGCGACTATGAGAGCGGCGAACTTATCGGCGAATATACGCTGGAACTGAAAAACGAAGCCGCACATGGATTAATCAAAGGTCTGAATAAGGCATAAAAAGGAGCCGGAAGTCAGAAGCCAGGAGTCGGAAGTTGGAAACAATCTTCTGATTCCTGGCATTTATTCTGCGAAATTCTTAATGAAGGAGTACGACAATGGATTTGTTTTCGAAGGATGTTGATTTACTGAAGTTTGAGCCGACGTTGTTTTCTGAGGCGAATTTTCCCGGCCAGGCGCTTTGCAAAGGCGCCAACGGCGCCGTGGATGGAACAATCTTTACCGCATCCGGGGAAAATTTTAGCGGCAAAGGCGTCGCAGCCGGCGGTGTGGTTTTTCTGCAAAGTCTCGACGGGATGATTGATGCGGCGTATGAAATCGTCTCTGTCGATTCAGCGACGCAGCTTACGATTTCTGTTGTGCGCAGCGATCCCGAACAATCGCCCATTCCGGTGGGTTCCGGATCAGGACTGATTTATCGGATTATCACCTTCGCTCCGCAGGCTGCCGAAACACTCGATGAAATTACCGGCTGGTTCGGTCTGCGTCCGGGCTTGGCCGACAGCACTTACGGTACGGAAGACATTTCTGACCCGACTCCGCTGCATCTGCTTAGTGCGTATCGTGTGCTGGCAATGATTTTCGGTACGCTGGGCGGAACAGAAGACGAGAAAAAGACCTATACGCAAAAATGCGACTATTATATGGCGCTGTACAAGAGTCTCCGCAACGGTACGCGGATTACGCTGGATGTGGAGCATGACGGGGTTGCTGAACAAATTTTTCTTGGCGGAAGCGTGAGGCTGGTCAGGGAATAGGAATTGATGATTGTCAATTGACGACGGACGATTGAACTTTCAACGTCAAACCAATCAAAAATCGTTAATCTTCAATCGAAAATGAGCGGAGAGCAAAGTGGTGAGTACTCAATGGAGATTGGATAAAAAAGTGAGCCTGTCTGTTCTGGTTCAATTATTGACGCTGGCGGGACTGATTGTGGGAAGCTGGGTCAATTTGCAAAGACAGCTTGATTTGCTGGGCCGGGATGTAAAACAGCTTCTGGCAACGCAGGAAAAATTCTGCGAAAAGATGGAGCAGTTGCAGGAACGCACAGTAGCGCACGAGTACCGGCTGCGGGCGATGGAAAAAGTGAATAGTCGTTAGTGAATCGTGAATAGTTTAAACCGAGACTCTTTGACAAGTTCATAGGGTGAAAAAAACCATATCAAAGATTAAAAAGAAAAAATCCAAGATATGGAATCCGCTTTTGGCGGATGATTTTTAACAATTTACAGAAGGAGGAAACCGCCGAGGGCGGGGAACCCCGCCTTCGGCGGATAAATCCTGCCGGATTATTCGCAGAAAAAAGTGTGGCCCATTGAACTCTTTAAGAGCAACGCTCTGTTCAACGCTATAATTCTATTGGAACCTCTTGTACCTTTTTCAGGGCGGAGTCGTATTCTTTTTTTCTGTATGGGGTTGGGTCGAGGTCATAAGCCCTTTTCATGTGTTCAAGACCTTGCTGCAGATTGCCGCGATGCTGCTGGATATAGCCGCTGTAACATTCCAAAATAGCTTTGTCTCTATCGGTTGGCTGGGCGGAGGAATCAAGTACCAGCCGGGCTTTGGCAAGATACTGGTCGCATTGGTCAGGTAAATTGGAAAAATGTTCATTGAATGATGCCAAAATGCACCAGATGAAGACAGAGTCTGGGGTAAGCTGACTGGCTTTTTGCACATATTGATAAGCCTCGTGGAATTTTTGTTTTTTTAATAAGGACGAGTGTTTTATGAGGTACCAGCCGGTCAAGATGGTTTTTTCATCGTGCCTGATGTAATACAGCCAGTATTTCAGGAAACTGATTATCATAAAAACAGCTAAAAGCCATGATAATGCTATATTAAACAATATCCGATTGGATATCGAAGCGTGATAAAGAAAAGAATCCAGAAGGCGGCTGCTTCGGAGAGCAGTGATGATGAAAAAAAGAAGCGACGCAATAGAAGCCAGCCAGCAGATAATACGCATTATCATGACATAGCCGGGCCTATTCAGGTGTTTGTATAAGAACTCTCCATAAAATATGGTGATGAGAAATATAAAAACGGATATGAATGAAATAAGTTTTTCCATCTATTGTCAACCTTTTATAATTACTCGCCAAACAAATTGTTGGGGCATGGTGTTTTCCTTTGGAGGGAAATTATAAGCGACATTGTAAGAAAATCAATTTAAATTATTTTTAGAAAGGAGCTTTGGTATGAAGAAGGTCATGTGTATTGCGGTGTTGGCAGTATGTGTGTTATTGAGCGGGTGTGAGACGTTTCGGTTTGCGGCACGGGAGGAGCAGAAGCAGAACGCGTATCTGCACTGGCGGGCGACGGAGCTGGCGGCGGCACAGGCGAAAGCGGAACAGGTTTCGTCGCCATTGCAGGGATTGACGGGGCTGGCGAGTCAGCAGAGCCGGGCGTTTGTGGCGGATTACGGGATGCCGAGGGAATTGCCGGCGGCGGAAACGGCGGAGCAGATACTTAACGGCAGCGGCGCGGCGATTGCGGCGACGGCGTATCAGCAGAGTGTGGAGCGGCCGGATGTGTGGCAAATGGCCGATGGTGTGATGGAGCTGGGTATCGGACTGGCGGGACTGCTGGGCGGGGTTTATGGGATTCGGGCGACGCAGTTTTTGAAGCAGACACGGGAAAAATCGGCGGCGCTGAAGGAAATTATCGAGGGTAATGAGTTGTTCAAGCAAAGCAATCCATCGCAGGCGGCGGCGTTTAAGGATGCACAGGCGGGACAATCGACGGAGACGAGGAAGATTGTGACGGAAGTGAAAGGAAATTGACGATTTTCGATTGTCGATTGATGATTGGAACCACAGATTACGCAGATTACACAGAGGGAAAAAAGCATAAGGGAAAAGTAAAAGGGAAAAGCAGTGAATCAATCAGCAGAGGAGGGTATTTGTGTTTTATTGGCTATGTCCCTGACGGAAGGATTGTAGTTTTTGTTCCATCTTACGGGCCTGTTCAAGCTGGCTTGTACGCAGTGCTTCTTGGCAGGCTTTTTGGGCCACTTCAACAGCCCTATCCAACTGTCCATTGGCGGCGTAGGCCGTTGCAAGCGTATCCAAGAAGGAGACGTCTTGATATTTTGTCATCTCGCATACCTTTTGGGCGTATTCAATGGCTTTGGCGGGATTGTAAATCGCTGCCGTTTTTTCTGTGGCCATCAGCCAAGCCAAATTGTTCAATGTTCCAGCATCAGCCGAGCCTGATTGAACAGCTTTCCGCCAGCAATCCAGCGCTTCGCTTGTTTTATTTTGTTGATAATAAACCACTCCCAGGTCATTCCAGATGCTCTGCGCCTGCGGCTGGTATTGCAGAATGTGACGATATATCCGCTCGGAAGTCTGCCAGTGTGTGTACTGGACGCGGGTCAGGCCAGTCTCAGCCAGTCCTGCGATTACGAAAAATCCGAAAAGTGTCACCTTTTGCCATTTCCAGCGATTGACAGTTAACCGTCCGAGTAAATACCGCAGACCGCAACCGGCGGCAAGAAATAATCCGAGCGACGGCAGATACATAAATTTATCCGATGCTATAACATTACTGAATCGCAGAACCTGCATTGTTGGCAGCGCTGCAATGAAGAAAAACAGAAAACCCATTGTCGCAGCTTTGGTAAATCGTAACGATGCAAGCAACAGTATTGTAAGAATGACCGTTCCAACAAGCCCGACGACGAAGGCCGGATCGGCCAGGCTGACATCATTAGGAAATGCGTAATGCGGGTAGAGTTTCACCGGCCAGAGAAGCTTACCGGGATAAAAGATGATGTTATGACAAATAATCAGGATGATTTCCCAAAGGCCCCGCTGATGACCGAATGCTATCCGTGCGGTCCGTCCCTGTGAAATAATCGTAATGATGCACGATAAAGCCGCCAATGTGAAAAATGGAATTTTTTCCAGCAAGGCCTTTTTCGCGCGGCGGGCCAGAAACCATATATCCAGAATCAGCATTAATAGCGGCAGCGGCATCGAGGTTGGCTTGGACAGTATCGCCAGCACATAACACAGCAGGCTTGCTGTAAAATAGAGTCTCTTGTGTGGTCCGTTGCGTTGTGCATACAGGATATAAAACATCATCGCCGCCAGTGAAAAAAATGCCGCCAGCAAGGTTTTGCGTTCTCCGATCCATGGAATCGGCTCGACGGTCAATGGATGCAGCCCCCACAACAGTGACAACAGGCTCGCAATGCCGAGATGGCGAAAAAGCAGATAAAAAATTGTCCCGGCCAACACTGCATTTGCCGTATGCAGCAACAGACTGGTGAAGTGAAAGACTGTCGGCGATTCCGGTCTGCCGCCCATCGCGCAATCCAGCATCAAGGAAATCATCGACAACGGCTGGTAATAGCCCCGCACTGTGGATGGCTCCAGAATCTCTGCAAAAAACCGCCGTGCCGAATCCCATCCGGGGTTACGTACGAGGCCGTTATTGACTAAATATTGTGCATCGTCAAACGCGATGGTTTTGGCCGCCATAGCGGGCCAATGCACTGCCAAGACTACCATTGCAACGGCAAGAAGTACTCCCAATACCGTCCATGGATTATGCCTGGGCGTGCAGTACGTTTCATCAGCCCCGACAAGACCTGTCGTATTCCTTTCCGCCGGGAGTTTTCGGCGACTATGCTTTTTGTTTTTTGAGGGACGCATTTGCTCTTATGATAATTCTGTATCCTGCCTGCCGCAACTGATATTTAATAATATGGCCGGAGGCGGGGAGATGGCCGATGGTGTGATGGAGCTGGGTATCGGACTGGCGGGACTGCTGGGCGGGGTTTATGGGATTCGGGCGACGCAGTTTTTGAAGCAGACACGGGAAAAATCGGCGGCGCTGAAGGAAATTATCGAGGGTAATGAGTTGTTCAAGCAAAGCAATCCATCGCAGGCAGCGGCGTTTAAGGATGCACAGGCGGGGCAATCGGCCCAGACGCGAAAGATTGTGACGGAAGTTAAAGTGAATAGTTGACAGTGAATAGTGAATAGGAAAAGGGGCCATCCACCTCACGATGTTCGGTGGCTGCCACCCAGAAAGCGGGGACAGGCAGGATAAAGAAAATCAAATAGCAAATATCAAAATTAAGGAATCCGCCTTTGGCGGATGGAAATTTATCCGCGTGTGCAGCATCCTTCTTCGCCAGGGCTACGAAGGATAAAAAGCTGCACACCCTACCCTCTGGATTCCGGCTTTCTCCGGAATGACAAAAAAGGAACACATCTGCACTTCACTTCGATACGACAAAATATGTTTTAGTATTCGTAGGTGTTGTCGCCGAGGAGGAGTTTTATGAGGGCGGCATTGCCGAAGCGGTCCACTTTGACCTCGGCACGGGCGTTGTCACGGTTGGCACGGAAGTCATCGGCGATTTTTTCGCGTTTATCCTCGGGGACGAAAAAGGATTCGATGCCGTATTCAATTCCACGGTAAGAGGTTCGACCGCAAATGAGTAATTTATCGGGCGGGACAGACGACGGCGGCTGTTTATCGACCGAATCGACGACCCAGAGCTTGTTGGGGTCTTCTTTTAAGACGACATAGACGGGGAGGCCTCTTTCATCGTGAGTTTCAAGGTCTTTGGGTAATCGAGCAATGTCATAGCCGAGGGTCATATAATGTCCGCTGAGGATGTTGTAGGGGTCCACGGGGACGACTTTGAGGGTGATGAGCCGGCCGGTCATTCGGGCGTAGATTTGTTTAGCCGGGACGAGGGCGACGATGGCCAGTTGCACCGTAACAGCAATCAGGAACAGGAATGTGGTTTTTGTCTTAGTCATACGGTCCTCCTTGCTTTGAGGAAGCGTTCGAACAGGACGCCTGCGACGATGATGCCGACGCCACAGGCGGTAAAAATAACGGCTTTGATGAGCAATTCGGTTTCATATTCAAGAGTGCGACTGAGAATCAGCAGCGCCGCCATTAAGACGGCGGCCCAGAAGATGCGTCTGTCTTCAAAGGCAAAAGCTGCGTAAAACAACAGGATAATCATCAGGATTAACAGCAGATTGGCTGAGAACGCCATTGTATAGGGCTGAATGAACCAAGGCAGGGCGGCGACAAGGACCAGAGCCAACGCTGTTGCAATCTGCAGGAGAAACATCACGACCTTGCCGGCTTTTGGCAGGGAAAACAGCCAAAGTACGATGGCAGTTAGCAGAAGCACGGCCGAGGTGACCGAAAACGCTGAGAACGATGCAAATGGAGACGGTTTCCAGTGGGGCAGAAGTTCTTTGCAGAAATCGAAAAATGAGCACAGGTATAAGGCGAAGGAAGCGGCGATGATTCCGAAGGCCCAGGCCTGGGGGGCGATAAATTTCAGGGGTTCTTTTGGATGGCTGATTGTGCCCCAGGCAAAGAGCAGGACGCCGGCGAGTGCGGAACCGACGGCAGAACCAAATTCGCCGCCGTCTTCCCGTGCAATAGCAAAAGGAACGGCAAGGGTCAGCAGGACTAAGGTTACGAACAGAGTCCAGTGGGATTTGGTGTAATAGATAAAGGGCACGAAAAGGATTATCGCCGCCAGCGGGAACCAGCCGACGGGATGATGCGGGAATCGCTCCATGCTGGCGAACAAGGCGATGATGGCTGCGATGACGGCCAGGACGGAGTTGGGGACGCTGCGAAGGGCGTATGCGATAACGATAGCTCCGATGGCCCAGGCCATGAAGGCATTGGCGGGATTGCCGGAGATGTGAAATATCTGGGCCATCAAGCCAATGTTGGCACCGAAGATAAGCGTTCCCAGCAGAATCAATGTATGGCCGAGTTTGGGATGCGAGCCGCGGATTTGCCAGAGGTAGAAGCCGGCGCCGTGGGCGGCGAACATCGCGGCGAAGAGCAAAATCACTTTTGTGCTGCGCTCTATGTTGTCCCAGTGGGCGGCGACGAAACTGATGACGCCGATGCCGATGAGAATGGAGCCGATGGTATAAATTGTGGTCAGCAACAGATGTGTGGCTTCGGAACCGAGGTCGCTGAGCTTGTAGCGGTCAAAGAGGGTCTGAGTTTGCTGGGCGGTAACGAGGCCTTCGGATTCGAGAATCGGCAGTTGTTCCTTCAGTTGTCGGCGAAACCGCGAGGGCGGCAGTTTGTCTGTCATACGAGTCTCCTTATAAGTCAGATATAGGGGATACGATTGGATTGTACGAGGTTGTCGGTGGAAGTCAAATAAAAAGATAAAAGCCCAGAGATGAGAGAAAAACAGGACTGATTATTCAAAGGAACAGCAATGAAGAGTAATACATATCTGAGCAAGAAACAAAAGGCGTTTCTGGAGGATTTGCTGGGCGGGCAATGTGAGTTGGCGGAACTTCTGAAACGGCATAGGATTTGCCCCGCCATTTATCGGCGATGGCTGAGCAGTGAGAAATTTATTGTGGAGTTTCATTCGCGGCTGGAGGCGTCGCAGCAGCAAAGCCGAATGCTGCTGACGCGATTTGCGCCAACGGCGGCGGCCAAACTGGTCGAGTTGACCGGGTCGGACAAGGGGGAAACGGGTCGCAAGGCGTGCTTAGATGTTCTAAAGCTGAGCGGACAGAAAAAGGATGTCGAAACAGCGCAGGAACAAGAGACAGGGGTTGAGATGAGCGATGAACAAGTGGGAAAGATTCTGAGGATTATGGTGGGAGAAGAAAAAAGTCAAAGCGAGATCAATTAGACGGCCCAGTTGAGTCGTTCTTCGTTGAGGTAGAAAAACCGCCCCAGCATTGCGGCTCCGACGAAGGCCAGATACAGCAATATGGCCTGGGCAGGCAATATAAACCATATTCCCAATTGTTTGGAATAAACGGCGGCGATTACAAAGAGTCCGAAAGGAATGGAAAGTTCCAGAACCAGCAGGACATATTTGAATAACACCCGGATGATGGAAATCACAATCAAAAATGGATTTAAGCCGGCCAGGGAATCATACACAATCGTGGACAACAGTGTCATTGGCAGGAAAAACCAACCCGCAGCAAGCACACCCCAGAACAATTCGTCGGTTCTTTTATAGTGACGGGAATAAAGAATCGCCGGCAACACGCAGAAACCGATGGCGACTGCGACTCGAAACATTTGTTTTATCATTTCCCATAAACCGCCTTCATCGTGCTGTAAAGCATCTGGAGCTTTGATTTGTCCCTCTGCGGACATCTGGACGCAAAAGCACGTGTACCAGCAGGCATACACTCTGATAATGAAAGAAATGACCGAAACGATCAAGGCCAGGACAATTCCAAAAATCGGAATCATATAGACAGAACCAAAAATTACAAGCCAGAGGAAAAACCTGCTCAAAACGAACATTCCAATCATTCCCAGACCGGTGCCATTAAGCGGAAATAATAACGGCCAGTACCAATGGGGTGATGAGACGATTTCCCGCGATGAGAATCTTTCTGATTTTCCGTCTGTATCCGCGGTGTCAGAGCTGTGTTGTGACCGCAGAGGCGAGGCCTCTCGAATTGCTTCAAGGTTGGGATCGATTGGCGGTAAATCATCAGCCTGCGGCAACGGTTTAAATTGCTGGAACGGCTGAAGTTCAATTTTTGCCTGCGGGGGTTTGGGCGATGAAGCGGTCTGAACAGCGGCAGCGGGTCTGGCAGCGGACGGGTGGGGTTTGGATTCAGTACCGGCGGGTTGGGGGACTATGGAAGGATGGCTGCATTTATTACATCGGATTCGTCGGCCGGCATACTCGTCGGGAACGCCAAGTTTTTGTTTGCAGTTTGGGCAATAAAACCTGATCATTTTCGGCTTTGAAATCCTGCGGCAAAAAGCCTCCTGTTTCCGCCGTAGTATAGCAAAGCAGGAAAGGGCAAGTCAAGGGGGAAACTTTTATGCAGGCGGTATCGCGGCGAAATAAATTATTGATAAATGATGATTGATTATTATCCGGAAGGAGTTTTGCGATGACTATTGCTTTGTATGGGACGGTCAATTCGAGAGAAAAAATCAAAGGCATTGTTCGACAGGTGCGGCGGCACAGACCGAGGTCAAAAGAACAATTGAGGAATTACGTTAAAGTGTTTTTGAAGATGGACGTGCCAACGTGCGCGGTGTGCGAGGGGCATGATGCGCCGATGGATTATCTGTGGCATTCGTACAGCGCGGATTTCGCGGGTCTGCCGGGGGCGGCGTCGCGGAATGAACCGGCGGACTGTATTGTGTGGGCGGGACGTGGCGGAGGCAAAACAAAATTAGCCGCAGCAGCGACGCTCTTAGACAGCATCTTCAAACCCGGTTGCAAAACGCGCATTCTTGCAGGCTCGCTGGACCAATCGTGTCGAATGTATGAATATCTGCGCGAATACCTCGAAAGAGGATTTGCGGAATATGTCAAAGGCAAAGTGCAGGAAGAAAAGTGCCGGTTTGTCAACGGCTCGGATGTGGAAGTGTTGTCCCATTCGGCCAGGGACGTGCGGGGCCGGCATATTCACAAGCTGCGGTGCGATGAGGTGGAACTGTTTCGGCCGGAAGTGTTCGCGACGGCACAGTTTATTACCAAAAGCAGCGGAGCGATTCGCGGAGCGCTGGAGGTGTTCAGCACGATGCATCAGCCTTATGGGATTATGCAAAAGCTGATTGACGCAACAAAACGAGACCATAGCGGCAGTGGGCTAAGAGCCTACCCTACTAATCAACCCCCCGCGAAGTTATTTCGGTGGTGCCTGTGGGAAGTGATAGAAAAATGCGGGCCGGAGCGGACTTGTTCGCAGTGTTCGCTGTGGGGTGATTGCGGCGGGCGTGCGAAACAAGCAGCAGGGTATCTGAAAATCGACGATGTGATTGACCAGATGAGGCGGAGCAGTCGGGCGGGATTTGAAACGGAGATGCTATGTCTGCGACCAAAGCTGGATAATGTCGTATTCGCGGAGTTTGAGCCGACGGTACATATTGCGGAAGTGGAATACGATGTGAATTTGCCGATGTATCGGGCGATGGATTTTGGGTATGCCAATCCGTTTGTGTGTCTGTGGATACAGGTCGATGCGGCGGGTGTGGTGCGTGTGATTAATGAATACGTAAAGGTGCGGGCGACGATTGCTGAAAACGCGGCGGAGGTATTGCGGCGAACGCCGGGGGGAGAGGCGGCTGGTTCGACAAGCTCACCATCCAAGGTGGCGGGGACGTTTTGCGACCCGGCAGGCGCGAGCCGAAATGACGTGACGGGAACCAGCGCGGTACGGGAACTGGCGGCGATGGGGATTCGATGTAAATATCGGTCCAGTGCGATTCTGGAAGGCATCGAACTGATTCGCCGGGCGTTGAAGGCCGGGGATGGCAAAAACCGGCTGGTGATTAGTCCGAAATGCAAACGCTTAATTGAGGCGATGCGGTGCTATCATTATCCGCAGAAGGGCGGAGAAATGCCGGAAAAAGACGGGGTGTATGACCATCCGATTGATGCGCTGCGGTATTTTTTCGTCAATTACGACCGGCGGGAAAAAGCAGAAGTGGGACGTTATTAATTCGGTGAGTTCCATTTTTTTCATTACGGGTGCTTTTCTAAACCGTCCAAGAGACTCTTCGTCCAAAACAAAAGAAGGCGAGGGGGCGTAGAAATAGGGAGAAATCTCTGATGGCGCTTGGATTCCGGCTTTCGCCGGAATGACGTTGAAAAAGCGGTGGCGAAAAGAGGCGATTATGTTAGCATTATTGACATTATGGTTCACAAGCGGGCTTTTTATACCCCCTTATAATATGATGGCCGCAGCACGTCCTTCGACGGCGGCCAGGGCGGAGATGAAACAGATGGAACCTGTCAAGAAAACGGCGTTTGCAACATTCGCCGGCGGATGCTTCTGGGGTACGGAATACGCCTTTGAGAACGTTCCCGGCGTGCTCAAAACGGAAGTTGGCTTTATGGGCGGCAAGGTGGAAAATCCGTCTTATAAACGCGTCTGTGCGGGCGACACGTATCACGCAGAGGTGGTTCATATTGAGTTTGACCCTAATGTTGTGTCTTACCGCAAGCTGGTGGAATACTTTTTTAAGATTCATGACCCGACGACGCTCAACCGCCAGGGGCCCGATGTCGGCACGCAGTACCGTTCGGCGATTTTCTTTTATGATGAATCGCAAAAACAAATTGCCAAAGAAGTGATTGCGGAACTGAAAAAACGAAAAGTCTTCAAGAAACCCATCGTCACTCAGATTGTGCCTGCGCAGACATTCTGGAAGGTGGAGGATTATCACCAGAAATATTACGATAAAAATTCCGGGCAGGCGGCGTGCCATTACATTCCGAAGTTCGAATAAAACTCCACGTATTACAAAAATAACCCCGCCATAAATAGCGGGGCTAAATGTTTATTCGGCATATAGCTGGATTTCCAAAATGTGAGGGATATCCGGGCGAACAACTGCCCGGATGGAACGTCTCAGCGGCGCAAGCCAGAGGATACCCACCTTGTCTTCCATTACGAAACAGGTTTCTTTTGAGTCTATTTGCGAATCGGTCAAAAAGCGATTTACCTTTTTTGGCGTTTTGTGTCCAAACGGCACAAAACGGTCGTTTTTCCGTCTGGGGCGGGCGATGATGGGAGATTGAAGCTGCTTCCAGTCAAACCACTGTCTGAAACTATCCCGCTGTTTTCGAAATGCTTCGAGGTCTTTTTGTGTGATTTGGATAAGCCGAGTTTGAATGCGCCAATTGCCAAACTGAACCGTACCCGAGGCGGGGATTTCCACAGGAGGAATGGTCTCCGTATTGGGCGATGAGTCGGCGGTTTCAAATTTTACAGTATCGTTTTTCTTTCGTACCGTACATCCGCCCGGCAATTCGAGAATTGCGCGGTTTTTATCCAGCAGTTCAAAAAAACGCCGGTAGTGAGACAACGAAACATCCCGCAGACCGCAGCCAAGATGATTCAATGCGGTGCGCAGAATTTCACCGGCGACAAAGGGGCCAGCCTGTTGAATCGCGGTGGCGGACGAGAGAAAACTGTGAGGCTGTTTTTCAATTAAGGACGTTTCCAGAATTTTACTTGTGGTTTTTTCGACCTGCTGCTGAAAAGATAAAGCCGTTTGGGCAAGTGTGGAAAGTTTTTCGACCAGGTCATTTTCACTGCGCTGCTGCAAATACGGAAGCAGACGGCAGCGAATCCAGTTGCGGCGAAAGTGCGTTTCGAGATTGCTGGCATCCTGTCGCCAGGAAAGTCCGTTCTGTCGGCAGTACGATTCGATTTCATTTTTTCGGATATGCAGCAGCGGGCGAATCCATCGTAGGCCGTTGCGTTCCATCACCGGATGAATCCCTGCAAGGCCGGCAAAGGCTGTGCCGCGCAGCAGACGAAACAACACCGTCTCGGCCTGGTCGTCTTTGTGGTGAGCTGTGGCGATATATTTACATCCGGCCTGCTGTGCGATGCGTTCGAGGGCCTTGAAGCGAAGGTGTCTGGCGGCGGTCTCGATGGAAAGTCGGTTTTGCGCCGCGTACGTTTTGACGTCAATCCGCTCGGCAAAAAAATGGACGCTCAACTTGTCGCAAAGTTCGGCTGTGAACTGTTGGTCGTCGTCTGAAAGCTTGCCTCTAAGCTGGTGGTTGATGTGGCCGCAGACGATGTCCAGACCAATCGTCTGCCGCAGGTTGCACAGGATGTGTAGCATTGCGACCGAATCCGCTCCGCCGGACACGGCGGCGAGGATTTTGCCAGCCGGCTTGGACGGCAGGACCGTTTTCAGGAAATCCTGAATTGTCGAGATTGTCAGGTTCATACCAATTTACTATATCGGACGGACAGGAGAAAAGCCAGTCAGCGGCCTATATGTTTGACAGGTTGAAAGGGGTAGTAAAGACGTGAAAAATTTGTGTATCGCAGGTGAGATACAAGAAAGCTTGTGTCGCATAAAATCGAAAATATGAGCCACAAAAAAGTTTGTGTTGCATAGATGAGACACAAAAAATTTAATATAACATGTTGTAAATAAATGCGATAGGTTTATTTTGTTAGTTTTAGGACGTACAGGGTCTTGTTTTGGGGGTGCAGAGAACAGAAATTTTTGAGAGATTCCAAAGCCCTTGTTTTTCTGTTGATTTTATCTTTAATCGGGCATATTCTTTCTCTGTCGTTTTTCAGGAAGGGTTGAATCAAGGGCAATGAAGAAGCACCTAAACATCGTTGCAATTACAATAACCTGCCTTGTTGGGGGCTGTGGTCGAGCTTTGGTTTCAAATTTGAATGAGTACGAAGTATTAGACCCTGACACAAAGTATAAAATCCTTTCTGAAAAAGATAATGGATTTGAGTTGGCGGTTCATATCAAAACTCATGATTTTTATACGGAGGAACGACATCTAATCGCCAAAGCAAAAAACAAATTCAGAGTCATTGCTAAATCAATATGTACCAAAAGATCGAAGAATGTTGGAGAAATTGACAACAATGCCTTTATCGACAGCGTTGACTTGGGAAGCCAGACTGCACTGGTCAGAAATTGGGTCTATTATAAACAATGAAAGGAGAAAATATGGCCCCAACAAAAATAATTCTGGCAACAATGATTTTGTTGCTTACTACAGGATGTTCCGACCGATTGGGAGACTTTACGGTGTTGTCCACAAAGAATGTGGATTTGAGCAATTTCAGCACACAGACAGAAAAAGGGGTAGATAGGGTCAGAGGGGAAGATGTCGCACACATTATTATCTGTTTTCCAAACAAAGTCCCAACCTTTAAAGAAGCCGTAGATATATCTCTGGAGAACAATAACGCATATATGCTCTCTGATGCGGTCCTAAAATATGAATGGTTCTGGATTCCATATATTTACGGGCAAGAAAAATTTGTCGCAGAAGGTATCCCGGTAAAAAAGAAATAATCCGCTTACAGGAGAACAGAAATGTCTAAAATAATAACACTTTCGGTTATCGGTTTGATACTCTTAAACGGTTGTAGTGTCCGAATTGGAGATTGCACGATAATGTCCACAAAAAATATTTATTGTAAAAATGTGGACTTAACTAAATGCGAGCAATACCCGGGTGTGATGGGGAAAGATATACGTTTTTGGGGTTTTGGTGCAAATATCAAAGACGCTGCGGATAAGGCACTCGAACAACATAATGGGAACTTGCTGGTTGATGTAGTTGTTTATCATGAGTCAGTCCCTACATTTCCGCTTATTTGGGCGGGCTATGTTGTGAAGGGTACAGTTGTAAAAGTACCTTATGAGAAAAACCCGGAGACAAAATAACCTGTAACGACACCCAATAAAGTTCCACAGGCGGACTTTATCGTCCGCCTTTTCTGTTTTCGTGTTTATTTTTTGCAGAGGTTGGCGATGTTGATGTAATCGGCGGCGGAGAGTTCTAAACCGTTTGTTTTTGGGATTCTTCGTACAAGGTATCCGGGCAGATATCCTGACCGCCGGGCCAGGCCACCGAGCCGTACATCGGACGAACCTTGAAGAAATACTTCCTGTTCTTCAGAGGAGCAAACACCGGCAAATCCAAAAAACTGCTGACGTCGAATAACCCCATCTGACCGTTATCAAAATACAACTCAAGGATGTAATTATCCCTGGGAATAACCTGTATAACCCGAGGGTTCATTGTCGAATTCCTCATTTATCGCAATGGCTCGATATTAAAAACCTGTTGGCCACCGACCGCCAAATTCCAGTCGGCCATCAATTCTTCCTGATGAATTTCAATCCAGGCCTGAAGCAATTTTAACTTCGCCGGTTTCAGATAGCCTTCCAGGAGTTCTCCTTCCGGAATCGCTACAACCGCTTCCTGGTCCTGATAGCAAATATGAATATGAGGCCGATGATGCCGTTTGTTATCGGCATAATACATCATCACGATAATACCGTAAAACATTGAAATAACAGGCATTGAATTACTCCATAACCTCAAATCAAATAATATCTTAACGCTGTCAAGAATAAAAGTCAAGTCCGAATTTTTCGAACTTAGAGCCTATCCGAATAACCCTATCTATTGCAGTCGGCTGCAAAGCCCGATGCCGGTGTTGTCGGGTCAAAATCGTCCTCGACGCAGCGTTTAGCTACGCCTGCGGCGATTTTGCCCCTGCCGCCTTGGCCTCGGCCTTTTCGCTCGACCTCATCACGAAAGAGTTGTTCGGATAGGCTCTTATTTTTTGCAGAGGTTGGCGATGTTGATGTAGTCGCTGGCAGACAGTTCCTCCGGTCTGTGGTGCGGGTCCACAAAGGCCTCGGTGAAAATTTCCGTCCAGCGGTGGACTTTGGCCAGGTCACCTTCGGCGAATTTGACGCAAGCCTTGAGCATTTTTCGCCGATGGTTCATAAACAACGCGATGACCTGATGGAAGATTTCCATATTGTGAATCTGTGCGACTTTTTGGGGGTCGCGGGTGAAGCTGACCATTGCCGAATCCACCTGAGGCCTGGGCCAGAAGACCGTGGGGGGAAGTTTGCGGAAAATGCGCGCTGAGCCTGTCGCGGCCATTAAAATACTGAGTGTTCCGTAGTCATCGCTGTTGGGCTGGGCGGTCATACGGTCGGCGACTTCCTTCTGAACGGTGACGACCATCGCATCGGCGACGACGGGGCCGGTGATTAAATTGGCCATCACCGAGGAAGCTACATTGTAAGGCAGATTGGCCACCAGCAGGAGTCGGCCGCCCAGTTCCTCCTGGTTTTTTTGGAGGGACTGGAGTATTTCGGCGTGAATCGCATTTTTATTTTCCAGCACATCCAGATTGAACAGGGTGACGTTGAAAAATTTTTCGAGCTGCATCCCGGCCGCTTTAGCAAGGGCGTGGTCGTATTCAACCGTGATGACCCATCCGGCCCGCTGAGCCAGGTCTTCGGTCATTGAGCCGGTGCCGGCGCCGACCTCGAAGACTACGTCCTGATTGTGAATATGGGCTTCGTCGAGCAGCAGCCGCATCAGGTTCAGGTCGATGAGAAAGTGCTGTCCGAGGCGGCGGTTGGGAGTTGCCCCGACGCCGGCCAGCAGCCGTTCAATGTCCTGTTTGGTCTGCACAGACAGAACCTTTCATTATGTTCAGTTTTTTTGTCCTGGCCATCTGAATTGCGATGCGAATAGCCTCTTTCATACTGTTTTCATTGGCGACGCCTTTGCCGGCGATGTCAAAAGCCGTGCCGTGCGCGGGCGACGTACGAATAATGGGGATGCCGAGGGTAATGTTGACGGCCTTGTCAAAAGCCAACAGTTTTACCGGAATCAGTCCCTGGTCGTGATACATCGCCACCACGCCGTCGTAGGCGCCCTGTGCGGCCTTGACAAATAACGTATCGGCCGGGAACGGGCCGATGCAGTCAATGCCCGCTTCCTGCGCCAGCAAAATCGCCGGGCCAATGATACGCTGTTCCTCATCGCCGAATTGGCCGTTCTCACCGGCGTGCGGATTGAGGCCGCAGACGGCGATTTTAGGTCTGGCGATGCCGAAAAATTCTTTCAGCGCATCATTGAGTAAATCGATCGGTTCAAATACGCAGCCGATGGTGAACTTATGACGCACTTCAAACAACGCCACGTGAATCGTCGCCAACGCTATTTTCAGAGGGCCCGCCACAAACATCATCACCTTACGCGGACTTCTGCATCGGTCGGCCAGCAATTCCGTATGTCCGGGGCAGGGGGCGTCGGCCAGATGCCAGCTTTCCTTACTAATCGGTGCGGTGACCATCGCGTCGAGAATGCCGGCTTTGGCGGCGTCGATGGCGTCGATGCAAAATTGCAGCGAGGCCTCGCCGCTGACGAGGGACGGCTGATGCACCCAGGCGGGAACGGCATACTCGTCATAGTCGGCCACCACGACCTGCCGCGGGAGGTCGCGTCCGATTTTTTCGTGCGGCCAGCGCAGCCAGTAAGGTTCGATCTCTACCAAATCGGCGGCGTATTCAAGCTGCTCGTCAAGACCAAAAATAATATATTTGGCCTGACGGCGCAGCAGCGGATCGGCCAGGGCCTTGACAATAATCTCCGGCCCAATCCCGCCCGGATCGCCCATTGTAATGCCGATGACAGGCTCAAAAGAGTTGTTCGCGTTCCCGTTCATTTGCCGTTCCTGTTTTATTTTGCCAGTCGCTTATCTTATCTCTATTGACGGCAAAGTACAACAGGAAAGCCGGGATATACGCTTTCTCACAGTCAATGCGGCTTTCACTGCGAGGGCGGTTCACAGATCAGAAGCCAGCGGTCATATCGCAACTCAGACCGATGGATGGACCAATTTGATTTTGATAGGATGGTCTCGAGCGTCGGCAGGTGTTTCTGTCCCTGAATGATAAAAAGATGGTGGAAATTGTCTTTGAGCATGTCCTGGGCTTCGGTCTCTACTGTCTCCATAGACATATAGGTTGGATAGGGATTGGTACGACGTGTGACATTCTCTACTTCCAATGCACCGTAAAAAGAAAGCCCATCTACCCGTTCATCGACGGCGACAATTTCATAAGTTCCATTTGGAAAGTATGGTTTCAGCTCTTTCCACAAAGCCCGGCAATCGTTGGCCGAGGGAATCGCGCCTAAAACCAGACGGGATACCAAAAGCAATCCCGTCCACAGCAGCACAAAAGAAAAGCGTTTAATCGACGCGTGGGAAAATAATTCTTCCGTCCCGCCGGAGGTTATCGTTTCCGGCAGCAGTTTCGCTGTGGCCAGGGCCATCGCCGGAAAAAGCGGCAGCGCATATAACCCCAGTTTGGAACTGGCCAGACACAGCACAATCAAGGGAATGAGAATCCAGCATGCCAGCAGCAGCCGGACAGGATCGTTGAGCAATTCTTTCCATGTCCCGGCAAAGAAATATCTGCGCAATCCTTTATCGGGAGCATACCACAATACACTCCACGGCAGCGTTCCCAACAGCAGCACAGGCGGATAAATCAAACTTCCACCTAACCCCGGGTTGCGCTGATATTTATCAGATACCAGCCGTCCCCAGACCATATTGTCGAAAAAATACTCTGCTGCGCCGGGCAGTTTTAACGAGATATACACATACCAGCCTAATCCCAAGACGCCGAAAAGAGCAATTCCTGCAATCGCCCAAGGTGTACCGAAATACGAAAACACGTTTCTGCTCAGCAGGAGATAGACAAACATTGCGCCACAGGGGATAAGCGCGGCAGGGCCTTTGGCCGCAAACCCCAGACCAACGGCCAGACATAAAACCATTTTCCAGAGATTCGGATGTTTTGCGCCTGGCCGGAGGCTGCGCCAAAACGCCAGCATAGACAATGTGATGAACAGGGTCAGCGGCGTATCGGGGGTGACGAAATCCGCCGCGAAAAAGGGGAGTATCATCGTCGCATAAATAATTGCCGCCCAGAAACCTTCATAAAATAAGCCCGACAGCGACTTTCCCGCCGCGAAAACCAGAAGAACAGTCATCGCAAAGCATAGCCCTGAAAAGGCACGAACCGCAAACTCACTTTGGCCGAACAGCTTCATCCCGGCCACAACCCCCCAGTACACCATCGGAGGCTTATCGAGAAAAATCTCCTCGTTCAGTTTGGGAATCAGATACTGCCCCTGGTGATGCATTGACACGGAAACGCCGACATAATACCCCTCGTCAGGCTGCCAGATTCCACGCACGCCCTGAAGGCTGAAGGCCAGAATAAAACTCAACACCACAAGAAAAAGAAATGCGATTCGCCGCATTGGATTCATTCCCAATTAAAAGAAACGATGTTTTTAAAACCCCAATTCGCGTAACTTTTCTTCGGTCAGTTCCGCTTTCGACGGCAGGATTTTTTCGAGTTGTTTTCGCACGGCCTTAATCAGAATGTCGGTTTCAATATTGACCATGTCGCCGACTTTGGACTGCCCCCAGGTGGTGCGGGTCAGCGTTTCCGGTATCAAAGCGACGGTGAATGTTTTTCCAGCAATCGAGGCCACGGTCAAACTGATACCATCGAGGGCGATGGAGCCTTTGACGATAATTTCATTGAGTAATTCTGCCGGCGGTTCAATAGTAAAGACGGCAAAATCGCCCTGTTTTTGGATGGATATGATTTTTCCGACGCCGTCGATATGTCCCTGGACGATATGGCCGCCGAATCGTGCGCCGGCAGCAATAGCCTGTTCAAGATTTACTTGTTGTCCGGCCCGAGTATGACCCAGCGTCGTCCGGCTCAGCGTTTCGGGGCTGACGTCAAAACGGGCCGAGGTTTCGGCAAGCTCGGTTATGGTCAGACAAACGCCGTTGATGGCGATACTGTCGCCGGTTTTAACGCCTTTAGCGATGTGGCCAAGCTGCACCGTTAGCGCTACCCCGCCGGTTTTGGGGAATACGGCTGTCACTTTCCCCACCGTCTCAATGATTCCAGTGAACATAATTGTTTTCCTTGGAACTGTGATAGGCATCCTAAGAGCCAAAATCGCGGTTGTCAAACAACTTTTACCGGCCCTTTCTTTTTGGTTCCGACCAGAACTTTTACTTTTCATACGGGAACGAGGGTGGTATCATACACACAGCAAAAATTCGGGAGATAGACTTATGATTATGAAAAATTGCAATTGTTTATGGGTTACATTTTTAATCCTGTGTGTATTGGTTTTGCCGTCTCCGGCTCAGCCGGAACACGGCAGGATACCGCCGGCCGATACAAAGGCCGCGGAAAAAACCAGGGCTGCCGAAGCGATGAACAGGATTCAGCAGCCGCTGGATGAGGCTCTGGCGCTGGCCAACGAGTTCAAGCGGCCAATGCAGCAAAGTGTGGACTCATGGCAAAAGATGCTGGATGAATCGAGGCGGTATATTTCACTGGCCGAAGACAACAAACAAAAGGCCTCATATCATTTGCTGCAGTGCTGGGTCGCCTATTTTAAAAATGACCTCGAAACAGCTCATCAGAATGCTGTGCGGGCATGTCGGCTTGACGCAACCAGCAAAGACGCATGGATCAGTCAAGTGGCGATGGCGGTACTGACCGGCAGGGAGCCGGCTGTTCCAAGACCGCCACGACCTGCTCGTGTGCAGCGGAACCGGCCGCCTCAGGCGGGGATGGAATCGCCGGAGACGGCGCGCGGCACGCAGGAATCCGCCGCGCAGATTCAAAAAGGCAAACTGGATTTTGACTTGAATCTGTTTTTGCCTGAAGCCGTCGGCAAAAAAATCGAACCGCTTCATCTGAATTGTCTAAATGGAACCACGTTCAACTATCAGCCGGACAACGAAGCTCTGTGCGTTCTGTTTTGGCGGAAATCTGAAAACAAGACAGCTATGGTGGGCAATGACCCCAACACGCCCGCAAGGACAGTTCCCCCGGTGATGACGGCAGAGCCGATGATGGAATACGGAATGCTGAATGCAGGGGACGGTTATGGGCGGAATTCCGAGAGGGCGTTTCTTGCCGCGTTTGGCAAATTGTTTCAGGCTGGTTTGCCTTCGGGGCGGGTGAAATTTCTGGCGGTCAATTCTGATTCTATGGCCAATAAGCAAGCCGTGGTGGACGAGATGATCGAACGTCCCCAACCTTGGGCGCAGGTAATTGTCGCGGATCAACAGGGAAATTTCTTTTCCAATCTCGGTTTAATTCAGATCGGCAGACCTGTTTTAATGATGACCGATATGAGCGGCACCGTCCGCTATGCGGGGCCGGCCACGGGCATTATCGCTCCAATGCTGCTGAGCAAAATCGCGTCGGCGGCGGATTTTGCTCCATCGGAGGCGACACAAGAGCGAATAGAACCGTCCTCAATTCCGACGGACGCTAATTCCGTATCGCACATCAAGCCGATGGACGGTAATTCTTTGCCACAGACCGGCCCTGTCGCGCAGCCGCCGCAGCCGATACAGCGGCCAACTCGGCAGCCGACCGTACCACAGCAAGGGCAGTATAAAGAACTGTCCGAAGAGAATAAAATCCAGGCGGAGCGAAAACTCGAGGTTGCGAAGGATTTATTTATGCCGCTGGGGAGAAAGATGGGAATGACCTATAAGCGTGGCGTGGAAATATGTCGGGAAATTATGCGGGAGTACCCAGGCAGCGAATATGCGGAACAGGCGCGTCAGTTGCTGCGGCAGGTACCCGAAAATCAGCGCAGCCGCTATGGCATTACGGATCAGGAACTCGGACTGTAAAAGATTAAAATTTAAGACCCATCCGTCGTCGTCCCGACACATCGGGACTATGGCGGGACAAGAAAATCAAAACCAAAACTGCTCTGTAGAAAAGTTCAAATTCTGTCGCCCCTTCGGGGCTCAAAAAAGAAGAAAAATCCTTTTTTCCGGGGGCTTACGCCGCCCGGCTATTATACTTCGTGACCCCTTCGGGGTCTGAAAAACAAAGGTTTCTACAGAGCAAACCAAAACTTAAAAATAAAAACAGGCTCCGCAGAAAAGCAAATCATAATACGGCAGGGAAAACATGAAAAACAGACAATCCGTCCTTGAATTGCCGGCGTTGTTTATAACCGCTCGATGTCTGCCCGAAGCATGGGAAAAGGGGGTGTTGGCTGTGTGGGACAACGGCCTTGCAATCAAGACTCAATATGACAAGCCTGACGACCCGCCCAGCAAAGACGCGACCGTGATGATTACGGTGGAAGACCCGTTTGCCGAGCCGCGGATTCACAAAAATTTTCCCGGCGGGCCGGAGGAATTGGAGGCCTATCGGCAGGAAGTAGTGGTAGGTATTCACGACCACTGGATCGACCCGGCGGCGGGCAAATGGACTTATACCTATCACGAGCGACTTTTCGCTTATACGCCGGTGGAAAATCTGCGGGACGCCGACACTCCAAAACCTTTTCGCAGGGTTGACCAGATTCAGTATATCGTTGATGCGCTGGCTGAGTGTGCCCATACGCGGCGGGCGCAGGCGATTACGTGGATGCCGACGGCCGACCCGCCGACGGCCGACCCGCCGTGCCTGCAGCGCATCTGGTGCCGGCTGATTGAACAGCCCGACGGGTCATTTTCGCTGAATATGAATACTCACTGGCGAAGCCGCGACCTGTACAAGGCGTGGTTTATGAACGTCTATGCGCTGACGGATTTGCAGCGGACGATGGCCGAAAGAATCGCGAGCAAGGTTGGTAAGCCAGTCCGAGTCGGCCGGTATGTCGATATCAGCGACTCGCTGCATATTTACGGTTCTTATTTCCGCGACGCGGCGGTGGAAGTGGAGAAGATGCGGACGACGCCGTTTGCCGAACGCGCGTGGGAAAGCACCCACCCGGCCTTTAAGATGATGACGGCCGAGGCGAGGGAGAAACTGGCGCAGGACCCCGACTGGTACGCGAAGGGAAGGTAAAATAATTTACGATTTTCAATTTTCGATTGACGATTAGAAAAAATGGAACCACAGATGGTTCGACAGGCTCACCACAAGTTTTCACAGATTGCACAGATAAAAAGGAAAAGGAAAGGGGGGAAATCAAGGATGGAGAATTTGAAATTGAGAAATGCGTCTGCAAAAATATTTCTGGCCGGGATGATTTTACTGGCGATGGCTTTCCCCGCGCAAGCGGCGGATTATCCTCTGCCAAAGGGAGACACGAGGGATATCCATTTTTATAACCCTCCTGTGAGAAACCTGGTCCTTGTTCAGCCGTCGGGACAAACCATAGAAAAAATCATTTTGTGCATCGGCGACGGGATGGGATTCAACCAGATTGCGATGGCAAGGCAGAAAGCTGTCGGGATGGATGGCAGACTCTGGATGGAGACGCTGCCGGTAAGCGGTTTGATGCGAACATTTTCTGCCAATAGCGACATCACGGATTCGGCAGCAGCGACCACGGCAATGGCCTGCGGCATCAAGACCGACAACGGCGTATTGGGCATCGGCGCCGACGGCAAGACGTATGCATCCGTCCTGGAGATGTTGTCAAAAAAAGGCTGGCGGACCGGCCTGGTGGTGACCTCGACAATCACCCACGCCACTCCGGCGGGATTTGCATCGCATGTTTCTTCCCGCAATGATGAAGAGGATATTGCTGAGCAAATGCTCAATAATCGCGTGGATATTTTGTTTGGCGGCGGACGAAAATTCTGGCTGCCCATCGGCATCCAAAACGGTGCCCGCAAAGACGGTCAAAACTTGATTGATGCGGCCCGTCAGGTCGGATATCAGGTCGTACAGGACCGGCAGGAAATGATGGATTTGACTTATGGGCCGGTACTGGGGCTGTTTGAAGAGGAGGCGATGACGACCTTTGAGCCGGAGCCGATGCTGTCTGAAATGACGCAAAAGGCGATTGCTCTGCTGAGTGCCAAAAGCAAAGACTGGTTTGCACCGGAACCGAAATTTTTTCTGATGATTGAAGGCAGCCAAATTGACTGGGCCGGCTATGCTAACGATACAGACAACAGTATCCGGCAGACACTGTTGTTTGATATGGCCGTCAAAGAAACTCTCGATTTTGCTCGGCAGGACCACCGGACGCTGCTGATTATCACCGCCGACCATGAGACCGGCGGGTTGGTACTGGCCAAAGATGCCAAACAACCCCGACAAATTGCTGTTCGATGGACGACCAAAGAGCATACCGGGGCGGAGGTGCCTTTGTTTGCCTTTGGGCCGGGAGCGGGCGAATTTGCCGGCGTGCAGGACAATACGGACATCGCCAGAAAAATCGCAAAATTGACGAGTCTGTCGCCGTTCCCCGTCGCGGCGGATGTGCCGGCCAAGAACCACAAGAAAAAGGCCGACGCCATTACGGCCCCATAAACAGGATAAAAATCATGTAAATCCTGTCAATCCCGTCAAAAAATAACAGGAGAATTTTATGATTCGCAAAGCTTTCTTAATGCAGGTCAATCCGGATAAGCACGCGGAATATGAAAAACGCCACAGTCCCATCTGGCCGGATTTACACAAAGTCCTCAAAGCCTACGGCGTGCATAATTATTCCATCTTTCTCGATAAGCAGACCAGCCAGTTATTCGGGTATGTGGAGATTGAGGATGAGGCGAGATGGAATGCGATTGCCGCTACGCCCGAATGCAAAAAATGGTGGGCGTATATGAAGGACATTATGCCCTCCAACCCTGACAACAGCCCAAAATCCAGAGAACTAAAAGAAGTGTTTCATATCGACTGAGGCGGTTTAGGGTAACGTTGTTTATAATACTTTAAGAAATATATCAACAAAATTCCCACCGCACAGATAATCATCGGTACATGACCAAACCGGCTGAAGAAGGTAATGCCCTGATACAGCGGTACATCGGCGATGATAAATCCCGGGCCGGATTTGTAATGATCAATTTTGGCGAGAACCTGGCCGGTGGGGCTGATGATAGCGGAGATGCCATTGGCGGCGCCGCGGGCGATTGCGTAATGACATTCAATCGCCCTGGCGCGAACGGCCTGCAGGTGGGTATCTTTAATTGGCCACCAGTCGGCGGTGGGACACAAAATCAACGGGGTTTTTAGCCGTCCATAATGGCGCGTCAATCGGCTGAAATTGTCATCCTGACAAATCATCGCGCCGACTTTTACGCCATCGACATCCATCGTCTGTAAATTTCCAGTTCCTTTCTTTCCCGGCTCAAACGGCGTCAGGTGGGTTTTGGTATATTCGGTTTCGATTTGGCCGTCCGGGTTCATAAAGAAAATTCGGTTTTGGTCGGCGGTGATGTTGAAGTAGCCGACGAGCAGATATAAATGATTTTTTTGGGCGATGTCGGCGAAGCGACTCATCCACTCGGCCCGATTGTGGTCGGCGATATAGAAGCCCATCTCGCCGGTGGTGAAGATTTTGGCGCCCTGTTGTGCGGCTTTTTGGGCGGGTTCGGCAAAGAGTTGGCGAAATCCCTCTTTGGTGTGCGGGTCATTGGTTTGGCTGCGGTCGTCGAATATCCAGCCGGCGGCGGCAATACGGATTCCCTCGCTGGCCTGGGGGAGAATCACGGCACCATTTACAATGCCGACTAAGACAAGTATTCCGGCTAAAACATATATCAGCGATTTACGACGATTGGGGTTAGCTATAATAAGAACTATCAGCATTTTTATTGTTCCGAGGACAAAAAGGACACCGCTGATACCGGTGATGGAGATAAAGCCGATGAGAAATGGATACGCCGTCCAGCTTCGCGCAAAGGACTGGGCCATTCCCCAGATGGGGATGAGCGTGTAATTGAGCCAGTCCAGCAAGAACCAAGTGGCGCCAAAGGCAAAACAGCCGAGGATGGTTTCGCGTTTTACACACCAACCAGCCGATAGACTCAGAGCCATCAGCCATATCACAAATTCCAGCAATAGCGTAACCGTCACCGGCAGCGGCATTCTCAGGTAAATCATCTGCGGGATGGCAAAGGCAAGGCCCATATATAATCCAGCCAGCGCTGTCCAGCGGGGTCTTTTGTCGCGAGTTGCAAGAATCATCAGAGGAATAAAGGCACCGAGTTGTAAAATGCACAGCGGCCCGAAGAAATTCCCCGCCGCCAGCATCAATCCGCCGGCCGCTCCCGCTATTCGGTATCGCCAAAGTGTGTCTGTCATACGTTGCCTCTTTTTCAATCAAGAGATTCTTCCTTAGTTGTTATTGGAGATAATATTGTTTCTAAACTGATCGAGTACCTGCCAATAACCTTCTCCTGCGACCCAGAGGAGGTCGTTGTGGCCGGCGTTTTCGACCCAGTAGTTCATCTTCGGCTCGTTGGCCGCATCGTAAAGCACAGGGCCGTGCCAGAAGCCAACCACCTCATCCTCTTTGCCCTGAATAATCAGAACGGGACATTTGGCGCTCTTAATGCGGGCCAGGTTATCATACGGGTCAAAAGGCAAAATTCTGTATTTGGTGATTACGCGAAAGGTGGACACGAACGGACTTTCCAGAATCAATGCCGCCGCTACTTTTTGCGTTGCCAGCCAGACCGACGGACCGCTACCCACCGACCGCCCGTGAATGATGATTCGTTGCGGCGGGACTTGCAGCGTCTCGACCAGATAGCGCCAGGCCGCTGTAATATCCTGATACGTGTTTTTCTCGCCGGGACGGCCATTGCTGAGGCCGTAGCCGCGATAGTCGTACGCGAAGACGCCAAAGCCGTGCTGATTGGCCAGCTCGAAAAATTCTTCATTTTGCCCGATGTCCTCGGCGTTGCCGTGGCTGAATAGCAGGACAAAACCATTGGGGTCTGCCGGGCGATACATCGCGGCAATGTTTTCTTTGGGCGTGACTGGAATAGTCAATATGTCGCTGCGTTGTGTATAACTCGAACGTGGCGGATGAAATATCATTCGGTCGGCGCAGCAACAGACGAAAACCACCAGAATCGCCGGTCCTGCGATTATCCAGAAAAGGATTCGTTTGACGATCTTTTTTGTCGCTTCGGCCATAACCGGTTCACTTTTTATATGTGTTCGATAACAGTCGTTTATGTATCACGCCGCCGCCTTCATTTTAGAAATGCTCCGAGCAGCAGAGAAATAATCAGCAGGACACCAAAGGCCAGATGAAGCTGTGCCGTCTGGATGTCGATTGTGGCGAGTTGTTCGGGCTTATCCGGCTTACTGCCAAGGGCCTGTTGAACGCATTTATACGCCAGCGGAATAGACAACAGGGTCATCAGCGACCAGATCGGCAGAATGCGCAAGCCTGCCAGTGTTGTCGTAATCCCATACGCCGAGGCATCCAGCACGGCATATTCCAGTTTTGCCCAGCGGTGTCCGACCAGTCCTGCAAAGGTCGTTATTCCTGCTTGACGGTCGTGCAGAATATCGCGCAGATTGTTGCCGCTTAAAATCGCCGCAACCAGACAGCCAATCGGCAGCGAAATCCAGAGTACGTTGTTATTATATGTTCCTGTCAGGACAAAGTGCGAGCCGATGACCATTAACGGCCCCATCAAGATAAAGACCATCGCATCGCCCAGACCGATGTATTTATAGCCGACTGGCGTTGCGGTATAGAAATATCCGCCCAGCATTCCGACCAAGCCGATAGCGAGAATCGGCCAGCCGCGAAGGGCGATAAAGAGGAGGCCGATTGTAGCGGTAACGGCGAACATTACCAACCCGCCGATGAAAAATTGCCGGGGCGAAAGAAGGCCTTCGAGGAGCACCCGGCTGGAGCCGAAGGAAATATCGCCTTTGATATAGTCAAAATACTCGCTGACCAGATTGGTCGCTGCGTGAATGAACAGCGCGGCCAGCCAAATCAGCGGCAGCAGCCGCCAGTTGGCCGGCGTCTTTTCGTAGAACACCCAAGCCGCGCCGACCAGCACCGGCACGGTCGAGGCGGTAAAGGAAAACGGACGTACCGCCCGAAACCAGATTTTTGCCTGTTGAAGGATCATTTCGCGTATTTGAATCATTGTCCTCTTTTGTCGTTTCAAAATTCTGAAACCTGATTGTAGTGCCAAAACGATTTGTCGTAAAGAAAGAAGGAAAACATGGCAGAAAAAAGAGCGGACAGTGTGTCCTTCTGAAACCTGTTTTTTCCTCGTCAGGTGTAGAAAAATGTGCGGCGGCAAACGATTCTGTGTCCGGGGCTATGAAACCATAACTGAATATAGAACAAGGAGTTGTGAAAAAGTTATCGGCGATACAATACGGTAAATTCCTGCCGTTGGAAGAATGTTCTTGATTTTTTCTTCGCTTTTGCAGTATAATTCACTTGCATTCAATTTGGGGGATGCTGAGGAAGGACGCTTTTTTCAGGAGTTGTTTTATGAGGGTGTGCCTTATTTTGTCGGGGTTTTTATTTTTTTCCTGTTCTCTGTTCGCTGTTCTTGTGACCGTTGACCCGGATGTTTTTGCCGCCGGGATGGACATCTCCGCGGTTTTTCCTTATGTTGCTCTTTCCTCTGTGGGCGGCGCAAGCGGTCTGAATGGGAAAGTCTATGCGTATTCAGATGTTCTGGCCAGCACAGGGGATAAAGTTTTTGCAAATAATCTTTCCGTTCCGGCACAGTGGCTCAACAAAAATATCGGCGGCTATGCCCTCCGTGCCGACTTTCTGATTCCCACGGATTATGTCGCTATCGACTTTATCGGCGACGGCGGTTTTGATTATGGTACGATTGACGCTTATAACTCCGCCGGAGTGTATCTTGCAACCGTTCTTTCTCCTGTCCAGCTCAATCCCGGTCAGGTTTATACCGCTCAAATTCCGCGTGCCGCGCCGGATGTCGCTTATGTCATTGCCGGCGGTCTGGCCGCTATCAGCAGTACGGTTCATCTGGACCATCTCGTATTTCAGATTCCTGAACCGACAATGAGTCTGTTTCTTTCCCTCGGTTTGCTTTTGTTGAGGTCGAAGAAAAAATAACCCCTATTGTTCACAAAAAACGGAGTTTCACACAAGGCTGTTGAAAGATTCAATTCATTCCTTCGGGCGATTTTCTTCAGAAATTTGCCGCTTGACATATTCCGGGAAGGTGATATTGTTTTCAAGAGTCGGTCGGATTTGGTGCGTTGGGGTATGGAATTTTTAAGCCGAAATGCCCTGATTTGCCGATAAAAAGGTTTTACGGAAACGCATAGAACCGCGGCTGAAGAATGGATTTTATGGACAGGAAAGGAGTTATGGCCATGGCCAGGAATTTGACGATAGCAGCGGCGGCAGCGATTGTGATAGGGGTTTTTACCGGATGCTACAACCCCAAAATAGACGATGCCCATCTGTTGCTCACTCCGCAGGAACAGCAAACGGTAGAAAAGGGTGTTCTAACCCCGAATGCCGGCGAAGTAGATGTGGTTGAGCAGGTTGCCGCGACCCGCAGCGCCTATCAGACAGCGTTGGAAGAGTTAATCGCTTACTACAAGAGCACCGGCAACGAGACCAAGCGCCGCTGGGCCAACAATGAGCTGACTACTTTGCGACAAATGGCTCAATACCGTTATTTGATGCCGGGCGAATGGGTCACACAGGAAATGAAGGCGACGGAAAGAATTGAGGGCGCCGAAGAGTTGTATCAAAAGGCCAAAAAATTGTATTACGACGCCGGGGGAAATTTCATTATCTTTGATGAAGCCAAACTGCGTCAGTCGCTGCAGTTGTTCAATCAACTGGTGACCGAGTATCCCAACAGCACCCGAATTGACGAAGCCGCTTATCGTGCCGGTCAGATTTATGAGCACTTCAAGGATTATGAACTGGCGGCGGTGATGTATCAGCGATGTTTCCAGTGGAACGATAAAACTAATTTCCCCGCACGGTACCGCGCCGCGTGTGTGCTGGATCAGAAACTGAAAATGCGCAAAGAGGCTCTGGCGATTTATAAACTGGCCGTTCAGAAGGAATCCCGCTATGAGGACTATACGGAAAAAGCCAAAGCGCGGATTGTTGAACTGTCCAAACCGGATGCGCAACTGGAGAAAGAAGCCCAAACAATCTTGCAGAAATAAGCCGCTTTGCAGAATAAAAGGACAAGATGAATCGGGCCTGGGATTTATCTCCCGGCCCGATTCATTTTAAGGGCGAACCGTTTGCAAAAAATCCTTGCATTTTCCTGTTTTGAAAGAGTTCACGGTGTTTTTGGAGATGTTTATTCCGGCGGGTACGGATTATGACGGATCGGACAATCGTGTGCAAATCCGCTCCAGCAGTTTTTCGTACCAGGCCAGGACGGCGATTTTAGCCGTCCAGAGACGCAGATACCAGAAGTTGCCTATGGCGGATTTGGCTTTTTCAATCACCTCAAAGGCCCGCTCGAAATTCTTCTGCTTACAATGAATCATCGCCGCGCAGGTATAAGCAGCGGCGATCTTGATATCCAGCCCGATCGAATGCTCTAAAAACTGAAGGCATCCTTCTACATCACGCTTGTTCATCAACACTGCGGCCATTCCGAAATAGGCCTGTCCCTGATTTGGATTGGTATCCAGAACCCGCAAGAAGCAATTGACCGCCTCGTCATATTCACCGACGCTTAACAGCATTCGACCCATTAACAGCAGGACCTGTTCGTCCTCGCAGGAAAGTCGAAGCTCAGATTTGAGCAGGTCGGCGACCTCATTCTTTCGATTTTGCCACATCAAAATCTGGGCCAGACGGAATCGCGGACCGGCCAGCCGTTCGTCGGTATGAATGGCTTTTCGATACCATTGCAAAGCGGCATCGAAGTTGCCCCGGGTGCGATTGATTTCACCCAGATAAAACATCACCGGGGCAAAATCCGGCTGTAATTCCAGTATCCAGTTTAGTTTCTCCGCGGCCTTTTGGAGTTGTCCGCTTTCCAGCAGAAAGAGGCTGTAATCCAGCAAAATCTCTGCGTTGCCGGGGTTTTTGCGAAGTTCTTCGAGAAAATGTTCTTTAGTTTTGTCGTATTGTCTGTTGGCCCAGCAGGCCTGTGCGATCCGGTAATGAATCTGCGGATGGGTCGGCTCCAACTCGGCAGTTTTTTCCCAGCACCAAATAGCACGGGCGTATTGGCCGCGGGTGAACAACGAATTGCCGATGTTGTAAAAGCATATTGGGCAATCGGGATTTAATTCCTGAGCCAGATAAAACATCTGCTCAGCCTTTTCATGCTGCTCCATCTCGGTATAGGTGATGATCCGGTTGCAGTAAGCTGGTTCGAAAGCGGAGTCGATTTTCTCAATGCGTTCAAATATCGATAAGGCCAAATCATACTGTGCCGTGCGGGTGTAATCGACGGCCAGACAGTTGAGAATCTCCACGTCATCGGGCGACAGTTCCAGCGCATGCTGAAAACAGGCAATAGCCTCTTCGTAGCGTTCAAGGCCGTCGAGGGTCAGTCCCATATTGAAATGCCAGGCGCCGCAGCCGGGATTGAGGGTAATCGCCTCGTGGAGTTTGTCGAGGGCCTGCTGCATCAGGCCGGTTTCATAAAGTTCATACGCTTCACCGACCCGCTGCTCGGCCTGATCCCAACTGCTGAGGTCTTCGTCTTCTTCAAAATACGAGGAATCCGCCATACTGAATCCGTTATCCTGCTTGTTTTTGGCTGTTTTTTCCCCCTGTCGGTGATATCGGTTTGGAAGGGGGCTGGCTTTGTCTGGATTGTCCGGCCAATCGTAAAGACTGGATTTTGGAAACTTTTTGCTGGAAGAGGCCGGTTTAACCCTTTATAATTCCGAAAGTTAGGGGCTTGAGAAAAAAAGATTCCCGGCGGGTGCCAAGTTTGTTTTTGAAAAATCGCCTCGCTGGTCCGATAATGCAAGAACAAGTAAAATCTTTTTGGAAACGAGGAAAACGATTACGGAGCCGACTTATGGTAAAAGAAATTAAAGGACAGCTCATCGCAGGCAAGCACAATTTTGGGATTGTCGTCAGCCGTTTTAACGAATTCATCACGAGCAAACTGCTGGCCGGGGCCATCGACTGTTTTCAACGGCACGGAGCATCCGACGAACAGATGACGGTGGCGTGGGTACCGGGGACGATTGAGATTACACCGGCGGCCAAAAAAATGGCACAGAGCGGAAAGTATTCGGCGATTCTGTGTCTCGGCGCGGTGATTCGCGGCCAGACCAGCCATTACGATTATGTCTGTCAGCAGATTTCCCGCGGCGTCGGAGCGATTAATTATGATACGGGTGTGCCGACGATATTCGGCGTATTGACCTGCGAGACGATTGAGCAGGCCATCGAGCGGGCCGGCACCAAACAGGGCAACGCCGGCGCCAACGCGGCCCTGGCGGCCATCGAGATGGCAGACGTAATGGCCAAACTGTAATCGCAGCTCAATCTTTGTCCATCGGAGGGCGTGTTATGCAAATCGGGCGTCTGTTGATACTCGGGACCGTCGGCCTGTTGTTATTTTCGTCGGGTTGTTCGTCCGAGGTGCAGAAAAAACAGGTGTATCTGTTTTCATATTTTACAGATAACGGTCAGGACGGTCTGCACCTGGCGTACAGTTTTAACGGTTTGGAATGGAAAGCTCTCAATCGAGGTCAATCTTTCCTTAAGCCGGAAGCGGGGCGCGATAAACTGATGCGGGACCCCTGCGTTCTCTGCGACCCGAACGGACTGTTCCGTATGGTCTGGACGGTGAGTTGGAAAGAAAAAGGTATCGGTTATGCCAGCAGCAAAGACCTGGTGAAGTGGTCCCAACAGAAATATATTCCGGTGATGGAACACGAACCGACGGCGAAGAACTGCTGGGCGCCGGAAGTGATTTACGACGAGGCCAAAAAGCAATATATGATTTTCTGGGCGACGACGATTCCGGGGCGATTCCCGAAAACTGAAAACAGCGGCGACAATAATCACCGGATTTATTACGTGACGACAAAGGATTTTGAGGCATTCAGCCAGGCCCAGGTTCTTCTTGACCCCGGCTTTAACTCTATCGACGCCACCATTGTTCAGGCAAAGGGGCGTTATGTGATGTTCATCAAGAACGAGAGCAAGAATCCGCCCCAGAAAAATATCCGCGTCTGTTTTGCCGACAGCCCGGAAGGGCCGTGGGGGCCGGCATCCAAACCCATCACGGGCAAATACTGGGCCGAAGGGCCGACGGCGGTGCAAATCGGCGATTGGTGGTATGTCTATTTTGACAAATATACGGAGCATAAATACGGCGTCGTCCGCTCCAAAGATTTGACGGCGTGGGAAGATGTGTCCGGTCAGCTTCGTTATCCCAAAGGACTGCGGCATGGAACGGTTTTTGTCGTGGAGCCGGCGGTGCTGAACCATCTGCTGTCCCGTGAAAAACCAAATCAGCCATGACAGACGTTTCAGTAGATCGACGAACCAAGGCCAGAGAGCTGGCGATGCAGGCCCTGTGTCAGTTGGACATTCAGGGACAGGATGTTCTGCCGTGGCTGGGGCGGTTTTTTCGCGAACAGTGCGATGATGCGGCAACGATTCAATTGGCCGAGCAGTGGACGCAGGGGACTTGGGGAGAAGTTGGCCGCTGCGATGAACAAATCGAGCAGGCGGCGGCCAAGTGGAAATTGTCGCGGATGTCCCAGGTGGATCGCAATATCCTGCGGCTGGCGGTCTATCAGATCGGTTTCTGTCCGGATATTCCGGGCAAAGTGATTATCAACGAAGCCATCGAGTTGGCCCGCAAGTACAGTACGGAACAGTCGCCGCGGTTTGTCAACGGTGTTTTGGATGCCGTACTCAAACATTTTCGACCTTCTCAGATAGCGTCTTCGACGGCGATTCAAAGCGGCAGAAAACGCGGAGGGCTTTCCTCGTGAGAACTATTTCCATTCTCAATCAGAAAGGCGGTGTGGGGAAAACCACCACCGTGGTCAATGTCGCCGCGGCGCTGGCCGGCTATGGACTCAAAGTTTTGGCGATTGACCTTGACCCGCAGACCCACTTGACCATTCACCTGGGCGTTGACGCCGAACAAAAGGGTGGCGGAGTATATCAGGTTCTGACCGGTTCAGTCAGTCTGGAACAGTCGATTCTTCAGGTTCGTCCCAATCTGTGGCTTTTGGGTTCGGGGATTGATCTGGTCGGCGCCGAAGCAGAGCTTATCGGCGAGGTTGGACGCGAGATTATTCTGCGCCGGGCTCTGGCGGAAATGAGAGAACCGTTTGATTATGTGATCATTGACTGTCCGCCTTCGCTGGGTCTGTTGACGCTCAACGCGCTGTCCGCGTCGCAGGAGGTGATTATCCCCGTGCAACCGCATTTTCTGGCCTTGCAGGGGTTCAGTCGGCTTTTGCAGATCATTTCGCTGGTGCAGGGCCGCATCAACCCGGCGCTGCGCGTCTCGGCGATCCTGATGTGTATGTTTGACGCCCGCACCAGCCTGTCGGCGGAAGTGCGACAGGATATTGAAAAGTTTCTGAACGGGTCGCGCAATCAAGACAGCCCCTGGGCGGGCGCGCAGATTATTCCCGTTCACGTCCGCCGGAATATCAAGCTGGCCGAGGCCCCCAGTTATGGCAAGACGATTTTTGAATATGAACCCACCTGCCATGGCGCATCGGATTATCTGGCTGTGGCGGAGTTTATTCATACCGGAAAAATCTGCGGTGCATTCGAACAGAAGAAACCGCAGGAGCCTGCCGCCGGGCTTGCGACGGAACCTGCGACGGAACCTGCGGCACAGAATACAACGGAATCTATTTCATCTTAACGTGGGGAAATAAAAAAGGCTGCTTCGTGGATGATGAAGCAACCTTCGTTCGGAAAAGCCCGCGGTAAGCGGACTTCAGTATTCATTTTTAATCAAATTATGCGTTGTTCATTTTTTTGTCAACAGAAAAATTTCAGATAATTTTAATTTTTGTTCCGATGTCGAAAGGCAACGATACATTTCCGTCTTTGAATAATAAACTAAACGTCCGATGTTTTTGTCATTCCGGGCTTGACCCGGAATCCAAGGGTTTCGACTGGATTCCCGCCTGCGCGGGAATGACATCGCGGGCGATTATTCCGCCGTCTTTGTTATGCGGGTTGGTCATTGACAAAATCCGCGGAATGCGATAGTTTTTGCTTTCGATAAAAAACAAACCATAGGGAAGGGGTTAAAATGGCGGCGACGCTTATTGTTATTATTGCGGTTTTAGGAGTCCCACTGCTGGTTTTGGCGGTGATGTATAACCTGCTGATTTCCCGGCGCAACCAGGTACACAACATCTTCGGGACGATGGACGCGATGCTGAAAAAGCGGTGGGACCTGGTGCCGAACCTTGTCGCCGCCGTCCAGGGCTATGCTCAGCATGAAAAGTCTCTCTTTGAGAATGTGACGCGGGCCCGGTCGCGGGCAATGGCCGGGCAGATGAGCCACAACGAGATGGTTCAATACGACAATGCCGTGTCCCAGTTGATGGGGGTGTTTCGTGCGACGGTGGAAAATTATCCCCAGTTGAAGGCGAGCGAGAACTTTCTGCATTTGCAGCGGACGCTCAATGAACTGGAAGAGCAGATTTCCGCCGCGCGTCGCGCCTATAACGCGGCCGTGACCGACTACAACAACGCCGTCGAGATGTTCCCGACGAATATCATCGCCTCGATGTTTCATTTTGAACGAAAGCCCCTGCTGGAATTTTCAGAACAAGACCGGCAGAATCCGGACGTTGGGAAAATCATACGATGAAAACCCTCGACCAGCTCCGGCAGTTTTACGACACCGACCTTAAGCGGGACCTTGCGGATTTTGAGCGGCAGCGGAAGAAGATAGTCAGTCATTCGATGATTGTATTCGGCGTTCTGGCCGGGGTGGGTGTCGTGGGGGCGCTGCTCCTGATGCGACAAGGAATGCCGCCGGTGTTTCTGTTATTTATTCTGATTGGGTGCGTAATCATCGGGGGCGTGTATTATTACATCGCGGGGCTGGATTATCGAAGCGGCTTTAAGATGATTGTCCTGCGGAAACTGTTTGCGTTTGTCGAGCCGGGGCTGGAGTATTTACCTCAACAGGGGATTTCTCAGCCGATGTTTGAGGCCGCGAGGTTGTTTTTGCATCATATCGACCGCTACAAATGCGAAGATATGATTGGAGGCAAGGTCGGTAAAACGGAAATAGCGTTTTCCGAAGTTCATGCCGAGTACAAGACCACCACCCATACCGGCAAGAGCCAGCAGACCCAATGGCATACGATATTTAAGGGACTTTTCTTCATCGCCGACTTTAACAAAGACCTTCACGGGCGGACGGTGGTGCTGCCGGACACGGCGGAAAAATTATTTGGCCTGTTCGGGCAGACGCTGCAATCGTGGAGTTCGTCTTATGGGCAGCTTATCCGGCTGGAAGACGTGGAATTTGAGAAGGAGTTTGTGGTCTATGGGACCGACCAGATTGAGGCGCGGTATATTTTGTCGCCGGCGCTGATGGAACGGATACTTCTTTTCGGGCGCAAGGCGGGGAAGAAGATTTATATTTCATTCCTGGGTTCCAAGGTCTTCGTGGCAATCCCGGTGCAGGAAAATATGTTTGAGCCGAAGATGTTTTCCTCGGTTTTGGAGTTTAATGTGATTGCGGAATACTACGCCCAATTGCAGCTTGGCGTCGGCATCGTGGACGAGCTAAATCTGAATACGCGGATCTGGACGAAAGAATAAAAGAAAATTCAAGAGTTAAAATTCAAAAGGCAAAAAAAGTTTTTAGTGCTTAGTTCGTAGTTCTTAGTTGAGGAATCGCCTACGGCGATAGCTGAAAAGAACAGATTCCTCACCCCTTCGACAAGCTCAGGGGATTCGGAATGACGGTTTTCTTGGTGGGCCAAGAGCCTACCCTGGACGAAGGAATAAAGCGAATACAGGCTGGCCGAAGAAGAGAAGAAAGTATGACTGAATAAAATAGACTATCCCCATTTTTCTAAGGAGGTTCAAAATGTTTATATATAAACATCTGACAGCAAACAGTGTCCAGTTGATGGATTTTCCATTCAGGCGAGAGCTATCTATGGAAGCCTATTTGATTGAAAATCAAGCCGTATTAGCTCTGGATTCAAAATATTTTAAAGATGTGAATATCCTTGAATCTGAAATAACTCTTCAGTTTGGAGGAAAAAAAGGAAACACGGACGGAAGAATAGACATATTGGCAGATTATGGCAATGAATACCTCGCAGTCATTGAATTAAAGTCAGGCGAATTGTACCAAAGCCATGTAGAGCAAATCCGTGCCTATCTACAGAAGAAAGAACAAATCATCAAGATGTTTCCTAATGCATGGGATTTTAATATCAATCCTGACCCCAAATGGATTGGTGTTTTGGTTGGAACTACTATTGATCCAATACTTGCTGCTAATATACGAAATGGATTAACTATTCTTGGCGATATTCCTATTGCTGCTTTAACCCTTAGAAGATATCGGGGTGAAGATGGTCAGATATATGTTGTGACTGATACATATTTGGGAAAAAGTGTTTCTGGGAAGGATTATACAAAATATCTCTTCAATAAGACTGTATATAGCAAAAACAGACTGGTATTGTCCGTTGTAAATTCCTATGTCGAGGAACATCCGAACGTAAGTTTCGCGGAACTTAAAAAAGTGTTTCCCGATGATTTACAGGGGCATTCCTATGGAGTTTTCACTTCTTTAGAAGATGCTGAAAAAGTTTCTACAGATTCAGGGTACAAACGTCACTTTATTGAACCCGATGAAATCATCCAACTTTCTGATGAGAAAATTGCGGTTTGTAATCAGTGGGGTAAAGGGAACATCAAGAAATTTCTTGAGAAAGCCAAGCAGTTAAAATTTGAAATTACTAAATCTGAGTAGATCAATCTGGGGCTGCTGAAAAAGGCCTTTAAATCTCGTGATAGGCCGGATTAAAAAAGAGGCGTTTATCTCATTTTTGATTTGGATGGCTTTTCAGATTGCTCTCTAAGAAAGCGGGATTTTGACGCCTTCGTTTTGTGCGAGAGAAATAATCGGCGTTCCCCCGTCCGTCAGCCACTGGTTTTGTCCGCAGGGAATGGGTTCAATCCGGCTGTCCGTGCGTGCGGCGACGTGCCATAATTTATGAACCCATTGCCGGTCTTTCATATTGTCAAACAGCGAAGAAACGACTATCAGGTCAATATCGCTATCCTTGGTAGCTCCCCCAACGGCATACGAACCAAACAGGACTCCAAAATCCACAGGAATACCCGCATCCGAAAGCTTACGCAGATAACGCTGGATACTGGTTATAATTGCAGCGTCAGCCATTGGAAGACCTCTTTTATTCGTTCCATATATTCTTTTGCGTTTGAGGGTGAAATCGGAGGCGAAGATGTGGGGTATCTGCCTTCCAGATTAAACTCGTTCATTTCCGCCAGCAAATCCCGCTGGGCATCTTCTAATTTTAGATCAGCACACTCAGCCAGCCTGACAAGATTATGAATTTTTGGAGCAATTTGCCGGGTTGTCTTGCAGATATGAGCCTTCAACATTTTTTCGATGGCCAGGTGGGCAAAAAACAATCCATGTCGTGCTTTACCGCTGCGGACTAACTGCTCGGCAACGTCGAGGTCTTCGACGGCCCCGTTTTTCCAGTAAGCAGTATGTTCGCTGATATTGACCATACCTCTTATTATATGGATTGACATAAAACTTGTAAAGTCCTTATCTTCAAAGAATAACGGCAAATAAGCGGCGCAGCCGTTCCTTGGGAGTTGTGAAAATCGGCGGGGATGATATAATCCGCGTTTATGGCAATTCCACAGGACAATCTGACGCCGGCGATGCGGCAGTTTATGGAATTCAAGAAGAAGTACCCCGACGCGATTTTGTTTTTCCGGATGGGGGACTTCTACGAGACATTCTATGGGGACGCGGAAGTCTGCTCGCGTGTGCTGGGACTGGTTTTGACCAGTCGCAATAAGGGCAGCGACAACCCCATTCCACTGGCTGGCCTGCCGTATCACGCCATCGACGGCTATCTCAAGAAAATGCTTCAGGCGGGATATAAAGTCGCTGTCTGTGAGCAGGTGGAAGACCCCCGACAGGCCAAAGGCGTCGTCAAGCGGGACGTGATACGCATCGTCACCCCCGGCACGCTGACCGACGATATGCTGCTCAATGAACGGGAGGACAATTTCCTGGCGGCGGTATATCTGGGACGCAAAGAGGCCGCAATAAGCTGGGTGGACATTTCCACCGGCCATTTTTTCATTCAGTCCGTCAAAGAGCAAAACGTCGTCGATGAATTGCTTCGGCTGACTCCCCGTGAAGTATTGCTGGCCGAGCGGCGGGCGGAACTATTCGCCGGCGAACAAAAAAAACTGGCCGAGCAGATTCGCCAGTTGTCCGGTGCGGTGATTACGGAACGGCCGGGCTGGTATTTTGACCCGTATAGCGCAAAACAAAAACTGCTCAAACATTTCGGTATTTCGATACTTGAAGGATTTGGGCTGGACGATTCATTTGAGGGCGTTTCCGCGGCAGGGGCGATTCTGGAATACCTCAATGAAACACAGAAAACAGCCCTGAAACATATCACGTCCATTAAAAAAATCAGACACAGTGAAAACCTGCAAATCGACCAGACGACGCTGCGTTCACTGGAAGTACTGCGGACGATGCGCAGCGAAGGAACCAAAGGGAGTCTTCTGGAATGTGTTGATAAGACGCAAACCGGGATGGGGTCGCGGCTGATGCGATACTGGATTTGTATGCCGCTGTGCGACGTGCAAAAGATTCAGCGACGACAGGATGCTGTGCAGGAATTTGTCGAAAACGACAGTTTTTGTGCGGATATACGGGGACGGCTTAAGGGCATTTTTGACTTGGAGCGGATTGTCGCCCGCGTGACTACTAATCGTGCAACGCCGCGTGATTTGGTCGCACTGGCGGTGACGCTGCGAACCGTACCGTCGCTGCGGGAAAAACTTCTAAACTGTCATTCGGAGTTGCTGACAACACTATCCGGTGGATGTGATAGTATTGATGAGCTGGCGGATTTATTAGAGCGGGCGATTGAGCCAGACCCGCCGCCGCATCTGCGGGACGGCGGTGTTATCCGCGACGGTTTTAATCCACAATTAGACAAATACCGCTCGATTTCGCGCGACGGCCAAAGCTGGCTGGCGCAATATCAGCAGCAGGAAATACAACGTACCGGCATTGCCAATCTCAAAGTCGGTTTTAACAAGGTCTTCGGCTACTACATTGAAATCAATCATACGCAGTCCGGCAAAGTCCCCGCCGAGTATGTCCGCAAACAAACGGTTAAAAACGCTGAGCGATACATCACAGAACAACTTAAAGAATACGAACAGGAAGCGTTAGGCGCAGCAGAAAAAGCATTGACATTGGAAGTCAATCTTTTCGAACAGCTTCGCGTCGAGACAGCCAACTATATCACACGGCTTCAGGCCCTTGCCCAGGCGATTGCGCAGACGGATTGTCTGGCTTCAATGGCGTACCTGGCGCGGCAGAATCGCTGGATTCGTCCGCGCATCACCGACGGCAAAGAATTGATTATCCGCGATGGAAAGCACCCTGTTTTGGCACAGATACTGGGGGCGGAATTTGTGCCTAATGATGTGACACTCGGCACGGAAGGTGCGGATGTCGCGGTAATCACTGGACCAAATATGGCCGGCAAAAGCACCTATATTCGACAGGTTGCCCTGCTGGTTTTGCTGGCCCAAACCGGTTCATTCATTCCCGCCTCGGAAGCGACGATTGGCGTCGTGGACCGAATTTTTACCCGTGTGGGGGCCTCCGACGAGCTGGCCCGCGGACAAAGTACCTTTATGGTCGAAATGACCGAGACAGCCAATATTCTAAATAACGCGACGGAGAAATCGCTGGTAATTCTGGACGAGGTCGGACGCGGCACCAGCACCCACGACGGTCTGAGCTTAGCCTGGGCGATTACCGAACATATCGCCAACATTATAAAATGCCGGACGTTGTTTGCGACACATTATCACGAATTGACGGCCCTGGCGGAATTGCTGACCAACGTTCGCAATTACAATGTCGCCGTGCGGGAATGGGCGGGCGAAGTGGTTTTCCTGCACAAAATTGTTCCCGGCGGCGCAGACAAAAGCTATGGTATCCACGTAGCGCGACTGGCCGGCCTTCCCAAAGATATTATCCGCCGAAGCGGCGAAATCCTGGCCGACCTGGAAAGCACCTTTGCCAAAGAGGCCCATGGCACGCAATTAGCCAAGCATAAAACCGCTTCCGATGAAGAAATGTTATTTGTGCAGAAACACAAGACCGTGCTGGATAAACTCAAGGAAACCAATGTCAATCGCCTGACACCGATGGAAGCGATGAATTTACTTAATGAAATCAAAGAGCAGATGGAAAATAACTTGTAAAATTCGGCGCTTCAAGGGTATAATCGCTTCCGTATTGTATTATACGGAATCCGGCTTTATGGTTTATATTGATCAAAACATTCTCAATGCAGTTCGCGACAGGCTGGTTGAAGGATTTCAGCCGCAAAAGATTGTTATTTTCGGATCGGTCGCGCGCGGGCAAAATGATGCTCGCAGCGACCTGGATATTCTGGTTATCTGTCCGGTTGGGGGCAGTCGGCGGCAATTAATGATTCAAATGGATCGTTCGCTCAGGGGGCTGGAACTGGCCCGTGACATTCTGATTCTGACGCCGGAGGAGTTTGACCGCGATAAGGACATTCCGGGAACTATCGCACGACCCGCGTGGAAGGAAGGAATACTGCTTTATGACCGCCCAGCCGAATAAGAATGTCCTTGATAAAGTTCGGCAGTGGATGGCTTACGGCGACGAAGACCTAAAACTGGCGCGGTAGGTCTCCACGTACCAGCCGCCTTCCTGCGGCAGCGGCCTCATATCAAAATGGTCGACGATTTGCCGGGCGCTGTAGTTATTCATTTCTCAGAGGTCCTTTTTGGCAATTTATCCTATCCAAAATGACCGTCAAAGTCCAAAAAATATATGCCGTAACTCATTCCGGCTTCGTTTCTTCAACGTAATAAATAAGGGTATTTTAGGCAGATAAAAGATGGACAACGCCAAAAGAGAATAATAAAATGGGGTTGAAAACTGATATGGGGAGTACAGATATGTGCGACAGTTGCGGATGCGGCGATAAGACATTTGAAGCGAAAGTGACCGATGTGATTAACTCGATCCGGCCGATGCTGCAAAACGACGGCGGCGATATTGAGCTGGTCGGCGTCGATGCGGATAAAACCGTGCGAGTTCGTTTGCAGGGTGCCTGCCAGGGATGTCCCGGCGCCAGGATGACGCTGAAAATGGGCATAGAGCGAGTACTCAGACAGAAAGTCGCCGGCATCAAGGAAGTCGTGGCCGTGGATTAAAAAGTCGTTTTGACAGCGGTTGTTCGGTGCTTTTTTGGACATACGAAAACTGCAAAATTCGTCTTCCTCCGGCAGCGTAATGCCTGAGAGCGGTTGGGCCGCTAAATACCGCAAAGCGATAAAATGGGCGCTGGCGGTATTTTGCATATTGTGGGTGGGGTGGTATTTTTACCGCAATCGACAGGATTTACGGCTGTTTTTGTCCCTGCGTCCGTCAACCATACTGATTTTGCTGGTTCTGTTTACATTGCATTTATGGCTGTACTCACTTCAATTTTACCTCGTATTGCGTCAATGTGCACAACGGCCTTTGCCGTTCGTCGCTTTTTTAAAAACCATTATTCTGGGCAGGTTCTTAAGCAGTATTGCGCCACAGGCGGGCGGCGTCTGGCGGGCGGTGTATCTCAAACACAAATTTGGCATTTCCTATACCCGCTATCTGAGCGGTTTCTTTTGTTTCCTCTGGATTGACGCGGCAATGAATATCCTGCTGTCGGCGGCGGTATTTGGGTATTGTGCCCCGGCCTTTCACGTCGGCCGGCTTTCGATATGGTGGATTCTTCTGACGATGACAGTCGTCTGGTTTATGCCGATTGTTTTTGAGAGTCTGTTTGGCGGATATTCTTTTCGGACCGGCTGGCTGCTCTGGCTGCACGGACGATTTTCAGAATTGCTCGGCATTGTCGTGCAAAACCTCTTAAAGGGCAGGATGCTGATTCGTGTCGGCGCAATCAATTTGTTGAATTTCGCCAACAATGTTCTGATTTTTTACTTGTGTCTTTCCGGTTCTGCCGGGTTTGTCACCCTGCCGGTTCTGGTGATATTTTTTATTCTGCTCAAACTCAGCAGTTATATCATTCTGACGCCGGGCAATATCGGCGTTCGAGAGCTGGCTTACGGGTTTCTAAGCCAGCATTTGGGCCTGACGGCAGGCGCGGGCATTGTTTTGTCGATATTTTACCGACTGTTCGGAATGGTTGTCATCTCGCTGTTTGGGCTGTTTTTCGGCGGCACAAAACTATTTATAAATCCGCAACAGAGCCTCTCCGGCGATAATGAATCTTGTGTAAACGGCGACGGTGTCCCCAAGGGGTAAATGGATTGAGGCATTGATAACCCGCTGAGAAACTTCTCCTCGAATCGGTGGGGCTATCCTGTTTCAAGGACGTATTTTGTTGCGGGTAAGTACGCTGTGAAGTTCACGAAATCGCTGGTTGATTGTATGCAGCAACAGTCCTAGAAAGATAAACAGCCAGGACAAAAGGATCAGGCTTGCCGCAAGAATTGCGGAAGGGACGTGTTCGACGTAATGATTGGGATTAACCAGGTAATCACGAATGGGCAGAATGCCGACTATGAGTCCGGCCAGCAGAAAGAACAGGCCGATACTTCCAAAAAACGCCAGCGGTTTTAGAGACCGGAAGAGACTGAACAGCTTCCACAGGATTTTGAAGCCGTCTTTGAAGGTGTGGAGTTTGCTTTCGCTTCCCTGCGGGCGATGACGATAGGGAATCTCTACCTCGGCGATTTTTCGCTGATAGTAAAGGGTTTGAATGGTCAGTTCCGTCTCAATCTCGAATCCTGAGGAGACGACCGGAATAATATTGATGATTTGCCGATTGAAGGCTCGATATCCGCTCATAATATCTTTCAGGCCGGAGCCCATAATTTTATTGATGCAGAAGCAGACCAGTTTATTCCCAAAGACGTGCAAGTTCCGAAAAGAAGCGTCCGTGTAATCCGCAAGGCGCGAACCGACGACCATATCGGCCTGCTGGTTCAGGATGGGCTGTATTAATTGATGTACGGCCTGGGCCGGGTAAGTATCGTCGCCGTCCACCATCACGTAAATGTCGGATTCGACGGAGTTAAACATCGTTTCCACAGCAAACCCTTTTCCCTGACGTGGTTCCGGGATCAGGATAGCGCCCTGCTCTATGGCGATTTGCCCGGTGCGGTCGGAGGAATTGTTGTCAAAGACGATGATGCGGGCGTTTGGCAACTGCTGTTTAAAGTCCAAAATCACCTTGCGGATGGTATTTTCCTCATTGTAGCATGGAATGAGTACGGCGATTTTTATTTCTTTACCTGTTTCCATATCGCTCCAGATAAATAAGGATGTACTTGCACGGTCAGGAACCCAAAGAGTATATAATTAACATATCTATATCTTAGTTAAAAGTCTCCGGCTCACCGTAAACAGATTATTACAAGATTGATACGATAAAGTCAAGAATTATGCCTTGCGGCAATTGGCGTCGTTTTTTTATCCTCAACATAAAGATAATCTCTTCCGATTCTTTTGATACCCCATTTGGACGGCAGCGGAAGCATGTGTTTCAAAAACGAATGCTCGTACGGAAAATAATGAAAATGAGGGTTCAGGGACCAGATGGATTCTCTCTCGCGCGGTACAACAATGATTAATCTATCGGAATACAGCCTTCGAAGCTCTTGTATTGCGGCTCCGATATCCAATATGTGCTCAAGGATATGGGTGCAGACAACCGTATCAAACTCGCCATTTTTAAATGGGAGAGTTAGAATATCCCCTTTCAGGAATTGTATATGATGGAGTGATTTCCACTCCTCATGTTCCGTGAAATCCACCCCAACCAGCCTGTCGATGGGATTATGTAAAGATATCCGGTTTAATAAATATCCCGTGCCGCATCCGACATCACACAGCGATTGCCCGCTGACATTGGAAATAATTTGTTCGACACATTTTCTTGAATTGTCCGTTTCTTCCTGGATTCTGGGGAAATCCCGGTAAAAAGATTTGATTTTTTCAGGCGTTAAACTTGGAATATTGGCTCTCAGTTCACGGCATTTTTTCAGGTTGATTCCGGACAGAAAGGACAAAATACGGTTTATGAATGGAATATCGCGAATAACAGGAGGCGTACAATCTTCAAGTATGAAACGAATTATATTTGTGAATTCCCGTTTCAATGCCGTCCGCCTTTATCATCGCGTCCGAATAGTATCGCCATAGAATATTCAGCAAAGAATTTCAATTGACACCCGATTGAGCCTTTTTGTGCGTATCATACTATCGAAGAACCCGGAAAATGTCAAGATTCTGCGTCTTCCCCCCGTTGATATGCTGCAAGAGCTGTTGAGATGAATGTTTTTGCTTTTACTGTCAGGCGGCAATATAATGTTTTCCCGTGTGTAATCCAGTACGTACGCGACTTTTATGAGTATTTGATGACTAAAATTTTGAGTTTTTTGAGCCTATGAGGAAAATTCGAAGAAAGTCAAAGAAAACGCCCCCCCGGCGGGCCGCCTTCGCCTCTTTTTTGAACGACAGAGCGTCACTGTACACACTGGGAATCCTTGTTCTGGCAACCGGGTTGGCAATCGGATTTCGGATTTTTAAGGCGGTAAAAACAGGTATTATTTACGATGAAGTCTATTCGTTGTTCAATTTTGGTACCAGTTATCACAATGCCCTGACGCTGTACAAGAACCCCAACAACAACCATGTAATCAATTCCATTCTGATGAATTTCTGCCGAATCCATTTTTTCGATTGCGAGTACTTTTTTCGCATTCACGCCATCCTGTTTAGCGGGATTTACTGTATTTCTATTGCCTATTTGGCTTGGGCGCTGTTCGTAAATCGGTTTTTACGATTTTTTTTTATGGTCCTGTTGTCTTTTCAATGGTTCGTATTTGACCTTTCATTTCTGGCTCGCGGCTATTCCATTGCGTTAACCGCTATTTACGGCGGACTTGCACTGCTCGTGTTCTTCTTAAAAAGAAAAATGCCTTTCTCGCGTATCTGGCTGCCGATTTTAATCCTGGTTGGGATGAATTTTCTGGCTTTGGGATCGATGCTGTCCGCGTTAGAGGTCATTTTTGCCCTCAATCTGTCTTATATCGCTCTGTTTTCGCATCGCGTTTTTTATCCCGGTCAAAAACACATCAAATCCCTTCTTGTCCATCTGTGTACGGTGCCTGCCTGTTCAGGAATACTGCTGTACCTGTTATATAAATCCATTTACAGGGACATTTTCGCGTCCCGGGAACATTTCGGTAAAGCGGCTTTATGGGGCCATTTGAAAGAAGTGCTGTGGACGAACATGCTTGCCGCCGACAGCCCGTGGGCGCGGTGGGTTTATATTCTATTTCTGGCGCTGACAGTTATAGCTTTCTGCTATGGGATTTTCAGTTTATTCAAGGCAAAAGGTTCAGGTAAGGCCTATTATTTCGACCCCTCAACGCCGCAGTCGCTTATTATCTATACGACGCTTATTCTTTTTGCGGTCCTGTATGTTTATAGAAATGTACTGGATATGTCGCTGGGATATCCCCGCAACAGTGTATTTCTGATACCCTTATTCCTGATGTCTTGCGGTATTCTACTTGATGGAATGCTCGCGGATATAACCCGCGCTCTCCGGCACAAAATCGTCCTGGCCGTCATCTGTATCTCTGTCGGCATGATGGCTTTTGCAGTGCGGCCTTCGCTATATGCTGTTAAAGTATATAAATGGGATTTACAGAGTATGGTCGGACCGCTGATGCACGACTTGAAAAAGATTGACCCGCAGCGAACCTGGAAAATTGCGGTAACCGAGGGGACCCGATATACGAATCTGTCATTACAGTACTATTTGTTCAGGGGATACAAGTTTCAATACGCCAATTCCTCTGATTACGATATCTTCGTCTGTCATCAGTCAGAAAACATCACTTTCGGTCGCTGGTATAAAGAAGATTTCTATGACAGCTTTCAATGCAAGATAGGATTTAACCCCAATATAGTGCAAAAATACAATCTCACCAAACAACAATAAACGGGTGTTGCCGTATATGGCTGTTATCTGAGCAAGATACTATGAAGAAATCAAGAATCGCAAATATGCGGGTCCGCCGAGCAGTCACTGCTGAACAGGAGAGAGAACGCGGTTTTTCTTTGCTTGAGACGGAGCAAAGACAGGGCTGGTATGAAAAGGCTGCGATGGGCGTTTTGCTGCTGCTGGGGATATATTTGTCTGTTGTCTATTTCGGACACCAGGTGGTGCCGAATTCAGATTTTTCCGCCTTTGTGCAGACGGGGCGGGAGGTGCTGAATTTTCAGACGCCCGCCAGTTTTAAAAGAGTGCCGGCTCTCGGTATATTGCAAATCATTCTCAGTAAATTCATCTTCAATAGTCCTCATCCCATCCTGACGGCGGGTCTGATTTTAAACTGCATCCTGTACACCCTGAGCATTTTGGTTTTTTATAAAATCAGCCGATTTTTTATGGAGTCCGGCACTTCGGCGTCCCTTGCCCTCGTTGCAGCCCTGAATCCATGGACGCTGGCTATGCTGGTGGACCCCATCGCCGAGACGACCCTGGTTTTCTTTATACTTTTGTCTCTGTATCTTATTTTAAACCGGTCGTGGTGGTGCTATCTGGCTGCCATGGTCGCCTCGATGACGCGTTATGAATGTTTTGCGTTGATCGGAATCGCTTTTTTAAGCGATTTGATTTACCGGCGGCCAAAACGCGAAAAACTCAGGGCATTCGGGTTTTCCTGCCTGGCGGCTGTTCCAATGCTGCTGTGGCTGATTGGCACGAAGAGATCTTCCACGGCTTCGGGTGGTTATTATAAGCATTTTGTCAACGTGGAGAGCCGAAACGGTTTTGCATTGATAGAGATGCTCTGGAAGACCACTTTTTCTTCGCTGCTGCAATGGCCCGAATGGGTCAGAGCCGTTTTCGTAGAACGGGTTATCAGCAAAGAAGCGGCGAGCGCTGTCATGGCCCGCAATCAACTCTTTCATCAGGTGTTCGCCGTCACTGCCGCGATTTTTGGGGGGCTGGGCGTCCTGTGGAGCTTCTTCAAAAAGCGGTGGAATTTTCTTCCTATTCTTTTGTTTTGGGGGGTATATGTAAGCGTTCACTGTATGCAGAGCGTCCTTCTGGACCGTTATACTGTTCCGGTCATCTGGCTGACGTTATTAGTAGCAGGATATGGATTCAGTATTTTTATTAAATGGATTTCCGGGAAAGTCCCTCGCCTCCTCTGTTATGTTGTTTTAGCCGTTCTTGCCTGCGTCGCGCTCATCTGGATGCTTCGGCTTTGGCCGGCCCTCTCGGCGACGGCAAAAATCAGCCCCTCTTCAAAAACCGTAGTTTATGCGGGCTTGCTGTCCGCGGCCGTTTTATTTGTCGCAAGACAAATCATTTATAAAAGGATATCTGTAGTTCGTGATGTTTATATTCTGATTTTTATGGCCTTGATTGTCGTGTCCAATCAATTCGATCTTTCCTTTCGTCTCGGCACAGGCGACAGGGATATCGAGTTTAGAAAACTGGCGGACTGGTACGCGGAAAATGCCAAAGAGGGGGAAAAACTGGTCACAACCCTGCCGGGCGTTGTGAGTTTGTTTGTGCCGGAAAAACAGGGCAAACAAATCGTCCATATCACAAATGTTTCCGGTCAGAATCTTCAGGAATTTGCAATCGCCTGTAAAAATAGCAACATTATGTATATCGCCTGGGATTCAAGGCTTGGCTTTGCGGTAAAAGATTCTTATTACAAGGGCTGGGGGATGGCAAAGATTCAGCCGCTCGGAAGCGGAAAAGACGTCGGGCCATTCCTGTTTATTAAAAAAATCGAGGCCTCAGAGCAAAGATATATTAATCTGTACCGATTGGATTATAATCTGATGAAGCAGTTCGGACTTTGATTGAGTGCCTTGAAAAACGGCTTTGTCAGCAAACATCATAAACATCGTCGGATGCTATCTTTACCGGGGGTATGAATAACGCCCCGTTCGGTAATGATGGCGGTAATGTCTTTGGCGTCGGTAACATCAAAAGCGGGGTTATAGACCGATATACTTTCCGGTGAGATAATCTGTCCGGCGAAGCCGCGAACTTCGTCAGCCTGACGCTGCTCGATGGGGATGTGTGAGCCGTCGGGGATGGATAAATCAAATGTACTGGATGGGGCCGCGACATAGAAGGGGATACGGAAATGACGACACAGGATGCTCAGGGCCAGCGTTCCGATTTTGTTGGCGGTATCGCCATTGGCAGCGATGCGGTCCGCTCCTGTAAATACGGCGTTGATTTTGCCCGCCTTCATCAGACTTGCAGCCATATTATCGCAGATCAAAACGGCTGAAATTCCCGCCTGTGTAAGTTCCCATGTGGTCAATCTCGCCCCCTGCAGCAACGGCCGCGTCTCATCGACATAGACGGTAAATTTTTTGCCCTGTTGATGCGCCAGATACATCGGCGAAAGAGCCGTGCCGATTCCCCCCGTGGCCAAAGCGCCGGCGTTGCAGTGGGTCAGTACCGTCCCGCCGTCGGGAATGAGCGGTTGGCCGTTGCGTCCGATGGCAAGACACATTTGCTTATCTTCGTTCTCGATGGTTTTGGCCTCGGAAAGAAGAAATTGCTTTAATGTCTTTATGGTTGCATTTGGATTATCTGCGGCGAATTGACCGGCGGCTTTTTTCATTCGCCCCAATGCCCAAAACAGATTTACCGCGGTAGGCCGACTCGTCGCCAGATACGCTGTGGTCTTTTCCACCTGTTCGACGGCCTGTCGTATGGAAGCTCTATCGAAAAAATCCCGCAGTCCCAGGCAGACACCATAAGCCGCCGCCACGCCAGTAGCCGGAGCGCCGCGAACAGCCAGCGTTTGAATCGCTTCAAACAATGTCTGAGGGTTTTCACATTTCAGATATTCCACCCGCTGGGGTAAAAGCCGCTGGTCAATCAGTTCCAGCACGCCATTGCAGTCGCCAATCCATCGCAATGTTTCAAAACCGATATTCATAACCGCCTGTCTAACATAATATCTCTCTGGAATCAATAGCGTCTTTATAATTGTCGTGATGACAAAATCTTTTCGATTTTTTCTTTGCTTTCCCTCTTGCACCGGCATAAGATATTTTGTATGGAAAAGGGCTTTGTACATATCTATACCGGCGATGGCAAGGGTAAGACCACTGCCGCGTTCGGCCTGGCCCTGCGGGCCGCAGGCCACGGGGCCAGGGTGCTGATCTACCAGTTCCTCAAGCCCAGCTCTCTGGACCTCGGCGAGCGTGGCGCGTTGAAAAAGGGCATCGAGGGCATTACTGTCAAGGCGCTGGATGAACCGTGGGATATGTTTGAAACATCGGGCGATACGCCTGCGCTGGAGCGGGTCAAGAAGGCCATCAGCCGCACTCTGCGGGAAATAGAGACCGCGGCGCACGAAAAATATTATGATGTAATTATCCTTGATGAGATAGTGTTTTGCTATTCGCGGGAACTGGTGTCGCTGGATGATATCCGGCGCGTGATTGAGCATCGGGAAAAAGGGGTGGAGATTGTCCTGACTGGCCGCGGTGCAACCAAGAAACTGATCGACATGGCCGACCTGGTGACCGAGATGGTGCCGATCAAACACCCCTTCGAAAAAGGCGTCCAGGCCCGCAAGGGCATCGAATTTTAATTGACGATTGACGATTGTCGATTTACGATTTAAATAATTATCAGGAGGATAATGTATGAATCAAGTCGCACAAAATCCTGTATCCGAATCTGTTTCACCTCGTACCAGCAGGCTTGCGATTGCTTCATTTGTAATGGGGCTGCTGAGTTTTATTATCTGTGTGCTCTGGCCGATATTGGTTCTGCCGGCGATTATCTGCGGCATTATTGCTCTGGTCAAAATCAGCGGTTCCAACGGCAAACTCAAAGGGACGGGCTTTGCAATCACGGGTATCATTCTGCCCGCAGTAATGGCAGTTCTCCTTCCTTTCCTGGCGATGTTTGCGGCCATCATGATGCCGGCGCTGGCTAAGGCAAAAGATGTTGCGCAACGAACAGTTTGCGCCACCAATCTCAGGGGATTGAGTTGCGCGATGACAGTTTATGCGAATGATTATAACGACCAGTTGCCGCCGGCAGAGAAATGGTGCGATTTACTGATTACCAAAGCGGATGTGTCTCCCAAATCGCTGGTCTGTCCGGATTCAGATGCGGTTGAGGGAGAATCGTCGTATGCAATCAATATCAACGCCATCGGCAAGAAGCTGGATGAACTGCCGGCGGATATGGTTCTGTTGTTTGAAACTGACGCAGGCAAAGAGGCCGGGCCGCGAACCGAGATTATTAACACAAGAGCAAGTCATCCGGTCTATCCGAAACGATGGAATCAGGCCGGCGGGTCCCAGATAATGCGGACGGAACACGAACAGAATGGTCAGCCCGGCTGCAACGTTGTATTTGCCGATGGCCATACCGAATATGTCAGCGGCGGTGCGCTGCAAAAATTGCGCTGGACGGTGGAGGAAAAGAAATCATAGTTTGCTGTTTCTTCTGTTAAGCGGGGAAACACGACATTGCGGGCGACCAGAATCGAACTGGCGTATCATGCTTGGGAAGCACGTATTCTGCCACTGAACTACGCCCGCGAAAGCCGCCTGATATACTACTAAAACCCCCTGATTGTGTCAATAAATCCAGAAAATAAAAAAGGCCTGCATCATCGCAGGCCTTTGGTTTTTGCGGTGGAATTTTCGTTTTTAGAATGTCCACTCCACGTTAATACGGGCGAAGATAGCGGCATCGCGGGTGCTGTGGGCGTAGTAGTTGCCGGGGACAAAGTAATCCACAACAAACCTTGTCAGGAAATTCTGACAGCAGCTATACGTGACGGCACAGGAAATCAGTTGACCGCGGAAATTGCCGTCTTTGGAGAATTGTGGCGAACCATACGCTGTTGAAAAACTGTTTCCATTTTTGAATGTATTTTCATCGGCCCACATCAGGTTATAATCCGTGGCAACGGTCCACTCCTGGTGCGGCTTAATGGTATGGCCAAATCCCAGCCGATGCAGATTAGCCACTTCGCCCAGCGCTCCCTCGGCGGTCCACAGATACGATTGCAGGTCAGAACCCCGCTGCATCTGCGGCCAGTCTCCCCACAACGTATCAAACTTTTCACTCCCCTTCGTACCCGGGTCATCGCCAGAGAGATATTCGTACGTTAAACGCAGTTCATTTTTCAGTTCGTCATTAAAAGCATACGCCAGTTTGTTATTGGAGCCGAGGCCTTTCATACTATCCTCATTCCGGCGTCCAAACTGTTTGGCGACTTCGACGCTGTAGGACCAGTTCTCGCCCAGGTTCTGAGCGACCCGGCCGCCGAAGGTATGAATTTCAGCATCGACGCCTGCACCCCCCCAGAATTTTGACCAATTAGACGGCTCTTCTTTCTTGTAAATATAGTATCCTTCCAGTTGCGTGTTCTCGATGGATTTATCCGTCAAATAGAAGATCATACCGTCTTCATCAGTACCCTGAGTCAAATGCAGTTGTTCGCGATGATTGAACGGATTAAGCCACTTGTCTTCCTCGTCATACTGCTTGATGTAAATCAAATCCAACTGGGTTTTTTCCCGCAGGTCAACGGTCGCGCGAACCGCATCGAAGAAGATTGTCCGTTCACCGTCCTGAGGCGTGCCCTCAAGCACCAGCCAGCCGGTGCCGAGGATGATATCCTGGCGACCCACCGTCAGGGTCATCGGCAGGTCAAATGCGTTTTTCCACTGGATATTCAACCGGTCGAAAATCACTTCCCGCAGGTCGGTATCCTGGGCAGACATACCACAAGAGCCGCTCGAAATAGAAGTGAAATGTCTGGGCGGATTGTCAAACGTCCAGAATTCCCAGACGAGTCGGGTATTGAGGGTGACATCCGGAGCCATTGTCCAGATTGCGGACAGGCGAGTGCGATACCGCTGCCAGTGAAACTCGTTCCAGTTGCCGGGTTTCGTAGCCGATGCATCTCCCTGTTCGTCATCCACGCTGAAAATATTTCTGGCATAGGTCTCTCGCAGTCTTAAATCCAGCCCCATTTCGAGATTTTCCGTCGGATGATGAAATGCATCCATCCAGTCAGTTTTAATCTCATGCCAATGAGGCGCTGCAGTGGACACAGCAGCTGGCTGGGGAGTATTCTCAGCAGCCATCGTCCGCGAAACCCATACCACAAGCGCCAGTGGCAGGACAATGTACAGCACTTTTTGTAGCCGATTCATCTTGTCTCTCCTTTTAACTATTTAGGTGTGAATGGTTCTACAACATACTTCTGATTTCTCTTCTATTTTGTCGGCAAAGGGTCTCAAAAAACTTGGACAATTTTTCCATCTTTAGCCCATAAGTCCAGGGAAACCCCCTATAAGTCCAAGAAAACCATCTTTTGAGGTCATTTATGGGGAATTTCGCAGTTATCGGACTTGCACGAGCCGTCAGGTTTATAGTAATTCGCCGGACTTGTCCAGCAAAGGAAGTTTGGAGGCGTTTACTTCTTTTCTTCTTCCCGCACCGCCCCTCGTAGTCCCTCCATCTTCAGAAAACCCTTCTTCCAGATAATCATTGCGGATATAATGAGCACGGTGACATAAATAATCACGGCATACCGCGTGCGAATTTGACTCATCGCAATGCCGATCATCGCATACAGCCCCGCCAGAGCATAACAAATCAGAACCGCTCTCTTTAGGGAATGGTTGCGGTCCATCAGTTGGTCATAAATATGTCCCCGGTCGGAGACAAACAGAGGTCGTTTGTTGACCAACCGCCGCACGAGGGCCGTTGCGGTATCCAGTATCGGCAGTCCAAAAATCACTATGGACGCCATCCACCAGCGAGGGACTTTCTCAGCGAAAAGAATCATCATCGCTGCCGAAACAAAGCCGAGCATAAGACTTCCGGCATCCCCCATAAAAATTTTGGCCGGATGACGATTAAACGGCAAAAACCCCATTACCCCGCCGGTCAACCCCAGACAAATGATAATACGTACCGGATCCCCCGATTCACTGAACTCCCACGTGGATAGATGCACCGCCAGAATCAGCATTCCGATGGAAATAATTACAGTAACCCCTCCACAAAGACCATCAAGGCCGTCCAGTAAATTCAAAGAGTTGGTCGCTCCAATAACAAAAAATATGACAATTGGAATGCCTAATGCTATCTCAGCCATTTCGAGCGCCGGCGTAAACGGCATTCCCAAAAAGTCGGTAAAGTAGTGAAGCATAGGCCGAATCCCCGCCAACAGCAGGGCACAAGCCGCTACAACCTGCCCCAGTATTTTTTGCCAGGGTCTGATGTCCAGAATATCATCGACCAGACCTACAAAACAGGCGATAGCCGAGCCCGCCAGAATTCCCAGAAGCCATCGCAGGCTTTTTTCAAATCCCGGTTGTCCCTGAATAATTTGGATTCCCGCCAGGACCCCCACGGTTAACCCTATAAGAATCCCCGCTCCACCCAGATAGGCCACGGGTTTTTTGTGCGTCTTGACGGTTGTATCAGGTTTATCGACGATTCCCAGTTTAATGGCGATTTTCTTGCACAGCCACGTCGCCGCCAGCGAAAATATCCACGAACTGACCAGTACGGGCCAAAACTGTATGACCCAGCCGAGAGGTCTTTTATCGCCGATAAAATTACTAAACATAACTTCCAATTCCCCAAAATAACAGACAAGGGTAGTTAGTTGAATTATAGCGAATGAACAAAGGCGATGCTACCTCTTTTCCCCAAAAATCATGAACCCTTTCGGCGAGTTCTCTGCGCGCAAAAAAAGACCCTGAAGGAAAACCAGGGTCTTTTTGATTCGAACTTCCTTATACAAACTCCACGTTCAGGAAATGCGTCGAGCAGGATACGCACGGGTCGTACGCCCGCACGAGCATTTCCATCGTCTGACGCAAACCCTCCTGACCGAGGTGTATAAACTGAGGCACCAGTTTCTCAAAATCCTTCTGGATGTTCGCATGATTCTGGTTGGTCGGGATACACATATTGCCATAGACGCAATTACCGGATTTGTCAAATTCGTAGGTGTGGAACAGAATCCCTCGCGGCGCTTCCACACATCCGCTGCCGCGACCGGCCCGCGGACTGACCTTGACCTTTTCCTGCGTTAGGCCTTTGGTTAGCAGCTCATCAATCATTCGGATACTGGTTTCGACCACATGGGCCGCCTCAGCCAGTTGCGCGATATTGTTCATAAAGGGATTCGTATTGCCTTTTTTGAGTCCAAACATCTCAGCAACTTTTTTGCCCAGCGGACTGAGTAGTTCTGCGTTGTTATTAAACCGTGCCAATGCACCCACCATATAGGAATCCCGATGCCATTTGCACCATTTAGCCGTGGATTGCGCAGACATATACTCATTGGCCACCTTCTGCCAGTCGCGAATAGGCGTCAATCCATCGCCGTTATCGGAGCTGGTAATGTCGCCGTGGTAAAATGTGTATGTCGGGGGGTTGGTCATTTTCAGTGATACGTACTCTGTTTCCCGCTCGAATTTCGGCAAATTTCCCGCTACACTATGTACCACTTCGCAGATGGTAACGAGGTCCTTGACCGTTGCTTCGAGCGTCTTTTTTAATTCACGCAATTCCTGTTCAGTCGGAATTTTTGTCAATCCGCCCGGTATCAGCGTGACCGGGTGCGTCGTCCGCCCAGCCAACAGATCCGACCAAGTATTGGCAATCCGGTGCACGCGAATAATCGCCTTGACGGTGTCCGGGGCTTTCGGCACCAGCGGCACCACCGACGGCGCGTTGAACAAATCCGGCGCCACCAGATACCCCACATGAAGCGTATGACTCTGAAGCTGCTCGGAATAATGCATCAGAATCCGCAGCTTATCGGTTTGCTCGGACACCTCAATTCCCAAAGCATCTTCGACCGCCTTGGTCGCGGCCAGCGAATGGGTAATTGAGCAAATCCCACAGATGCGGCTGACAATCGTCTGAATATCATCATAGCTTCGGCCCCGCACCATCGCCTCAAAAAACCGTGGCGCCTCCGGCACCTGCCACTGACACTTTTCAATTTTGCCCTCTTTGACGTTGACCACGATATTGCCGTGGCCTTCGATTCGCGTTACATGATGAACGTTGATATTGATATTCTTACTCATACCGTCGGTCCCTGTTCACATCCAAACAACACCATTTTCTGTCGCAAATCTTCCACCGTCAACCCGTATTTATCCATCACTTCCCGCGCCGCATCGACATTGGGGCGTTCTACATACCCGCGGCAGCCGAAGCAGCGGAATCCGCTCGACGGACACCGCGCGCCGCAGCCGGCCCGGATAATCGGTCCCAGACAAATCTTGTTATATTCGTACAGGCAGACATTTTCCCTGGCTTTGCACTCAACGCATACCGGGTAATCCGGTACCATCGGTTTTTTGCCCAGCAGCAATGCCCGAATGACCATCCCGAATTCTTTGCGGTCAATTGGACAGCCGTGAATCTTGAAATCAACGTCCACCACTTCGTGTACCGCTTTGGTCGGCATCGTCTCTAAGTGCGGCATATCGGCGTCTTTGCCATAGACGCAGCGTTTGACTTCATTGAGGTCGAAGTTGTTTTTCAGTTTATTGACGCCGCCGAGGGTCGCGCAGGCGCCCAGCGCAATCAGAATTTTGCATCGGCTGCGAATGATTTCCAGCCGTTTTGCGTCTTCCGGCCGTGTAATCGACCCTTCGATAATCGCAATGTCGTATTCGTGACTCTGCTCGCTCATTGCCTCGCGCCACTCCACCACATCGACTGCCCCAATCAGATCGAGGAGTTCTTCTTCCATGTTGACAATCTGAAGCTGGCAGCCTTCACAGCACGCGAAATCAAAAATCGCCACTCTCGGTTTTGTCATATTATATCGCCTCCGGCACTAAGGCCAAATCAGACCAGCGGAACACCGGGCCGTCCTGGCAGACGTACAGGTTGTTAATCTGGCAATGTCCGCATTTGCCCACGCCGCACTTCATTCTCCGCTCCAGATTCACATAGATATTGTCCGCCGGCGCTTCCGCTTCCGCCAGCGCCATCAGCACAAACTTGTACATCACCGGAGGTCCGCAAACCAAAATCAGCGATTTGGGCAGGTCGATTTCGATTTTCGGAATCAGCGTCGTCACCACGCCGACATCGCCGTCCCAGCAGTCGTTCGTTTCATCGATAATCTCCATCAGTACCATATCCTTGCGTTCCTGCCAGACCGCGAGTTCCTCACGGAACAGCCGCATATCGTAGCACTTGGTTCCAATCAGCACGGTCACCTTGCCGTAGTCTTTGCGATGGTCCAAAACATAGCGGATAAACGACCGCTGCGGCACCAGTCCGATTCCGCCGCAGATAAACACGAGGTCTTTGCCCTTGGCCAGTTCCACCGGATAGACCGAGCCAAACGGCCCACGGATGCCCACCTTGTCTCCAACTTTGAGTTTGTGAATCGCTTTGGTCAGGCTGCCGACGTTTCGCACCACCAGTTCAAAGCCCTTTTGTGTCGGCGAGGAGGAAATGGATATCGGCGCCTCGCCCAGGCCGGCAATGGATACTTCCACGAATTGCCCCGGTGTATGTTCCAGTTCTTTGCCCGAATCCAGTTCCAGGTGCATGTACAATTCCGTGCCGTTGAGCATCCGGCGTCTGGTAACCGTCGCCAACTCCGGCAGATAAATGTCTTTTTGCCCGTTGCCGCAGTACTCACACATTGTCAGTCTCCTTGTTATTGCCATTGTCGATTTTCGATTGACGATTGTCGATTTGGCTGACAGGTTTTTTCAATCTTCAATCGTAAATCGTCCATCGTCAATTTTATCGTTCGTCTGTCGTTTATTTTTCCATTAAGCGATTATATACCACTACCGGGTTGGCGATATCCGCGGTACACGCCGTAACGCATCGTCCGCAGCCGACGCAGGCGATTTGCCCGCCGATTTTTTCCGGCACGTATTTGGCCTTACGGTACAGCCGATGGCGGAATCGCGCCGAACGGTCTTTACGGAAGTTATGATTGCCCGCCACCGTCGCAAAATTTTCCAGCAGACATCCATCCCAGCACCGCACTCGCGTCCCCGTCTTCATATCCCAGTTGACCCGATCCTGCACGTCGAAACAATAACATGTCGGACACACCTGATTACAGGAGCCGCACGAATAACACAGTCGGGCCTTCTCTTCCCACACCGGGTGGTTGTAACCCTTTTCCAGCAGTTTTGGCAGTTGGGATGGCTTGCAGTTCAGCTTGTGCTTGTTAAGTCCCGTCTTATTGGCGTCCTGAATCGCCTTGCGTTTTTTCAGGTCTTCCGTCGTGGCCGCCGTCGCTCCTTTGGCATAGGTCATTAGCACCTCTCCCTTTTCCGTCGCCGCGTCCAGCAGATAAGCGTCGCCGATATCCGTAATGAGAATATCATATCCTTTATCGACCACCGCCGTTTCCATCGACGAGGCAAAGACATTCTTGCTGGCTTTGGCTACGTCGCAGGCGATCAAGGTGATGTTTTTTCGCCGGTCCATATAGTGTTTATCGTACTGACCCTGACGGAACAATTCGTCCAGTTGATTAATGGCGATCAGGTCGTAGGGATGGACTCCCAGCAGAATCATCGGCTCGCACTGAATGACGGATTTTGCCGTGCCGCCGACCTCAAATGTCAGCAGCGGCTCGGTCTGCGGCAGCACGTATTTCCGGGGCGACAGAATAGTAACATCATAATCCAGCCGCAGGTCTTTTGCCGATTGCAATGTGTCGAACACATACCGGTCGTTTTTTGCGACAACGCCGACAACCTTCCGTCCGGCCGCCAGCATCGCATCGACAAACTGTCCGAACTGTTGTTTACTCAGTTTACTTACGCTCATACGTCACCCATCAGATTTTCAATTTGTTTTTCGTCGCCTTCGGCGACTCCTTGTTTTTGATTTTTTATTTTTAACTTTTAATTTTTTACAAATAGTACGGCAGCGTCCCCAGTTCCATCGCCAGGTCGATGCTCACAATTTTTACCCGTTTGGGCACCCGCAGCCAGCGGGGCGATAAATTCAGGATACCCTGCACTCCGGCCCGCACCAGAGCGTCTGCACATTCTTGTGCCGCCTCGGCAGGGACAGCCAGGATTGCAAGATGGATGCCCTCGCCTCGAATGGCCGCAAGCCGTGAGATGTCCCGAATCGTCAGGTCGGCGATTTTTTTGCCGATCTTGGCGGGCGAATTGTCAAAAATCGCTGCGATATTAAGACCGAACATTGTAAAACCCGGATACGAAGCAATGGCCGTCCCCAGCCTGCCCGCCCCAATCAGGACCGCTTTCTGCGTCACGTCAAGCTTGAGAATTTTCCGAATCCGCCCGGCAGTCTGCGAAACCGGGTATCCCACGCCCCGCGTCCCGAAGTCGCCGAAGTAGGACAGGTCTTTTCGAATCTGCGGCGGATTCAGGTGCAGATACTCGGCCAGTTGCCGGCTGGAAAGAAATTCCTGACCCTGCTTTCCCAGCATCGAAAACGCCCGTAAATAGCGGGGCATCCGTCGAATGGTTTCTTCGGGTATCTTTCGATATTTCATCGTTCCGGCCATCGTTTTGTGTTTGTGCTCACTTTCACAAGCTCTGATTCTAACATACCCGTTTCGCCGTCCCGTGTCAAGCAATACATCTTCGTGTTTTTCACATAATTTTGGCATCTTTTTTGCTCTACTATACTTTTTTCTTGCCCTTTACCGGCGTTCTGACTATGGTTTTTTTGTAAGAAAAGATTTGTTTCGAGTTAACGATTCCCTTCTTAACAGAGTTGCAAGTGAATTATTTACAATGACTTGCCAATCATCCATCGACAATCGTCCATCGACAATCGTCATTGGTTTGGGCAACCCACTGATGTCGGATGAGGACATTGGCGTTCTACTGGTGCAAAAACTGGCGCAGAGAACGCAAAATCAGGCATTTCCCGGATGCGAAAATGTGGAGTTTTACGACGGCGGGGTTGGGGGGTTAAACCTGCTTTATAAGATTGAAAACCGCGACAAAGTCATTCTGATTGACTGCGCTAAAATGGGCGAACAGCCCGGCACAATTCGCCGATTTACTCCCGACCAGGTGCGTTCCGTCAAAAATCTCGGCCATTTTTCGCTGCACGAGGTGGATATTTTGAAAGTGCTGGATTTGGCCGGCCAACTCGATGCTGCCCCGAAGGAAGTAGTTATTTTCGGTATCGAGCCGGCATCGCTGGACTTGAACCCCGCCTTGTCGGATGTTCTGGCCGGACGGGTGGATACGTATCTTGCGGCGATAACTGAGGAATTGAAAAAGGCTTAGAATATATCAGGTTTTGTTGAAAAACTGTTCGTTGTTGCTGAACGAATTCGTAACCCAGTGCGTCATTCCGAGGCGAAGCCGAGGAATCTGCTTAAATAAAAAGATTCCTCACCCCGCCGAAGGCGGGGATTCGGAATGACGACTTTCAATTATGTTAAGATTTTTAACAACATAGAGTCTTTTAGGGACTCCATAGCTTTTTCTCCCCGGCCAGGATATAATAGACACACGATGAAATCAAAAAAGATACCATTGCATTTAATCATCACCGCCGGCGGAACGCGGGAACATCTTGACCCGGTGCGGTATATCTCCAACGCCAGTTCGGGGCGGATGGGATACGCCCTTGCTCGTGCAGCGATAAAGGCCGGGCATAAAGTGACGCTGATTACCGCGCCGACTTCGTTGGAACCGCCTCGGAGAGCTGACGTTGTTCAGGTTGTCTCGGCGGCCCAGATGTTCGCGGCCGTCAAAAAGCATTTCCGGGCGTGCGATGTTTTGATTATGGCCGCGGCGGTGGCGGATTATACGCCGGTGAAAAAGGAAAAAGCCAAAAGGAAAAAGGAAAAAGGGGCACTGACTTTAAAACTGAAACCGACGGCGGATATTTTGGCCTGGGTGGGCAAACATAAAACAAAACAATACATCGTCGGCTTTGCTCTGGAAGACCGCGATCTCAAGGCCAGCGCCGAAAAAAAATTACATTCCAAAAAGGCCGATATGATTATCGCCAACACACCTGCCGCCATCGGCGGCGAAAGTTCCTGTGTCTATCTCAAAACCCCGCAGACTTCCTGGACGAAATTACAAGGCAAAAAAGATTGCATCGCCGTTTTGATTCTTAAAGCGATTGTTAAGATTGGGTTCGTTTCGTTTTTTTGACCTTTTGTTTGTCCTCCATTTCCTTGTTTTTGGTGTAATATTGAGGATTTTAAGCCATTCCAATTGGCTTCGTTTTTATAAGCATTCAGTGGCAGCGTTTAGCGTACAGAAACGCCCGCCCCGTGCGGAACCATTTCCACACAAGCTCGTATTATACCACCCTAACAAAGGCCGAACAAGGGAAAAATGTGAAATTTTAGAAGATTTTTGAAACCACAGCCCTTCGGCAAGCTCAGGGTAAAATTTCACAGATCCCTTGGGGGTAAATTTTCGCAGATTATTTTTTAGACAGGATTTACAAGATTAAGAAAATGGTTTAACCACGGATTAACACAGATTTTCACTGATTAAATTATTTGCCATAGAGAACACAGAACGGCACAGAGAGCTTTCCGCGGCGATTCTGCGAATCTTCTTTGGACCAATTCCTGCGGCCATTCTCGAAGCGAGCTTCTATGCTGTCCGCAGAAATTGCCCCGTGCCGCTGTCGGATTCGACAGGCTCACCACAGGCGCGGCGGCGGAAAGCTGAAAATTCGCTCAAGAACGCAACAAAAAGCTAATAGTCCATAGTTGAGAGTTGAGAGAAAAAGCCGACGCGACAAGGGGCAGGGGAAAGGGGGGTTTGTAAAAGAGGGGGAAAGGGGTATAATATGGGCAAAAGGACATGACAAGATTTCATTAAATCAAAAGACTGGCCAGGGTATCTGAATCAGGAATCCCAAAAAAGTAAAAAAAGCCTTGCACTTATATCACAATTTTGTGATAACATAAAGCAATGAGACAAAAACGAAAAACAGCGGACGGGCCGGCCATTCTGAAATCAGAATTGACCGGCAATAAACCCAAACGGCTGGAATCCATCCGGCGGGAGCGTCAAAAGGCTGAAATCGCGGTGGAGATCTACCGTATGAGAGAGCAGGCCGGGCTGACACAGAAACAGCTTGCCGACAAGGTGGGGACGCGACAATCGGTTATCAGCCGGCTGGAAGACGCCGACTACCGGGGCCATAGTCTGGAAATGCTGCGCCGGATCGCCGAGGCCCTTGGCTATCAATTGGAAATCCACTTTACTTCACGGCATAAGACTGCGGCGGCATGCGGTTAATCAATAGCGGCCTGATTGGATGATTGCAAAGGAACGAGTGTAAATGACAGAAAACAATGACACAACCAAACAAGATTATACAGAACAAGAGTTACAAGAGCTAATCGACAAGCATAATAATTGGGGAGAAACACCTTCGGAGGTGATTCAAGGAATCCTTCTTGTTATACAAAGAATAGTATCTAAAATGCCTGACATTACAAGAGATGACGTTTGTGATGCTATTAAAAAGCAAAAAAAAAATAATCCCAAATTAGACATTTATGGATGGGCGGTTCACAAATATGTGTTAAATAAACCTTTTGATTTTATGGTTGCTAAGGATTTTTATGATCAATTTTCTCACAACAGCAAAAACGTAAAAGAAAAATTTGAAGGCACAGAAGTATTTCCGGTCATTTTAGAAGCACTGGGGTTAATACTGCGCCTTGACGTATTTCATCATAGCCTGTATCGCGCCTTAACGAAAGCAATATCTTATTGCAGTTTTGACAAGCAAGAAGTGATTAATATTTTTGGTGAAGATGCATTAGAGTATTACGACCCGGACAAGGTGTTCACAGAAGATGACGATAAGATTATACTTGGGCTATATTGCCAATACTTTGACTATTTGCAAGAATCAGAATCCAAAAAAAAACTTTGCGATTTAGCCGCAAGGATTGCAGCTTACAAACAGTTTTTCCTCGATCCGATTGATATGAATGAGATAGAATCATTTGACGCTAAAAGTAAGGCAATGATGATTACATTTAGAAAAATGAGGGACAAACAAAAAGCTGATTTCATTTCATCGGCAATTGCGGTTAAAGAGTTTTGTGTTTCGAGAGCAACATTACAGAGAGCCGCAAAAGATGGGAAAATCAAAAAATATAAGGTTAGAAATCGGGGGAAAACAGCATCAAATTTGTATAGCCGAAAAGAACTTGAGCAATTCTTTGAAAAGAAAAAAAAGCCGCTTGTGTCATCTTAGTATCATTTTAGTATCAGCTTAACCATTCATTTGAATCACTTCACCGATAGACATATTTTGGCTTTCATGGGAATTGAAACAAACAAAATTTCTATTGAAAGATCAAAATAATGAAACAGCGAACAATTACACAAGGCACAGGGCAACTCCATGCCATTGTTCTGATTAAATCCCCAAGGGTAAAGCTGGAAGTACGGTTTTCTTTGGGCGGTTCAGAACACGCGGTTTCGAAGCAAAATAAGCCGGGGAAGTGGAAGGCCATTCAAAAGTTTTTGTTGTGTTTGTTTCGGTTTTCTGTTCCGCTGGTCGTGCAGTGGATGGCATCCTGAATATAGAGCGATTAACAAACTGGATTCCGGCCCCCCGCTTTCGCGAGGGCAAGCTGCGTTGGAATGACAAAATACAGGCAAGTCACGGACAGGCACGACACCTCTTACTTTTCCACGACAATATTGATTTCGGCGACACAGGCCCAGGGATTGCCGTTGATTTCACGAATCGAAACAAACCGCAGATAACGCGCTTCAATAGGCCTTTCAAACACAACCGAGTGTCCGATTAAGTTGCGTTTGATGTCTTCAAAAACACCTTTCCCGGCCAATGTCCACGTTCTGCCGTCGGCGCCGGCGTAAAATTCACATTCTTTGATTGTGCCGTTGCCCCCACCGGGACGCGGCGTATAAGTAGCGCCTTTGAGTTTATATATTTTGCCCAAATCGATATCGAGCGTATGCGGATGGGCGGGAGATTTTTCGAGGTATTCCGTGTGCCAGCAGGTTTCGGGGTTATCGTCGATGGCATTGGCGGCGTCTTCGCCGGGCTGGGTACTGTCAGCGGATAAAATTTTCCAGTCTTTTTTGCATGGGCCGAAATTTGCCTTACTTCCGGCGGTTTTGTCGTCGCAAACAACGACGACCTGTATTATGCCGCCGTCGGGGTATGGGAAAGAACCGGCGTAATGTTTTGATTTTGCCGTCGGGTCGGAGCCGTCGAGTGTGTAATAGATTTTAGCCGAAGGAGCGAAACAGGAGATGCTGACGATGCCGTCTTTGCTGCGGCGGATTTTGGGATTTAGAAAACCAGCTTTAGACAGCGGGCAATAATTGACACCAAGCCGGTCGAGGCGTTTGCTGTGAATCTGCAATCGTTGAATAAAATCGGCATAATCTTTTTTGTCTTTTGGCGTCCAGAGAACCTCGGCCAACGCAATCGTTCGCGGATAGGCCATATATTCGACCTGTTGAGGCGTGGTAATATATTCCGTCCAAATTTGTCCCTGTGCGCCGAGGATGTGTTTGGCGCTCTCGGCATCCAAGGCGGCGGGGACAGGTTCGTAATGATAAACTTTTTCGAGCGTGGTGAAGCCGCCGATAGCCAATGGCTCGGTTCCGGGGTCGGCCTGATAATGGTCGAAGTAAGTGTAATTGCCCGGCGTCATAACGACATCGTGGCCGGCTTTGGCCGCGGCAATGCCGCCGGCCTCGCCGCGCCAGCTCATTACCGCAGCGCCGGGCGCCAGGCCGCCTTCGAGGATTTCATCCCAGCCGATGAGTCGGCGATTGTGCTTCGTGAGAAATGCGTCGATGCGATGGATAAACCAGCTTTGCAGTTCTTCTTCACTTTTAAGGCCCAGTTCTTTCATCTTGGCCTGGGCATAAGTATCCTGTTTCCATTGTGTCTTGGGGACTTCATCGCCGCCGATGTGAATAAACGGCGAATCGAATAAACCCATCGCCTCGGTCAGGACATTTTCGAGAAATTGAAACGTCTCTTCTTTGACATTGAAGATATTCTCGCTGACACCCCATTCGCACATAACGTCGATGGATTTGCCGGTGCAGCCCAGTTCGGGATAGGCGGCGACGGCGGCCTGACAATGGCCGGGCATCTCAATCTCCGGCACAATGTTGACATAACGTTGTTTGGCGTAGGCGACAATCCCGCGGATTTGTTCCTGCGTGTAAAACCCACCATAGCGGTTGCCGTCATATTTTTTCTCTGTGCCGGAATTATGGCCAATCAGCGTTTGTTCGCGCCAGGCGCCGATTCCGGTTAATTTGGGATACTTTTTGATTTCGATGCGCCAGCCCTGGTCGTCGGTCAGGTGCCAGTGCAGCGTGTTCATTTTATGCATCGCCAGCAGGTCGATGTATTTCTTGACGAATTCCGGCGGCATAAAATGCCGGCTGACATCCAAGTGCATTCCCCGCCAGCGAAAACGCGGCATATCTTCAATATCCACGCAGGGAATCCGCCAATCGCCCGCGGAAGTTCTGGAAAGCAATTGCAGCAACGTCTGAGAACCGTAAAAAATACCGGCGGGCTTAAGGGCGCGAATATCCACCCTATCACGAGTCGCTGTGAGCCGATAACCTTCGTCGCCGAGACGAATCAGCAAATCGTCGAGGACAACGCGGATTTGGCGGTTGGCATCGAGGTCTGTTGTATGGAGACGAAAGCCCGTTGCTGCATTGAGGCCATCGGTCAATAAAGCGGCTTCGTTGCGGATATTTTTGTCGGCGGCGAAAATGACCACATCCGGCGATAACATAAACACACTTTCTTTGAGTGTCATCGCGGCCGGGGCGGGAATGATGGAAACGACGGCTTGTCCGGCATAACAATTGGATAAGAAATTCGACATTATCAGTACCACGGTAAGTATTTTTTTATTGTTCATCCGCTTTTCCTGCATTTTCACAGTTCCTCTTATTTTTCGGATAAATAAACTCGGCGGCGTTAAAGAATGGGTGAAATTTGTTGATTTGGCGTACGGTATCAGGATAATGCGGCCAGAGAACTATTTTTGCGGCTTATCGGATTAAGGAGAAGTCCTATGGAAAGGAAGGCCTTTGTTGTTGAACTCAACGACCAGCAGGATTATCAGCGCCTGATGCAGACGCCCCAGACATGCGGAATGAAGGCAGGGCGGGTGTTTCTTGGTCCCGGCGACGAATGCGGCAAACACAGTACCGAGACCCGCGAGGAACTGCTGGTCTTTCTCAACGGCCGGGGACAAGCCGTCATCGGCAAAGACCGCTTCCTGGTGGGCAAGAGCAAGGTTTTTTATATTCCCCCCTATACCGAACACAACATCGTCAATACCGGCTCCGAGCCGCTGATTTACGTTTTTTGTGTCGCGCCGGCGAAATAAATATTTCGAAGTTAAAACTCAAAACCTGTAAACCGGAAATCAATAACTCAAAAGCTGCCCGAGAGGAATGAATATCGGGTAAAGTGGTTGTTGCCGGCACAAAAAATGTCAAAATCGAATCTTTGTCTTGCGGCGGGAAGGAAACAGTTCTTTTATTTTAACAGAGCTTATGCCATGGTCTGTAAGAATTTGCTGCGCCCATTCATACTGCTGCGGAAGCATCAGACGAGGCACTGCTTCTTTGCCCAGCGTATCGCGAAGGCATTTTCTGGCACATAGCTCAAAATCGCCCCGGCAGTATTGAACCTTTAATTTCTCCGACAAGGTCGGATAATCTGTGTATATTTGGTTGGTAAACATCGGGCATTTTTCATGATAGACGCACAACATAGGCGTAACTCCATCATAATCATGCTGTAGTCTTGCTTTATATACCAGTATATATCGGTATAATTACGGTTCAATATAAGAAATTTAACCGCCCCCATACAAAAATTTCCCCTCTGAATTTGAGGATTATTTCGAAATCAGGCTGGGGGAAAGTGGTCAGGAGATTTTTGTGAAGTGAGCTTCGGCCATATCGCACAGGATTCAGAATGGATGTATCCGTCGTCAGCGCTACCGCGGGAAGGCCTTTTCGCTCCCGGCGAAATCGCCCGACCAGCTCGGCGGCGATGGGTTTAGTCGGATTTCTTTTGAGGGCTGCCGGAAATAGCAAAGCTTTTCATGGCCGGCAGGGCGTTTCTCTGAGCATCGAAAAGGGCTGTTGCGCCGCCGTTCCAGCCGTCCCGTCCAGGCATCGGCACGGACTCCGGATACCACCAGAGTACACCCAGGCCGTGATTGTCCGGTGTGTTGCGGACAGTCCGGATTAACTCATCCAGAAACAACTTCTGACCCTCCGGCGTTTTGTCCCAAATCATCGCGTCTTTATGCTCGGCATCCGCTTCGAAATTCTTGACATCTTTATAAGGGTAGGCGGTTTCGACAACAAAGATATCCTTGTTGAATTTTTTGGCGGTTCGGGCCAGATTTTTCTCGAGGTCTTTCATTGTTCCGTGCCACCATGGGTAATAACTCTGGCCGATGATATCGTAAGAAACGCCCTGTTTTTCAAGATTCGAAAGGAACCAGTCGGTCTTATCGACATCGCCTCCACAGGCAATGTGAATGATAATCTGTGTCTTATCCTGAGGGGAAATCGAATTGCGAACGCCGCGGATACCCGCCTTGAGCAGCGTACTGAATCGAGTCCATTCATTGGGGTCTTCGCCATTCAGTTTGCCATCGGGCCAGATAAAGCCGTGGTTAATTTCATTGCCGACCTGTACCATATCCGGCAGAACATTCTGTTTTTTGAATTCCGTGATGGTCCGGGCCGTATAGGTCTCGACGATTTTGGTTAATTCATCGAACGACAAATTTTCCCATGCCGCAGGTTTATACTGTTTGGCGGGATCAGCCCAGGTATCGGAGTAGTGAAAATCCAGCACAAAAACCGCGTTGGCGGCCTTGATGCGTTTGGCCAGTGCGATGGTGTAGGGGACATCCTGAATGACGCCGCCACGGCCATTGGGATTGACAAACAATCGCAAACGGAAACAATTGCAGCCGTTATCCATCATCAGACCGATTAAATCCTTCGATTGGCCCTGGTCTTTAAAAATAACGCCTGTCTGTTCCATCCTGGTCATCATGGAAATATCTCCCCCGGTCAGAAATCGCGATGATGCAATTTCGGCCGAAGAGAGTATTCCTGACAGAATGAATAACAGGACACAATAGATGATAGGTATTGTTTGTTTTTTCATTCCGGCAATTGACCTTCCTGTTTTACTTCTTATTTGCGAAATGCTCTTCCACCAGATCACAGAGGATGTGGTAGGCAACCTGATGGATTTCCTGAACAGTTGCGGTGGGGCCGTCCAGCGCGACGCAAATGTCCGATAGTTTCTCCAGCGGCGAATTTGGCTTTCCTGTAAACGCCAACACCTTAGCCCCTTTTTCTTTTGCCCGTTTAGCCGCGGCCAGGACATTTTTGGATGTGCCGCTGGTGGAAAAGGCCCACAGGACATCGCCTTTTTTAGCCAGCGCCTCGACCTGGCGGGAAAAAATATGTTCAAAACCATAATCATTTCCGATAGCAGTCAGAGCGGATGTATCGGTCGTCAGCGCTACGGCCGGAAGGGCTTTGCGTTCGCGGCGGAATCTCCCCACCAGCTCAGCGGCGATATGCTGACTGTCGGCAGCCGAGCCGCCGTTGCCGCAGATAAAAATACAGCCGCCGTCTTCGAGACTGTCAATTAGCAGCTTCACCGCGGTCGGCAGGACTTTTTGTGCCTGCTTTTCAAACTCAGTCAGCAGAGTTTTGTGTTGCTGGATGGCATCGTTAATGGCGTTTTTCATCGTCGAGTTCATAACCTAATGATACCGGAAAAATAAAGTTTTGCAATAAAAAGGGCGGGTCAAACGACCCGCCCTTTATCATAGCCTGCCGGAAATGGTGACGCTCAAAAGCCTTTGGCCATTGCGTAGTACATTTCGTTCCAGCGCAGCTCTTTCTGGAAGCGGCCCAGGCAGGTGTTTTCATCAATAGCCACGTATTCAATACCGGCCATCTTAGCGAAGTCTTCCAGGTACTCAGCGGTAATCGCCATCGAAAATCCGGTGTGGTGGGCGCCGCCGGCATAAATCCAGGCCGCCGCGCCAACCTTCAGATTCGGCATCGGCACCCAGACGACACGGGCTACCGGCAGTTTAGGCAGCGGAGCGTCGGGTTTGACTACCTTGACGGTGTTGACAATCAGACGGAAACGGTTGCCCATATCAATCAGTGATGCGTTAAGGCCGTCGCCCGCCGGAACATTGAACACGACGCGCACCGGGTCGGCTTTACCACCGATACCGAGCGGATGCACTTCCAGCGACGGTTTGCCGTCGGCAATTGAGGAGCAGACTTCAAGCATGTGGGCGCCGAGGACCTTCTGACCCTTCGGGTCCAGATGATAGGTATAATCTTCCATAAACGACGTGCCGCCCTTGAGGCCGGCAGCCATCACCTTCATCGCACGCACCAGCGCGGCGGTCTTCCAGTCACCCTCAGCGCCGAAGCCGAAGCCATCGGCCATCAGACGCTGTACCGCCAAGCCGGGCAGTTGTATCAGGCCGTGGAGGTCTTCGAATGTCGTCGTAAATGCCTTAAAGTCGCCTTTTTTAAGAAAGGCCCGCATCCCGGCTTCAATCCGCGCTGCTTCACGGATAGAATCAATCTTGTCGGCGCCAGCGGCCATTTTGTAATCTTTCTTGTACTGGTTGATGAGAGCGTCGATATCTTTATCCCTCACTTTGTTGATATAAGCTACCAGGTCGCCTACACCGTAGCCGTTGACGGAATAATTGAACTGCTTCTGTGCCTCAACTTTGTCGCCTTCGGTGACGGCCACCTCGCGCATATTGTCGCCGAAGCGGGCGATCTTCATTCCCCGCATATCGTTCCAGGCGCAGGCGGCACGCATCCAGACGCCGATGCGTTCCTGGACTTCCTTGTCCTGCCAGTGGCCGACGACAACCTTGCGGTTCAGGCGCATCCGTGTGCAGATAAAGCCGAATTCGCGGTCACCGTGGGCGGCCTGGTTGAGGTTCATAAAGTCCATATCGATTGTGGACCAGGGCAGGTCGCGGTTGAACTGTGTATGCAGGTGCAGGAAGGGTTTTTGCAGACTTTTCAGGCCCGCAATCCACATTTTGGCCGGCGAGAACGTATGCATCCAGGTGACAATGCCGACGCACTTCTTGGCGACGTTGGCCTCGGCACATAAATTGGAAATTTCCTGCGGCGTGGTAAGCACAGGCTTAAAAACCACCTTGCAGGGAATCAGTGCCGAGTCGTTGAGCGCCTGGGCGACTTTCTTGGAATTTTCGGCCACCTGCTTTAAAGCAACGGGGCCGTAAAGATGCTGACTGCCAGTGACAAACCATACTTCGAATTGCTTGAGGTCGGTGAGCATAATAAAACTCCTCTTAAAAACTGGATTTTTATTGCCTTCAATAGCAGTATAATACAATGCAAACAGTATATGGAGACCAGTATGGATAGTCAAGTTTTTTTATGAAGAGCGAAAAAGATAAAATTGCTTGTAAGAAACCGGCTGTTGCGGTTACTACTGTAAAGGACAGGAAAAGAACTGCTGCCTCGCAAAGAAAAATTGGGAAATCTGCTGAAAAGCCTCGAAAACGAAAAATAAAAAAATCAGGAGATATCAAAATGAAGATTTTATCTGTTGTGTCTGTTTTGTTGGGATTGACGACTTTGGCGGCTGCACAGGAGGCAAATACGGACCGCTTTGAGAAAGTGATGAGCAGATTAGTCAAGGCCATCAACGAGCCGAATTACCCCGCAATTCGCAAAGATTTCGCACCGGCGATGCTTGAAGGACTTCCACCGAAAGAATGCAAAGAATTTTTCGCAGGGCTTTTGGCGCAGTATGGAAAAATCCAGAAATTTGAAAAGCCCGTCTTGGCTCCGTCGGGCGAAGCGGTTTTTGTGACCCGGCTGGAACGCGGCGTACTGGATGTGAAAATCTGGCTTGACGGTAACAATAAAATAATCGGACTTTTGTTTTTGCCCCACGTTGCGGACATTCCCGTGCCCGAAAAAATGGAAACGCTGCTGTCGCTGCCGTTCAAAGGGCAATGGCAGGTGGTCTGGGGTGGAGACACCGCCGAACAAAATCAGCATCATAACACACCCAATCAAAAGTTTGCGTTTGATTTTTTGGGCGTCAATGAAAGCGGCAAAACGAGAAAAGGCGAGAGCCAGGCCAATGAAGATTATTTTGCCTTCGGCAGGGAAGTGCTGGCGCCTGCGGACGGAGAAGTTACGGATGTTATCACCGGCGTCAGGGATAACGTTCCCGGTTCTATGAATTCTTTTTCGGCCCTGGGAAATGCCGTGTTAATTCAGCATGGCAAGTATGAAATATCTGTTTTGGCCCATTTGAAGCAGAACAGTATGGCTGTAAAGGTTGGGGACAAGGTAAAAAGAGGGCAGGTAATCGGTTTATGCGGAAACTCCGGCAATTCTTCCGAACCTCATCTTCACTTTCACGTCCAGAATACGCCGATTATTCAGGATGGTACGAGTATTAAATGTTATTTCCAGAAGCTGATTTTAAGAGGCGATAAAGAGCCAAAGACGGATTATTCACCGGTTAAAGACCAGATCATCACTGCGCCGTAGGCGATAAAGCGATACCGCCCGCCGGTTAGTCGTCGCAGTAATGTCGAGGCAGAAGATTGCATCGCAGCCAGTCCTGTATAATATAGACCAGGTCTTCGAGATTGATTAGACAATCGTGGTTGAAGTCAGCTTCAATGCACTGCATACAGCACTTTTGGCCGGGACTTCGGCTGGCTTGTTCCGTGCCGCCGTAGGCGCCGATATTGACCCGTCCGCCGTTACACTGCAACTCCTGGTCCGGCGGAATGTTGGGGTCGCCGACGTCGATACAGGGGCTGTTCTCATCGTCCGCGGGATCATAATTGCCGCCGTCGTCAAGCACCCAGTCACGGGTTTGCGGATTCCAGTGTCCCGAGGCGGATTTGAGGTGGTAATCGCGTTGTGACGGATTGACAAACAACGGGTCAACATTGATATTTCCCAGACCCCACTCAAGCGTGCAGTTCGCTCCAATCAAGTGTCCCTGATCCAGGCCGGACACATCGCAGTAATTAACCCGCAATGTTGTGCCGTGCAATAACTTGTCTACCAGGGCAATCTGAGGGCCGTTAGATGGGGCGGCAGTATTGTTCCACAGAATGGAGTTGTTCAGTTCAATGACGCTGTTCATGCCAAAAATGCCGCCGCCCAGGCCATTGGTGCTGTTGGTAGTAATGGTGCAAAACGTAAGCGTCGGTATATTCGGGTCGGCGGTGTCGCCGGATTCGTAGAAGAATATTCCGCCGCCGGCGTTATTACTTTGATTATTGGCGATTACAGTATGGTCGATGTTTGCTTTCGAGTTCACCCAGCAATAAATTCCTCCACCCTTATCGCCTGCCTCGTTGTTGAGGATTTGACAATTCGAAATGGTCGGACTGCTGGCATCGAGGCAACTGACACCGCCGCCATAACTGCTGGCAAAATTATTCATAATGCGGCAGTTGGTAATCGTGGGACTGCTATTATAGAGAACGATTGCCCCACCAGCGTTTTCTATATAGCCTGCAGCGATATTATTTTCAAAGACGCAATTCTTGAAGGTCGGGCGGCTGTACGAACAATACACCGCTCCGCCATCGTTATCGCCCTGCACATAACCGTTACGGATAGTCAGGCCGTATAAAACGGAATTTTCGCCTTCGCCCTTATCAAAAATAAATGCCCGCCGCGGTTGCGCGGACGTACCTTGGCAGTCGATGACGGTCGCGGCGACGATGTTGGGGTCGGATGGGTCAGATGAGCGGATAGTTATTGCCTTGCCGCCAAAATCGATATTGGTATTGTCCGCCCCGGTGTAAATGCCCGGAGCCAGGGTGATGATGGTATTGTCACCGGCTGCGGTTAATGCCGCCTTGATGGTTGGATAAGTTCCGGGGACATCAAAATAATTGGGTTCGTTTTCGGGCGTCCATTCGGCATAGCACGGCGCTACACCCACATTATTGCTGCCGTATTCAATGCGCATATAGCCGTTTTCGCCCCATCCCGAACTCCAGGAATTGCGGAGATACCAGATGCCTTCTTTACCCTGGGTATCGTCCCAGCCTACCAAAACTACGGCATGATTTATTGCGTCGTTTGAATGGGCGTTAAAAATACCGCCTATATAACACTGGAAAAGCTCATCCGCACTTACGCCAACCGCAATCGGACCGTATGTACTGATAGCCAGTTTCATTGCTTCGATATTTTCTGTGACGGCTGACCAGTCTGTGATTAAAAACCTCGGTTCAATGGGGCAGACGCAGTCGGCGTTTTGTCCCTGATAGGGATATTGTTCCTCAAGAGGCGTGCCGATACCCTCGCAGGCATCCGGCTTGTCGAGCATGTAATCCAGCGCCGTTTCATACCAGCCCCCGTTGCAGTCGCCGGCTTCCGTACAACTCACCAGCCACTGCTCTGAAAAATCCATCTCAACATTACCGCGAATTAGATATGTGCTTTCCACGACACCCATTGTGGCAAAGGCCCAGCATGAGCCGCAGCCCCCCTGGTTTTTTATCGGTGTGCAGCCGTTAAGCAGGCGCCAGTCGAAGGTTGTCGACAGGGAAATCGCCTCCTGCTTTTGCTGTTCTGCTGCTGTCATGGTTTTCAATCGCGGGCGGCGCACCCTGGGCATTTTGGCTCCGCACAACTGCTGGAGGGAGTATTTTGTTGCCGGGTTCTCGCCGACCTCAAAGGTGTAGCTCTTCTCTTTTATCTTTTTTCGTAAGGCCGCGATATCCGGCTTGGCTGCGTATCCCTGCTGCATAATCATCGCCATAAGCAAGCACAAAAATCCGGCCTTGGATGTTAGCTTGTACCTCATGAAACCGCCCCTTGTATAATGCCCCAACTCCTTTTAATGTAAAGTAGACATTTTTGTCTGAAATTTCCCCGAAAAAGCTACGCAGTATATTTTGTCCTTTTCGACGATTCCTATTGTATAGAAAGCCATGCTTAATCTCAAGAAGGAATGCCCGGCGGGGCTTTAATGTTGCTGCGATAAATATGTAACTTATTACCGCAAAAGTGGTTACCGTATGTTTATCAAGATAATTGCTCTAAAATTAAATCCAGCCGCTGAAGTTCCACCGTATAGTTTTTGATGGAAATCAGTAAAATAAGGCATCCTATAAATTCCAGGCTTTGGCAAAGGCCTCGAAGCTGCGGTCGTATGTTTTTTCCACCGCCGGCGGAAAACAGCAGCCCGGCAATTGACGCATCTTCAGGTGGTATTGCAGACAATCGCAGCAAACGCCCTTATTGGAACACGGGTCGTATGTACAATTACACCGGCTCAGATTTTTCTGTTTTTTGCAGTCCATAGTAAGAAATTCCAAAAACCAAATTCCAAAACGCCAAACTTCGATTATCAACACCATTATCCAAAGTGCAGTTCGACAATTTCTCTGTCCGACAGGATATGATCTCGCGGGACGCTTTGGCCGTCGTGGACGGTGGCCGAATGCCAGGCCCGCGCGGATTTAAGCATCTCGGCCAGTTGACGGTGGATATGATAGGCCAAATCCTGCACGGTTGAACCGCGGGGCAGCGTAAACGGCTCTTTCATGTCCGGCTCCTTGCCGGGCTTTTTGGCGTAAATGCGGACAACATCAAGGATTTCAAAACAACGCCTGACAAAAACATCCAGTCCCAAACCGGTTTTGGTGCTGACCTCAATATATTCAAACGGCCGACTGGTCAATTCTTTCAGCGTATCAAGCGTCCCGGCCGGGGCAATGTCAGCCTTGGTCGCAATCACAAACGCCGGCTGTGCCAGATGCACCCACTCGGCGTCTTTTTCAGCGTCCACAGGTGTTAAAAGTTTGTGCGAGTCAAGATATTTAATGCATACCTCAATCTGCTCCAGCACGTCGGCGGATAAATCAATGACAACTCCAATGATATCGGCGCCGCGCAGTGTGTTGACTAAGCCGGGCGGAGCGAATTCGGCGGTAATCGGCGGCGTATCGACTAATTGAATCTGTACATCTTCGTATTTCATCATTCCCGGCACAGGTTTATCGGTGGCGAAAGGATAATTGGCGACATTGACATGAGCGTTGGTTAGATGTGACACGATGGAACTTTTGCCGCTGTTGGGAAGACCGAGCAGGACGACTTGACCGGCGCCGCCGCGGGGGATATGAAAAACGTCGGCGTGTTTACCGCCGCCTTTTTTGGCGCCGAACTCGACCGAGGCCTTGAGTTTACTCATCTTGCGTTTGATGTCGGCCTGCAGGCCTTCGGTGCCTTTGTGTTTGGGAATGGTACGGAGCATCTCCTCCAGCGCCGCCAGTTTTTCCTCATCGGTGGCGGCGCTGCGATACCAGTCTTCAGCTTTCTTGTAATCGGGCGTTAAATTCGCAGGCATAACCGGTTCTCGGAAATTCCAAAGTCCAATCACCAACTTCCAAATGGTTCGACACTTCGACAGGCTCAGTGCAGGCAGGCTCGCCATCCTGAGCGAATTTGGATTTTAACAGGGCGGGTTTTTCAGGCCCGCCCCGCTATCGACAAATGTTAATCCGCTACCTTTTGAACGACCATATCACCGACCTGGCTGGTGGAATAGCCCATTTTACCGGCGGCCAGCGATTTGAGTTTGTTGGCGGTGATGAATTTGACCGCCTCTTCGACTTTGGCCGCGGCCTTGTCTTCGCCCAGCGTCTCCAGCATCATCTGCATCGCGCAAATCGCGGCCAGCGGATTGATGACGCCCTGGCCGGTGTATTTAGGGGCGCTGCCGCCGATAGGCTCAAACATCGAGACGCCTTCGGGGTTGATATTGCCGCCGGCGGCAATGCCCATCCCCCCCTGCGTGATGGCGCCGAGGTCGGTGATGATGTCGCCGAACATATTGCCCGTCACCAGCACGTCAAACCATTCGGGGTTTTTAATCATCCACATACACGTCGCATCGACGTGATAGTAATCCCTGCGAATGTCGGGATAGTATTTCTGCCCCATTTCGTGAAAGGCCCTTTCCCACAGGTCGTAGATGTAAGTGAGGACATTGGTTTTGCCTACCAGAGCGAGGGTATTTTCCTTGCCTTTACCGCGGGCCTTTTTGCCTCTCTTTTTGGCGTACTCAAATGCGTACTTCAGGCAGCGGTCAACCTGAAACCGGTTATAGACCGCTGACTGAACGGCAACTTCGTTGGGTGTACCTTTCATCGTAAAGCCGCCCGTGCCGGTGTAAGCGTCGCCGGTATTTTCACGGACGATGACATAATCGATTTCATCCGGGCCTTTGCCCTTGATGGGACATTCCACGCCGGGGAACAGCCTTACAGGCCGCAGATTGATATACTGGTCCAGCGCAAATCGCATTTTTAAAAGAATGCCTTTTTCGAGAATGCCGGGCTTGACGTCCGGGTGGCCGACAGCGCCCAGCAGGATAGCGTCGAATTTTTTCATTTCTTCAATGGCGCCGTCAGGCAGCGTTTCGCCGGTGCGTTTGTAGCGTTCGCCGCCGAAGTCAAACTCCGTCTTTGCGACCTTAAAGCCGAACTTCGCCGCCGCGACATCCATCACTTTGACGGCTTCGACCGTCACTTCCGGCCCCGTGCCGTCGCCGCCGAGTACCGCAATCTTGTACGTCTTCATTAAATCTTTTCCTTTCTTAACCACGGATTAACACGGATTTTCACGGATTATTTTAAGTTTAAGTAAAACAAAATAGCTGTATTCGCATTAGCTTTTCGAATTTATTGGTCCTTTGTATTGTGGAAAGTTTTCTCTAAATTTGCTCTCGCACTCTTGAGGCAGCAACACATTCCTGACATCACTCATTTTAAATTTAACATTCCCCACAACATACCATTCCCGTTCGAAATAATAATTTTCTCTGTCTGCATCTGGAAGGGTATGGTCGTAAAATTTAAAATATGGTTTGATGTGCATTTCAATAAAGTCGTGAAGCCTTTCATATGTTTTCTTTTTTTCAGCATTATTGAGATGCTCGCATATTAAACCGTCGAAATAGCCGTACAGTTCTTTTGTCATTCTATCAAAAAAACTCGCCCTATTTTCACCCTCGTTAGCCCATCTTGAGTTTATAGTTGCATTACGTGGTACATAATGAACTGGGATGCCGCCTTTTCTGACAATGAAATCCTTGTCAAATGCCATACCAAATTGGCCGTATTTTGCTTTATGAATATCTGTTTGTCCTTCAGGAATGTCAGAAAAACAAACTTTGTTGACTTCTATCATAAAATTATTGCTTATGTTCTCACGATATCTACTTGTAAACTCTATACCGCCTTTTCTTGAGAACTCTATGTCAGGCCCGCCAAGAAGTACTTGATCCATGAGAATAGCACAAAGCGTTTCATACTTTTCTGTGAAATGTGTCAACTCTTTAGCAATGTATCTTTGTACCATCCCAAAACCGCTTCCTTTATCAATTATATCTTTCATTGCCTCAAACGAAACCTAAATTTTACAGTTTGTATTATTTCACTTTTAATCCGTGGTTAAATCTCTCACAGCACCAATCGCGTATATTTCAACGACCGTTCGCCAAAGTTTATTAACAATCCTACTTTTAGGCCCGTTGCTTTCAGATAGTTTAAAATCTGTTCTTCCTCGGCATTCGTAACGGCTTTTAGCGCCTTGAGTTCCACTAACACTTTCTGGCCGACCAGAAAATCACAGAAGAAATCTTTGGCTTTTTCACCTTTATACATTACAGGTATTGCCTTCTGGCGTTCATAGGGCACTTTCTGCAGATTGAATTCGATTGCCATAGCTGCTTCATAAACACTTTCCAGGAAGCCTGGTCCAAGATTTGAATGCACCTCCATCGCGGCTCCGATGATGGTCCTTGTCAGCTCGTTGTATAGTAAATCTTTTTCCGCCAAGAATCAATTTCCTTAATTCAAAATCCGTGTTAATCCGTGTTAATCCGTGGTTTCTTTCTTTATGTGTTCGAGCAATCCGCCGTTTTTGATAATCGCCAAAGCAAAGTCCGGCAGAGCGGTGAATTTCAGCGTCTTTTTCTGCGTCTTGTTTTCAATGACGCCTTTTGCGTAATCAATTTCCAGTTCGTCGCCGTCATTGATTTTATGCAGGGCGTCTGGCAGTTCAATCGGATAAAAGCCGCAGTTGATGCAGTTGCGGTAAAAAATCCGCGCAAACGAATGGGCAATGACCGCGCCGACTTTAGCGCCCTGAATCGCCCAGACGGCGTGTTCGCGCGATGAGCCGCAGCCGAAATCATCGCCGCAGACAATGACGTCTCCCGGCTTGCATTTCTTGATAAAGTTCGTGTCCAAATCTTCCATACAATGTTTGGCCAGCTCGGCCGTATCATCGGTATTCAAATACCGCGCCGGAATAATCTCATCCGTGTTCACGTGATCGCGTTTATATACATGAGCCTTTGCCATAACAAAACTCCTTATAAATATTTTCGTGGATCGGCCAGCTTGCCTTCAACCGCACTGGCTGCGGCTGTTGCGGGACTGGCCAGATACACTTCGCTCTTCGGGTGTCCCATTCGGCCGACAAAGTTGCGGTTGGTGGTGCTGACGCACTTTTCGCCTTCAGCCAGGATACCCATAAATCCGCCCAGACACGCGCCGCAGGTCGGTGCGCTGATGACGCAGCCGGCTTCATAGAAAATGTCCATCAAGCCTTCATCCATCGCCTGTTTCCAGATGACCGGCGTAGCGGGCACGACAATCGTGCGAATCTTGACCTGTCGGCCTTTTAATATCTGAGCCGCAATACGCAGGTCTTCAATCCGCCCGTTGGTGCAGCTTCCGATATAGCTTTGGTCTATCGCCAGACCCGCACATTCGCCAATCGTCTTGCCGTTGCCGGGCAGATGTGGAAACGCCACCATCGGCTCCAGCTTCGAGCAGTCGATTTCATCGGTCGAGACATATTCCGCATCCGGGTCGGATACAAAGACAGTGTATTCGATTTTGCCTTTGAGGCGGCCGTCCAGGTAGTCTTTGGTGATTTCGTCAAAACCGATGATGCCGTTTTTGCCGCCGGCTTCGATAGCCATATTGGTAATGGTCATCCGGGCCTCCATACTCATCGTCTTGATTGCCGGGCCGACAAACTCCATCGCGCGGTACAGGGCGCCGTCGGTGCCGATTCTGCGAATGACTTCGAGAATCACATCTTTGCTATAGACCCCCGGCCGAAGTTTGCCGCTTAGCACAAACTTCATCGACGCGGGAACCTTAAACCACAGTACGCCCGTGGCGATTGCTGCGGCCAGGTCGGTCGAGCCGATGCCGGTGGAAAATGCCGCAAACGCCCCATAAGTACAGGTGTGCGAATCGCCGCCGACAATCACCTCGCCGGGACGAATGTGTCCCTGTTCCGGCAGCAGGGCGTGGCAGACACCCGCTCTGCCGATTGGATAATAATACTTAATTCCTTTCTGTCTGGCCCAGGTATCCAGCCGTTTGTGCAGTTCGGCGCTTTTGATGTCCTTGGCTGGCTGAAAATGGTCCGGCGTTACGACGATTTTTTCCGCGTCGAAGACCTTGTCGATGTTATGTTCCCTGAGCATTGAAATCGCCGCCGGCGCCGTGATATCGTGGCACATAATCATATCGATTTTGGCGTTGACTAAATCACCCGGCTTGACAGACGATTTACCGCCCGCCCGCGCGAGAATCTTTTCAGTTATTGTCATTGACATAAATTTACTTACTCCGAATGAAAAATTTCTTATAGTTGTACTTTTGTCTCCGTCGGCGGCGTCATTTCCGCCGCGGCCATCCGGTTCAGGGCGTCCACATACGCCTTGGCGCTGGCCTCGATAATATCCGTCGAAACGCCCCGGCCGATAAACGTTCTGCCGTTTCCATTGGCGATCCGCACATTCGCCTCACCTAAGGCCTCCTTGCCGCTGGTAATGGCACGGATCGAATAATTTTCCAGCTTCGGGTTAAGTCCCGTCGCTTCGCGGATGGCCTCATACGCCGCGTCCACCGGACCGTCGCCGAACGCCACCGCCAGTTTGGTGCCGTCTTTGGTCTTAACTTTTACACTGGCCGTGGGCAGCGTCCCCGTGCCGCAGGCGACGTGCAGGTATTCCAGATGGTACACCTGTTCGACGGACCGCGCCTCGTCGCTGATAATCGCGGCGATGTCCTCATCAAAGACTTCTTTTTTCTTATCCGCGATTTCAACAAATCTCTGATACGCCGCGTCCAATTCCGTTTTCGACAGATGATAACCCAGTTTTTTGCACCGGTCGGAAAAACCATGTCTGCCGGAATGCCGCCCCAGCACCATACGGGAGCTGTCCAGGCCGATGACCTCCGGCGTCATAATCTCGTAGGTCTCCCGTTTCTTCAGGATGCCGTCAACGTGAATGCCGGATTCGTGCGCAAAGGCGTTTCTGCCGACAACGGCCTTATTCGGCTGGATGACAAAACCCGTCAACTGGGACACCAACTGGCTGGTGCGATAAATCTCGGTCGTTTTGATGCCGGTCGTAATCTGCGGGAAGAAGTCCTGACGGGTATGAATCGCCATTACGACTTCTTCCATCGCGGCGTTGCCAGCCCGTTCGCCGAGGCCGTTAATGGTGCATTCAACCTGCCGGGCGCCGTTGCGGACGCCGGCCAGTGAATTCGCGGTCGCCATTCCCAAATCATTATGACAGTGGGTGCTGATGACGGCCTTATCGATTCCTTTGACGTTTTCCTTCAACTTGGCGATGATTTGGCCGTATTCATAAGGCAATATATACCCCACCGTATCCGGGATGTTCAGCGTGGTGGCGCCGGCTTCAATCACCGCCGAGAGAATCTCATACAAAAACTTCAGGTCGCTTCGGCAGGCGTCTTCCGGCGAAAACTCCACGTTGTCCGTATATTGCTTTGCGTATTTGACCGCCGCAACGGCCATTTTCAGCACTTCATCCGGCGTTTTGCGCAGCTTGTGTTCCATGTGGATGGGGCTGGTGGCAATGAACGTGTGGATACGACGTTTCGCCGCCGCGGCCAAGGCCTTGCCCGCCGCATCAATGTCCTGTTCGTTGGTTCTGGCCAGGCCGCAAATTACCGGCCCGTGTACCTGTTCGGCGATGCCCCTGGTCGCCTCGAATTGGGCCGGCGACGAGACGGGAAATCCCGCCTCGATAATATCCACTCCCAGACGGGTAAGCTGCTGCGCCACTTCCAGCTTTTCACCAATGGACAAGGCCGCACCGGGCGCCTGTTCGCCGTCACGTAAGGTCGTATCGAATATCAACACTTTTTCTGAAGACATAGTTAAACTCCTGACTGTCCCATAGACCGGGTAAAATCGAACTGCGGATTATGCCCGAAAAGGGACAAAATTTCCAGTGGAAACTATAAAACGACAAATTGAGTGTATAATGAGGGTATCATCCTGCGCCTTAGGGGCGCAGGATAAGCAGCAGGGACAGGCCCTGAATACGAATGGACTGAATTGTGTTCATTTGCCGCATCATTGCCATTATTATATCTATTCGGCCATCCAATGCAAGAAAATAAGAGTTAATTATTTCAAAATTTCTTTTATTTGCATTTCATACTCTTTGGGGAAGAAGTATCGAACCATAGGACTTTCTTCTGTTATAGCTTTTAATCGTTGTAGGCCGGGAACCTCGGTTATTTCTTTGAAGCCGCTTCCTCCCCAAGATTCGTCATAAAGAAGAATAGAGGTGACGGAAGATTGTCGTTCTTCGTCTTCAGAAGATGCAGAATACGGCCTGTAAGGCAGCACGTTAGGATTGTCTTCTATAAAATAGTATTTTGAAGGGAAGTTACAATCATCCAACCATTTTTCTGCTTGATTTATAGCTTTTCTTTTTGATAAAGCTTCGCTGGTTGTCAACTCGATACTTGCAAGTCCAGTTCTTGTTAGAATACGCCGAGAAATATCTTTCAAGACAGGGTCTTTATTTTCTGTCCATAAAGATATTTGAGTTAATAAGCTATAATCTGTTAACTGTAAAAACCCATTGTGATCAGCTATTCCTGTAAGTGATTTCATAGGCGAAATAAGTAACTCTTCACAATCGCCTTCTAAGGCAGTATCTTTTGCTCTATCAAGCAAAGACCGTACAAAAGATTCAAATCCTCTTGTGGTTTTATGAAAATAGACGCTTTGGTACATGTAAAAACGGGAGAAAAGATATTCTTCCAATGCGAACCTTGTTTTCTTTGGCCAAGTAACGAATATGCCTTTCTGATTTTTCTCGTATGTTTTCTCTTTAAGTTGAATTGTATGCAAAATACGATAATAATCATAGTTACCATATTCGGCACCGGAACATAAGGCGTCTCTTCGTAAGTAATCGAGCCTATCCATATCCAACTGGCTTGAAATGAGGGATTTTTGCCATAGCGACACAGTAACTCCTTCAATAGGTTTCTCGTCAATCAAAGAGGCAACTTTTTTGGGCAGGGCACTGTTCCGAGCAGACAATAATTTATGAATACAGGAGTTTTTATCTAAAACAATCGACACCGTTTTTTGTTCATGATTACCAAAAGCTTTTTCTGTCACATGAGATAAAGGAGGATGCCCGATATCGTGAAGCAAACCTGCAGCAAGTAAGGCGTCCTCGTCGCCATCTTTAAAATATTTGAAATAATCTTTCTTAAGGTACTCTATGACTTGTTGCATCAGATGGAATACCCCAAGGCTGTGGGAAAAACGGGAATGTGTTGCGCCGGGATAGGTATAATTGCATAAACCTAATTGACTGATAAATCTCAACCGTTGCATTTCTGGTGTGTTGATCAGTTCAAGTATCCAGCGATACTCGTCATTAATTGCAATGTAATCATAAACGGGGTCGCGGAAGAGCTTGACTATCATGGCCTGGCCAACTTAGTTCAGATATTGTTGTGCGAGACTAACGGCTTGCCCTAAAATTTTTTCGCTTGCGGATATTTTCTTGAATGAACCGGTGAGTTTTTGGGCCTTGGGCCAATCGTGAGCTCCCTGATAAAAGTAGGCTGTGGTTGCCGCTAACTCCAAAAGCCAGACATCTTGTTTAGCAAGGCTCTTAAAGGAATTGACAAATGGTTGGATTTGTTCAGATGCGATTTGCCCATCATTAGACGCTTCAAAAGACTTTAAAATTTGGGTGCCTTCCGATGTTATTGTGTAGTTATAAGATGCGCCTAAAACACACGTATCAGGTGAAGTTTCATTGAGTATCTTAGACAATCTTAATTGATCTAAAAGGGAAGCTAACTCAAAAGAATAGGGGCCATAGTAGTGCAGAATATAGTCTAATTTAAGCGGGAAATCCTTTTTGAATTGCAACAAATAAAAGATTTTCTGGAGCCGCTTTCGGGAGTTTATTGTGCCAACGGATTCAATCAGTTTTGCCAGCCAGTATTCTTTCATTGATCTTCCGTTCCGATTTCCACAGATTCCCTACTTTCATCGGCCAAGGTATGTGCCGAAGATTACTTCATTTAACTACAAAAGAGTGGAATGTGTCAATAGGTATAACGAAAAAATTTTGGAGAGTCTGCTACATTTTCAGCGACTCACCGCTGAACTTTACGGGCTTCTGTGGCTGATGACCGTCTGCTGGAGGCTGGTAGCCAACTATTTTGGCAGATATTTGAATTTTTGGCCGCCGAGGGAGGCGTCAACCATCAGGCCCCTGTCGGTCATCGCGAAGACCGCCAGGCCGTCGCGGTAATCAGCCTTGGCCGCGGCCCCGGCATCCATTGCCACCGCGGTCGCCTGAGCTGCAAAGGTAAACTCGCCGGTTAGAAATTCCTTCATATCCGCGTGTGTGCGGAAGAAGATAATCTCCCGGAAAGATTCGCCCCCCATAGAGGCGCCAATCGTGGCCTGACTCATATTGCAATAGCCGACCAGGCCGCCATTTTTATAAACTTCACCGTGGCCATAAGCGCCGCCCAGAATAAACGCACCCTTGCCGACTTTGGGCAAAACGGCATAGCCTTCCGAATCCCGGAAGAAAGGTTCAATCGTCGGGTCCTTGGCTTTAAATGCCGCAATAGCTTCTTTTACTGCCGCCGAAAGCGTCGCTTTTTCCTCCGGCCGTTCCGGCGCCGTGGCGCAGCCCGCCATAAAAATTCCTATTCCCGCCAGAAGAAATAAAAAATCCTTTTTCATAAGCTTGTTCCTTTCCGCAAGCCGTTTGTGTCTTTGGTCAAAAGCACAACAGATTATAATACAATTACCGCCAAAAGGTTTCAAGAATCTTTGAAAAAAACACCGGATTGCTTCTCGTCGGAAAGCTTGACATGCCGAATTTTAGGATATTTAACTTGTTGTCATCACTCGAATTACCGTTACAATAGTTGGGGTATAAAATGGAGCGTAAAAGGCATAAGTTTGTCTGGAAAGGAGACGACTATGAAAACGCGGATTCTTGGTTTTGCGGTATTGACGGCCTGTTTAGTCGGATGTGTGCCGAGCCTGCACGAGCTTTACACCGAAGATACACTGGTCTATGACCCGGCCCTGGTCGCAACGTGGGAGGAGAAGGACGCAACCTGGACATTTAAGGGCGACCCGAACAGCAAATCGTATGAATTGCTGATTGTCGAGCAGGATAAAGAACGAGGCCGGCTCGAAAGCCAAATGGAAGCCCGGCTGGTGGAACTCGACGGCAAACGTTATCTGGACTTGTTCCCGCAGAAAGATGTGAAACTGAATGTTGGCAACTGGTTCAGTACCGGCCTGCTCAGGGCGCATACGTTTCTAAAAACGGAAATCAAAAACGGCAAACTGCTGCTTTCGGTGATGGACTTGGATACTGTCGAAAAAATGATTGAAAAGAACCCGGGCCTGGTCAAGCATGAAAAAACCGAGGACAGAATTGTTCTGACAGCCTCGCCAAAGGAACTGCAGGAGTTTATAAAGAAAAATACCGGAGTGAAAGACTTTTTCGGCGAGCCGGAGGAACTGAAACGCAGGGGAAACGAATCCGCAACGAAATGAGTTATTTTCTCCAGGCGGCCTTGCGAACCATTAAAGGCGGCATCTGCTGCGGCGGGACACGGTTCATATCCGAGCGGACGCAGCTTCGAGTGTTCGGGTACAGACGCAGGTCGTCTTTTTCCAGAATCCGTCGAATGCGTAATTTTCTGAGCCAGTTGAACATAAATCTGCCTGTGGACGAACCATTCAACAGTACTTTATCGGTCGGGAAAGAGACCGACTTAACTTTGTGAATGTCGCGTTTTACAATCCGGTTCGGGGCGGATATAATGGACTTCGGCAACAATAATCATTATGGGACATTAAGCTGTGGTGCCGATTAACCGCGAGAGCAAGACCAGCGTGCATTTTGGGATGAATTTTCTGCTTGCTGGACCGTGGGGGCAGGAAAAAGGGGCATTGCTGGAATTTCAAAAGGCTCTTTTGGACGGCGGGCTGGAATTTTCTCAGACTGCTGCGCGGCCTGCGGGATTCAGTCTGATTCGTAATGAACCTTCTCCATTGCAGGTTATTCTTGAGACGCCGGGGCCGCAGGTCCATACGTTACAGATTGTCGCGTCCAATCCACAGTATGAGCTTGAGATGTTCAGTCGTGAGGCTGCTGTTGTCACCATGGCCTATCAAAAGACCTGGCGTCTGCCACAGTACCAGATTTTGAATACCGGTGGTTGTATCCGCCACCTCTATAGCGCTCGTGTTCATGCATTTCAGTACCTTTGGGAAGAACGCCTGGGGCAATCTCCGCAGGATTTTGCCCTGTTGGGTCATCGGCCTGTTGCCGGCGGAGGCCTGCGACTTTTGATCCCGCCGCATCAGAAAGAAGGAGGCGAACCGGTCGGCATTGAAATTCGTATCGAGTCCTTTCTTCGTGAATCGCAAAAATTGTTTGTCGAAACGGTCTTTACCTGGCCCCAGCCGAGGGTTGTTACCGACACAAACGGCTTTGACTGTCAGGCCCATCTGAATGCAATAGAATCTTTTGCCGCCGATGAAGTGTGGAATTTCATCGCAAAACAGCAGAGTACATAACCCGCTTCGTTTCAATTCCGCCGCCGGTTTTCACTTGCAGCTCGGCGATGAAGTCCGTCGCAGAAGACGGGACAGAGTTGACGGGGTCTTGTCATTTTTCTAATAGTAGTACGTTAGGCGGAGGGTTACTTTCCATGCGTTTTTGCCGACGGTGAGTTTGTCGAGCCGGAGCATCTCGCATTCCAGTTCCGGCCAGCGAGCCAGGACGCCTGAGAGAAATTTACAGAGATTTTCAATGTCAATGGTTTTGATCGACAAGTCGGCGCTTTTGACGGTTTTTCCGGCTTTTTTGGTTGCACCGCGGACGTTGAGCGTATAATTATCCGGCGCGACGCCAAATTGTTTGGTGAACTGGTCGATGACATTGGTGTAATCAAAGTCGGTGTTTTGGGATTTTTCCCGCTGAAAGGTCAATCGCTGCGGTTCCATCTTTAGAATCTGCTCGAGGATTTTTTGTGTCTCTTCATACTCGGCTTTGCTGTCCTTCCAATTTTGCACCGACGCCGGATACGCGAAAGCCCAGCCGTACAGCATCCACAGGCCGGCCAGAATCGGCACAACAGTCATATAAAATACCGGATTCTTCAAATAATCCTTCATGGTTTTGCTTCCTTTGTTTTCAGGGAGACCACAAATTCGTCCCGGTTGCCTGCGGCGTTGAAACGTTCTTCGGTGACTTACAGCTTGCCGTGTTTTTTAATGGCGTCGAATAATTCCCGGGTACTTTTTCGGCTGTCGGTATCGCCAATCAGCGAGATGGTCCGGTCGGTAATGGTGACGGTTTTGATAATCACGTTGGCGGATTTGGGACTGCTGTTGATGGCTTCGAGGATATAGGTCAGGCGGGCGGTGACAGCGCCTTCGTCAAGGCCGTACTGCTGCAATTGCCTGACGCGGTTCAATTCCCGGCGAAGACGAGAGCCGACGGATTCGCTGGATGGAAGCTGTTTGCCGTACATCGCGGCGGCATAGTCGGTGTTTAATTTCTGATGCAGTTGCGACGTATAATTTTTCATCCGCATCGCACGGGTCTGAAAATACAACCCCAGCGTCACAAAAAGAATGGTCAGGGAAACGCTCACGACCCGCAGACTTTTCCGCAGCAAACGTCGGCGTCCCTGATACGGCATAAAATCGCGGCGGAAATCGACCCTCCGGGTACGACCGCCCAGTGCCATTGCCGAACCACAGGCAAAGAGAAAACCGCCGGCCTGTTCGGCGGGCAGTTCGTACGGAATCTGTAAATTCAGTTGCTGCCGCAGGTTCAATTGTTCGACCTGCATTCCGGTTAGTTTGTTCATTTCAGCGGGGTCAATGTTTTGGGCGGAATCTACAAGGACAAGCGTTTTGACGGATGCGGCAGGGGGCAGGGCGGCGGCGGTCAGAATAATCTGTCGAGACAAAGCGGCGGTTTTATCCGGGTCGTCGGGCAATAAAAAGGTGCGCACCTTCGGGGCAAAACCATCGCTCTGAGAAGTCAGCAGGAAACAGGTACGTCCAAAGACCAACAGGAACATTTTTCCCGCCGCATCCATAACACCGGGTTTTTCCATCGCCCGGGCAAGACATACCGCGTCGGGTTCCATTGCCGTCGGGTCCACCCCACCGGCCTGCAAATCCAGCAGGATGTCGGTTAGTATCTGTCTGCCGGCGGTATATACGTTCACCTCCGAACCCGCCGGTCCGGAATCGGTAATCTCGAAAGTTACAGCCAGAGCCGAAGCGTCGGTGGCGGCGGCTTCCTCAGCGTCAAACCGAATGGTACCCTCAATTTGCCGGGGGTCGGCAAATTCGGAATGTAAATTATACTGATTGATCAGCGAACTGCGAACCGCGGCGGCGGATTCCCCGAACCATCCGGCCTGCTGTAGCAGTTGCCGGGTCATGGCGGTCAGCGCCGACTCGCCGGACTCCGATGCAGTCGAGGGAACAAAGAAACACCGCACACCGGCGACATAACCTTTGTCGGACAATACCGCGGCGTAAATCCCTTCGGACGTCAGATACATTCCCAGATAATTTGACTGTTCCACGTTGCGAACTCCCGCACTTCGAAGTTAAAATTTAAAACCAAAAAGTCAATCCGCCGGAGGCGGATAAAAAGCAAAACCTAAAATCCGAAAATCTTTTTCCGAGGCAGCGGCAGGTTAAAAACCCTCCCTGCCAATTTTTCAGTCTTCCACCTGAACAGCAGCCGCTTTTCTTCTTATCGACCATACAAGATCGTCAGTCGCTCCATTTGTTTTCCTTCCTTAATCACGGCAGCGACGGCGGAGACCTTGGCGCTGCCGCAACGGCTGGTCACGCGAATCGAAAAGAACTTGCTTTCCACGTCAATATACGGAGCAGCCTGACGGATCGAATCACGGTAATCGGATAACGTACTCTGCAATTCCGCCACGGATTTAACGGGTTTTTCCTTTCGCGCCAGGATAATCGCCTCGGCGACTTCGACGGGTTTTCCGCCGAAGGTGAAAGCCGCCTCCAGCACCTGCCGGGGGGCGGTGTTTATATTTACACGTTGACTGCCCCACAAGGCAAGATATTTCATCGGACTTTCATCCTCAAAGGCCATTTGATCGCGCGGTATCGCCAGCGGTTCAACATTCAATAAAGAACTGTGAAACAATTTGGCAAAATCCGCGGCATGTGCCACTTCCGGACGAGGTTTTTTCTGCTGCTGTTGCTGTGCCTGTGCCGATTGACGGGCGGCGGTCAGGCGAGCGCTGGCTCGCCGGCTGGCAGCACTCTGCTTTAACTTTGTCAAGGTCGCTTGACGCGATGTTTGCCGCTGTGTTGTCTGCGTGGTTGTCGAAGTCGTTTCCGCGGGCAGCATTATCGCCGAATAACTCATTTGAAACAGCTTGTGTTTGCTTAACTTCTCCAGCTCGCTGATCAGCGACGCCAGCGTTTCCTCATCCACGCCCATCCATTCCGTGAAAGTCTGCAACGCGACTTTCGCCTGCTTGTTGGCTTCGATATGGTTTGTGACTAACCAGCTCAAAGGCATTTTGGCGTTCTCATCCTCCACGGCAATCGTGACTTTGCACTCTCCGATTTCCAGCTTGATCGGCTCAATCACATTAGGCCATTGGGGGCCATACGGGCCGGGAACCACAATCTGATTAGGATCGACATATTCCGGCGGTGCATTGGGGTTGAGATTATTCAAATCATTCGGTTCATTCTCTTTCTCGTCCTGTCCCATAAATTTGGAAAGCAGTTGTCCAAACAGCGACTGTGAGTTTTCTTTTGAAAGGTTATCGGACTTTTGGGTTTCCGATTTTTTGAGGTATTTTTGAAGCTGCTCAGGCTCGGCGTCGGCGGCCCAGGCATCCAGATAGCGCAGATATTGCTCCCGACTGAGCCAGAACAGGTCGGAAAAATCCGGCGCATCTTTTCGCTGGACAAGCGTAAATTTCTTTTCCGGCAGCACAGTCAGGGCATATTTCATCGCCGAGTCCAGCCCATAGCGGGCCTTCTGATAGTCCATAATATACTGTTGCCGCTGGCGGACCTGGGCGACGCGCACGGCCAGCGCCGCAGTGACAACGCCCAGTACTACCAGCATCATCAGCGTAATCGCCAGTGCCACGCCTCGCCGCCGATCAGCGGGACCTTGTTGTTTGTGGTCGCGTTCTTTCATTGAGTCTCTGCGATGTATTAGGATTCGTTTGCGTTCTGCCGGTGCGAGACGAGCCTGTCGTGGACGGCTTCGTATTCCCACTTTGACCGGATTGTGCGTCTGTTGGCATTTTGCCGGCGGAAGATTCCGCCTCGTTCAGTTCGTTTTTCCCCGGACTGTTGGGTTCGTTCTGATTGAGCAGTTTCGGTGTAAACTTGTAAGAAATCGACCGGGTACGGTCCACGGCAACAGCCCGATAAACGATATTTTCTTCGGGCAGCACGAAAGAACCGTCTGCCAACTGTACCATCGGCTCCAGAGACAATCCCAGCAGAATCCCGTAAGGCATCGTCTGCTTCTGCCACAGGGGCGCAGGCTCGTTGGCATCGGTCAGCGCGAAAACGCCGAAATACGTCAGCCCCGGACAGACCGGCACAAATAGTTCCGGTTTGTCTTCGCCGCTGCGGACGTTATCCACAATTTTGTCTTCGAGATTCAATCCGCCATGACTGCGGTAGAGAATCATTTGGCCGAGCAGGGGATCATACATACTTTGCCAGACCACTCGCTCATAGATATTTGCTTGCGGCGGTTCGCCGTTGCCGTAGTAGCGACTTTCAATGATTAACTGGGCGGAATCGTAACCGGTGTCGCTTTTATTGCGAATCGAAACGGTCGCATCAAAACCCGGCGAGGCCAGACGGTCGATATCCTCGGCGATTTTCTGCAGAATTTCGTCGGGAAGTCCCTGTTTGTCCAGTCGGGCGGTAATGGCTGCGGCGCTGTTGCGCACGCGGTTGTAAATTAAAATTGTCGCGATCAAAATCATCGCCGACAAAGTCAGCACCGTCAGGATCTCAATGAGCGAGAATCCCCGAGCCTTACATTTACAGGAATGGAGAATTCCAAATTTCAAATTCCAAACTCCAAACTCATTTCCAGCTATTCCGATGTTCCAGACCTCAAAACGATATCAAGAACCATCCTGCAGTTGTTTCAGAAAATCCGCCGGGAGATCATCAGGCAACTGGATATCTTTAGTGTCCACCTGGTTTTTAGGCTGACTTTCGGACTGGTTTTCAGAAGAACCCGCAGGTTGGGTGGTACTGCTGCTTTGCGAGGCCTTTTGTTGTTGTTCCTTATTCTCCCGGATTGTATTATAATCCACCTCCGGATCGTATGTTTCATAAAAGTTCACGTATTCGTCGTAATCAATGCCGAGCCGGTACAGAAAATCAGTTTCATCCTCAACTAATTGCGCCGCGAAGTCCTCGTACCCCTCCCCAAAACCATACTCGGCGATATAGTCCATTCTTCGCCGCTCAATCTGCTCGATGAAATTCTGATATCCCTGCACGTCAAGCCCCTTATACTTGAGAAACGCCAGATTGATTTTGCGCTGTTCGGTGACTTGCCGGCCATAGTCGGTCTGAGAAAATTGCTCCATCCATTTTTCAGTGCGTTTCTGCTGGTCGAGAATCTGTCGAATCTGCTGCGCAGTCAGACCCGTCAGCCAGCAGGTCAGCTCAATGGTTTTTCGCTGTCCTTTGCTGTCGGTGTAGGCTGCGGTGCAGACGCCGCGAATCCACATCCGCTTGCTGGTGGGTTCATAGAATGGCTCAACCGCGGTCTGCCAGCTGATATCGGGGTTGGTTTCGAGGATGCCGTATTCGGACTTGTCGGAGACCGTGGGAGAAGAAAGGAGCTTTTCCATATTCTGGCGGGCGACGGCGAAGGCCTGCGTTTCGGACCGAAAGTCAATCATCCCGTCGCTGATATGGCTCACCACCACCATCACCGAGGCCAGAATCATCGACAAAATCAGCAGGGCGGCAACGACCTCAATCAGCGTGAAGCCGTTTTTTATTTTTGATTTTCGATCCTTCGGCACTTCGACGTTGCTCAGTGTAAACAAGCTTGGAACAAGTTTTTTGATTTTCGATTTCACAGGCGGTGAACTTGTTTTGAATTTTGACATTCGAATTTCGGATTTTTTAAAAAGGCATAAATCTTGGTTCCTGCGGGATCAGGACGGCCACGTCGCCGGGCAGCAATTCGACGGGTTTTCCAATGCGATAAACGACAATGGACCATGGATTGCCGTCCTCATCCCACAAGACGATTTTTCCGCCGAATTGCCAGCCGCCGTGGCCTGCGAAAAAGGTGGCGGCGGTTACCCGCTCCCCTTCCCGCGGCGTACGCGTATCATCGCCGTCGTCATACAGCACATAATCCAATTGGAAGCGGTCGTCGAAGGTGCCGGTTTTAATAATAGCCTGGTCTTCCGGAATCCCCTCAAAGTCCAATTGAGCGAACTGCCGTAAAACCCATGTTTTTTCGGTAAAACTCAACACAATGGCGTAGCGGCGGTCGCTTTGCTGGGCGGTATTCCACGCGGATTGGAAGGTATTGACCAGATTCTGGGCTTTGCGCTGGAAATAACTTTTGCCGGAAACCGCCGAGAAGCTCAGCATCGCAATGGAAGTCAGGAACGCGATGATGCCCAAAACCAGGAGCATCTCGACCAGCACAAAAGCCGACCGGCGGGTCGGCTTACTCAATGTCCGTACTGTACTGGTCGGCGTCATAGCCTTCGCCACCCTCTTTGCCATCGGCGCCATAACTAATCACCACAAAGGGCTTGCCGCTTTCAGGGTTCAACTGATACACGAACTCATGCTTCCAGGCGTCTTTGGGGATTTTTGTTCCCTCCAGATAACCGCTGGGGGTCCAGCCTTCCACATCCGTGGGCTTTTCGATCAGAGCATTAAGGCCCTCTTCCTCGGTCGGGTAGCGTCCCGTGTCCATCTTGAACATGTTGACCGATTCGTGCAGCGTTTTCAGGGTGGCCTTGGTGGTGATTACACGGGCCTTTTCCGTCTGGCCGAGGAAGTTCTTGGCGGCAATGGCGGCCAAAAGGCCGATGATGATAATCACGGCCATTATTTCCACCAGCGTAAAACCCAAACGGTGTTGTTCTTTTTCTCGTTTCATGTTTCACCTCATTAACTGTATTGACGATTTACGATTGTCGATTGACGATGAATATAAATCGGAAATCGTTAATCGTCCTTCTTCAATTTTAGAACTGTCCTGCGGAAAATTTTATCAGCGGCATCATCGTCGCATAAGCGATAATACCGATGATTAAGGCCATAATTACGATAATCACCGGCTCAATAGCGGCGCTGAGACGTTCAGTTACCAGATCGCCGGATGCGTCGAGATTTTCGCTGATGACCTTGAGCATCTGCTCCAGTTCGCCGCTTTTTTCGCCGACAGCCACCATGTGGGCGATCGACGGGTCGATAATACCGCTGTCGCGCAAAGGCGTGGCGATGTCGGCACCGGCCAAAATACGGTCGCGAGCCTGTTTGACGGCCTCGTTCATAATCACATTGCCCATGACCTGGGAAACGACGCGCAGCGATTCGGCCATCGAGAGCCCGGCTCCCAACAGCGTCGCCAGCGTTGAGGAAAACCGCGAGACAATCCGCTGCTTAATTAACGGTCCAATGCCGGGCAGACTCAACAGAATCCTGTCCCGCCAGTAGGCGCCTTTTTTTGTCTTTATCAGTTTTTTATATCCCCAGCCCATAACGAACAGGGCCGCAATAATAGGTATGACCCACCAACTGGTTAATACGTCCGCCGTGACAACCAGCGCCCTGGTAATCCACGGTAATTCCTGGCCGGTCTTGGTGATCTGTTCGGCGATGACGGGAATAACCTTAATGGTGATCACCAATACCGCGGCAATCGAGCCGACAATCAACATTGCCGGGTAAATCATCACGGTAGTCATCTTGGCTTCAAGCCGCTGACGTTTTTCCATAAACGTTGATATCGCCGCCAGACTCTTATCGAGGGTCCCCGTAACTTCGCCGACACGCATCATACTGATGTAAATCACGTCAAAATACTGGCCATACTCAGTGAGCGTCTCGGCGAACGATTCGCCGGTGACTACGCGGTCGCGAATGTCGGTGATGGCGATGCGAAGCCCGGCGTCGCTGACCTGCGTAATCAGTACCGTTAAGGCGTCGGTCAGCTTAATCCCGGCCGCCAACATCGTCGAAAGTTCCTTGGTAAAGGTCGTGACCGCCCCCCGGGCGCTTTTACCGAACAATGCGAATCGCCGTTTGCTTCCTGCAGCGGCGATTTCGCGGATGTCGGTTGGATGCAGCCCTTTGCTGCGCAGATGCTTTCGGGCCGCGAACGCGCTTTCCGCGGTCAGCACGCCTCGCTCGGACTTTTTAGCGGAAGTAATGGCGGTATAGCTAAACCTTGGCATTTTCGATTTTCGATTTTCGATTTTCGATGGGCTTTATCCGAGCTGATTTTCGCGTCGTTGTGAAAATTGCTGTTAGCTCATCCGCTTCTTTTATCAACAGTTCCATTTTTTTGGGAGGTAAAAGTTTTTCCTCCGCTACAAATTCAAGCCAAAATAGCGTTTCATCTACCTCTTCCAGAACGATACTGATCTTCGATATAAATCCTGCTTTGGAGTGCGCTCTGCAAGCTGCCCTGTAATTAGCTGGGACAGATGTCGAACTGCGTATGATCTGCCCTTGAACATGATTTCCCAGAAATGTTCTGGGTAATGCCATCGCCAGGTGGATACAACGATGTGCAAATACTTTGGTTCTTTGCTTCAAATCATTGCTGTTCATATTCTATTTTCCAATCGTCAGTCGAAAATCGTCAATCGTCAGTTTATCCTGCATCCGCTTGCGTGACGCGCAGCACTTCGGCGATGGCTGTCGTTCCGTCGAGGACCTTGCGGGTGCCATCCATTCGCAGGGTTTGCATACCCTGCTCCAGCGCCTTTTTCTTAATCGTCCCGGCGGTTTGCCGCTGATAGACCATTTCACGAATCTCCTCGGTAATGACCATCAGCTCATAAATACCTGTTCGGCCGCGGTAACCGGTTTCAAAACACTTGGCACAACCGGAGCCGGTATAAAATTTTGTGTTCCGGATATCCTCGGCAATACCCAGCTCCCGCAGTTCGTGCGGCAGCGGTTCATAGACCTGCTTGCAGTCCGGGCAGATTTTTCGCACCAGCCGCTGAGCCAGTACGCAAATCAGCGACGAGCTGACTAAATACGGCTCGACGCCAAAGTCGAGTAATCGGCTGATGGCGCCGGCGGCGTCGTTGGTGTGCAGCGTCGAAAAGACCAGATGGCCGGTCAGCGATGATTGAATCGCCATCGCGGCGGTTTCGCGGTCGCGGACTTCGCCGACCATAATTACGTCGGGGTCCTGACGCAGAATATGTCGCAGCGAATTGACAAACGTCATTCCTTTTTTGCTGGACACCTGCATCTGACTGATGCCCTCGAGCTGATATTCGATGGGGTCTTCCACCGTCATTACATTTTTTTCTCTCGAATCGATGCGGTTCAGGCAGGCGTATAACGTAGTGCTTTTTCCGCTGCCCGTAGGCCCGGTGACGAAAATCACGCCGTGAGAGTGATTGATCATCTTGTCAAATACCTGCCGTTCCTTCTCAAAGAAGCCCAACTCCTCGAGCGTCAAAAGTCCCGTGCTTTTATCGAGGATACGCAATACGGCCCGTTCGCCGTAGCTGGTGGGAACGGTGCTGACGCGCAGGTCGATTTCGCGCTGGCCGACACGGACGCTGCAACGCCCATCCTGGGGCATTCGGCGTTCGGCGATGTCCATCCCGGCCATCACCTTGACACGTGAAATAATCAGCGACAGGACATTGCGATTGAGCGCCAGCGTGTCGTACAAAATGCCGTCCACCCGGTAGCGCACCTGAATTTTGGTTTCATAAGGGTGAATGTGAATATCGCTGGCTCGCATTTGCAGCGCGCGAAAAAGGACGTCATTGACCAGCCGGATGACCGGTGGACGATTGACCACGTCCAGCAGGTCGTCGCTGCTTTCCACTTCATCGACGAGCTGTTCGAGGTTCTGCTGGTCGAGTTCCTCGGTAACTTCTTCAATCACGGTGCTTTTCTGCTCATAAGCGACGTCGATGGCGGCGGTAATAGCGGCACGCGTCGCCAGCGCCGTGCGGACGGGCCGGGTCAGCATTTTGGAGACATTGTCAATCACCGCCGTGGCCAGCGGTGCGGCAACTGCAATGGTCAATCGGCCGTTGTCCTGCGGGCGTTCCAGGCCGATGAGGTAATGATGCTGGGCGTAGGTGGCCGGCACAGCTTCGATAAAAGATTTCGGCACTTCACCTGCGCGGATTTCGTCGAGATACTCCATCCCCAGCGCCGCGGCGAACAATTTAAGCACCACATCTTCGGTGAAATTCGGCGCCGCCAGCAAAAGCTGGTCGATACGCCGATGGTCGTCGGCATATTCATCAAAATAGCGCTTCAGCGCCTCGGCGTCAATCACGCCCGTACGCTGCGCAGTTTGAATCAGCAAGTCTTTCATACCCAATGATGACCTTTTACTGTATTGCCTGTTTCCGGGTTTTTCACCGGCCTATGGAATCTGCACTTCGACGGTATTTCCCGCCTCTTGCTGTTCTTTTAATTTTTGGATGTATTCATCGTCTTCCAGAATTTTTTCCGGATGGATAGGATTGGGCCTGATACCGGGGATAGAATCCAGCCCCTGGAATTTTGCCTCATCGGTTTCAAACGCTCTTCGCTTTTTCTGGGAAATTTTTTCGATATCAGACTGACCAGTTAATACGTCGGCGGGTTTGATGATATTAGCCTTGACAAACACGTACAATTTGGACTGTTTATCGGTTTGATCAATCCCTCTAAACAGCAATCCCACCAGCGGCAGATCGCCGAGAATCGGAACCTTATTATTGGTCTTACTCTGATTGATGGTCTCAATGCCGCCCAGAATAATCGTAGCGCCGTCGGGAACGATAGACCATGTATCGACATTACTGGTAATCTGGTCGTAGGGTTTTGGAACTTTTTGGCCGCGAATCTCAACTTCTTTTCCGCTGGTCAAATCAAAATCCGTTCGATTCAACACTATTTCAAGCTGAAGTATTTTCTCTGAAGCAATGTGAGGCGTAATCGTCAGGGTAATATCCGACTTGTAGTCCTTAAACTGAACATCAGTGGTCTGTATGGCCTGTCCCTGCTCCGGCGTTTGATATACCGTCTTCTCCTCGGCGACATAGATTGTTTTCTCCGCTTTGATAATTCCTTCTTCGTTGTCTTTAACCAACAAGGATGGTCTGGCCAGAACGCGACCATAACCATTTTTGTCTATTAAATTCAACAGAGTCTGAATATGATCGTCCGCATAAAAAGCCGCACCGGTACCTTTATTAACTGTTCCTTCAAAAGTACCTCTTGTCGCAGGAAAACCTGTTGTGCTGCTTTGGTTTATTGCCGTAAGCTGCATCATTGTCCCACCGGCCGGGAAGCCGCCGCTTCTTGATATTATATCGAGATCAAACGTGAACAGGTCGTCCTTGGTGATTTCCACCAGCGTGCAATCGAGCAGCACCTGCGGACGATACTGGTCAAGCTGCTTAATCAGCGTGGCAACCCATTGCTGATTTTTCTTGTTGGCATAAACAATGATGGAATAGGATTTTTTGTCGGGGATAATGCGAATGATTTCCTCTTCTTTTTTGGGCAGATTGGCGGTTTGAGCCGTCTCGGTCTGAATTTTAGCGCCGGGAGAACTGGGTAATCCGGCAGCGGCCTTCTTCATTGTTCCTTCAATTAGACTGTTTAGCGTATCCGCCAATTCTTCCGGGTCCTGGTTTTCCAGCGGATAAACCACGTAGGGCGCCGTAGCCCGGTCCAGTTCCCGGTCCACGTGGGCGATAACCAGCGCCACCGAGGCGTGCTGTCGCGGGGTGGCGTAAATCAACAGCGAATTGGTGGATTCGAGAATCGAAATCTGCGGTTCGGTGGTAATCAATTCTCTGACCGTTTCACCCGCGGCGGTCGGCAGACTCATAATGGCGGACTGTTCAGGCACACCCTGATCCATAGGCATTCCCGTCGCCCGGTTCATCATCCCGCTTGTCCGTGTCGTACCGAAACCGGAACCGGAGGAACTTCCATACATCGAGCCTTTGGACGAGGTGATATTCGAGACGGACTGTTTGGAGATAATCGCCAGGTCGCCGAGGGTCTGGACGATCTCCCTGGCGTCAACATTCTGGATTTCATATTCCTCAATCGTCCGCTGGTCTTTCTGCTCCACGTCGATATGTTTAATGACCAGCTCAATATCTTCGTGCTGTTCGCCGGTGGCGTTGACCAGCAGCGAATTGGTATTGGGCCGAATGGAAATAAACGGCTGGTCAGCACCCTCCGTTGTGCCGGCGGCCTGCCGTGATACTGCCGGCTGCGGCGTTCCGGGACGTGCCGCACCCCCCGGCGCCTGCGGAGTAACGGCTCGAGTGGACGAATCCGTGCTTTTCGCTGCGGTCACCTTGGCCAGGCCCAACCCATTCAGCACATCGATTACTTCCGAGGCGTCAACATATTTAATCTCGTATTCCTTGACGTACCGCAGGTTGTATTGTCTGACGTCGAGACTGTCGATGAGGCTGTTGACCGTTTTCAATTGCTCTTCTGTGCCGATCATCAAAACGCGGTTGGTGCGTTCGTCGGCATCCAGATAAACCGCCTCCTGCGACGTTGCTGCCGGGGACGGCGCCGGAACCGGAGCAGCGCCTCCAGGAATGGGTCGACCGGTGCGCGGGTCAATACGCACCGGGGCGCTCGGTACAGCCGCCGAAGAGGCAGAAGTGCCGACTGTGATGGACAGGTTTCCCAGTTTCGCCGCCAGTGTTTGCAGCCGCGGAATCAGTACGGAGGCCTGCATATATTGAAGCGGACGATGGGTGAATATTTTTGCGGCGCCCGGCACGTCGATGATTCGAAGCACCTCCTCAATTTTGCTCATCCGGTAGGAATAATCCGTCACAATCAGCGTATTGGTCTCGACAATCGGAATGATGTTGGTTCCCAGCGCCAGCGAACGCAGAATACCCTGGGCGTTGTTGTAATTAACATATTTGAGCGTAAAGACACCGTTAACAATCACGTCGCCGGCCTCAATTTGCTGGCCGCCGATGTGGATTTTGGGGTCGCTGGCGTTCACTTCGGTTGAGGGTACAATGGTTACGAGGCTGCCCCGCCGCGTCATCACGAATCCTTTATACCGCAGCACGGACTCCAGCAGCGCATAGCAATCCTTGACTTTGATTTTCCCCTCGTAAATTTTGAGCATTACGTCGCCTCGCACCTTGTTCTCGTCGTACATATAGTTGAGGCCGAGCTGTTTGCCCACCAGTTCGATCAGTTGTTTGATTTCCACTTTCTCCGGCAGCGTAATGGTCAGTTCCAGTTCTTCCTCTCCTTTGGGAATGGCAGGTTCGGCGCCGGTGGTTTTGACTTTTTGTTCGGTGGCGGACGGTTCGCTTTCCGTTTTGGTTTTAGGGGCGGTTTCTGTTTTTGCGGTCTTTTCCGGTTTTGATTCGATTTGAGGCTCGACAGGTTTTTCGGCCTTCGTTTCGAGCTGCTGAGATTTTTGGACGGGGGGCGGGGCTGCGGCGGCAGCTTGACCTGAGCTTGCAGGGGTCTGCTCCGCTTTCTTTTCCTTCGCCTCGCCGGTCTGTTCCTGCAAAGCCTTTGGTCCCTTGGCGGTAGCCTGCCCTGAGCTTGTCGAAGGGGTTTGTTCGCCTTGAGCCTTCTTTTCTTCCTCTTGGGATTGTTTCATCAACTGCTCGACGATTTTTTTGAACTCGGCGTCTGTGATTTCCTGCGTCGGCGGCTGAATCGTATTCGTGTCCGTCGCGTCAACGGTTTTGGCTTTTGGCATATGTACAGGGGCTTCGGCCATTCCGGTTTTGGCGGTGCCGGGCAAAGCGGGCTTATCCATCGAGGGTGTTGTTTTGTCCCTTTGTGTTTTTATCTCCTCAGAGGCAAGGGTCTTGAGCAATTCATTACTCATAAAATCCTCTTGTGTCTGCGGTTCTTCCGGCTTGGCTTGGTTAGGTTCAATGGCTTTTTGTTGGGTGGGAGCGGCGGCAGGTTGCGGTGCCGGTTGTTCCTGCCGGGCCGGTTTGTTCGGCTCGGTGGACGTTTGCTTTATGGGTTGTGGTGCAGGTGTCGGCGCAGGCTGCGGTGTATTCGGTTCCGCAGCAGGGGATTGAGAAGCAGGGGCATTCGGTTCGACTGACTTCGACGAACTCAGTTGAACTGGATTTGCCGTATTTGGCTCGGAGGTTTTGGGACGCTGCGATTTTTGTTTGTCCTGCCAGGTCTTATATGCCTTTTCGATTTTTTCCATTTCCGCCGTGGAGGCAATAGCAATTAATTCGCCCTGATAGACGTCCACGATCGATGGATTGGCGATGACTTTAGCCGGCGGATCCAGGAGTGTACCGAGATTGAGATTTTTAAGCTGGTCGTGAAGCTGCTTGGCGGTTTCTTCGGCCTTGCTGTCGGGGACCGAACCGAGAACCTTCATGCTCACCGGCTCTTTTCGGTCGGTGATTTCCATCAGCGAATATGCTCTTGTCAGTTCCAGAGGGTCGTCGCCGGTCAGGACCACGACCGAAGAGGAGTGTGTGTCGATAGTCACCTTGATGCCGAGTTGACCGGCCAGTTGCACCGCCTGTTTATTATCCGTGTTGCGAAAACCATACACCCGACTCCGCAAGGCGGACACGGCAAAACCGTCCGATGGAGATATCAAAACAAAGCTCCCCATAAAAACCGCTGTTAAAATGAGTGCAAAAGGAATCTGTATCCCTTGCTTTTGTCGGATGCCTGACGAGAACATACGCTGCTCCATAGATGAATAATTCATAGATTAAAACCTTGAACCGGTCTTTTATTGTCCGATTTTACCGCAACCTCTATTCCCTGCTGTTGTTATAGACAAAGAACAAGCCGGCTGGTTCCGGCTTTTCCTGACCGTTTCCATACGTTTTTGGCAGGTTTTTAATTTCTGCCTTTGTTGTTTTTAACCGCACTGCAAACCTGTCTGTTTATATGGGACTTGTTGCGGTTTATTTTATCGCCGACAAGGGGTTATTTTTTACCGTACCGCGTGCCGTATATAAACTATTTTTTACTGGAATCCTTCTTTTCCGGAGAAGTTTGCGTTTTATTGCCGGAGTCTTGTTGTCCGAGGTTTTGTTTTTCTTTTTCCAGTACTTCCAGAAGTTCTTTCCAATTCTCAAGTTCCTTCTGCCACTGGGTCTGCGAAACGCCTTCGGTGGGGTGGGTCATAATTTCCTTAATGCTTCCAATGCTATCCTCGAGAGAGCGTTTTTGCTCCTCTGGTGAGGGTTCCGGCTCCGGCTGGCGAGGGGGGCGAACCGTCGGTGGTGTGGAAACTGGTGGAGTCCCTGAGCTTCGAGGAATTCGGACCGCACTGGTCGATTCCTGTTGCCTGACGGGTTGTTCGGTCGAAGAAGACTTGGCGATTTTAGCGGTGGCGGCGGCTGTGTTTTGCCCGCTCGGCGGTTGAACGACTGCCGCCGTTGCTGCCTGAACGGCGGTTGTGGCTGGAGTAACCGTCGCTGCAACAGGAACAGGAGCAGCCGTTGCCGTTGTAGCAGGAGCAACTGATAGAGTGGCGGTAGTCGAGGAAGGCCCTCTGGGGGAAGCTGGACGGAGCTGATCGGACTTCAACAGCGATTTTATTGGACTTTGCGGAGGCGGAATAAACAATTCCGTATCGTATTTGCCGTCCTGATAGACCACCACGCTTCCGTCTTTAATTTCCTGAAGGGTCAAGCGGCCGATTTTTTCGCCCTGTCGGTACCATTTATAACCTTCTGAAACCAGATTCAGTAACGCCATGGATTTTTTGGGATAATCTTTGTACCTTGCCGTACCGACCAGGTCAAACTTAACGGAGACCTTCGGTGGAGCAACTACCTGTGTGGCCACCTGAACCGGTTCAGACGGTTTCTGACTCGGCGGAGGAGGGGGGGGTGGCGGCGGAGGCGGCGGATCAATCCGCAGCGCGAATGCCTTAGCCTGCATCACCAAAGGAGAAATTTTATCCTCTTTTTGAAGGATTGTGCCGGCCTTTTCTTTCAGTTGTTCCACGAGGGAAGGCTCAGACAAAAAGGCCTTAATCTCGGCATTGGGCTTAAAGCCGAACACCAGCACGAAAATCACACCGGCTCCTGCCGCGATAACTGAAACCATACTTGTAATGCGTAGTGTTCGTACCATAGCAAAGTTTAAAATCAAAAGCTTTAAAATGAGGCAATTTTGATGTCTGGTTAGACAGTCCGGTTGAAAAAAAGTTCCTTTGGGGAAAGTCCAGAGCTTGGTTTTTCTTTCAATGTCCTGTAGAAAACCAGCTTTTCCAGCCTATCCGAGTCTAAGCCATCCGCTGCATCGGATTGTCAGCGATGGACCGTTCTTAATTTTGACGCTCAACTCATCGGCAATATACCGTCGCATCGGCCCTTGCTGGCTGGGAGGCGTGATTTCTATATCCAGCCCGATATTATGACCTTCTTTTTTCTGGTTGATTACTTTCATATAACCGTTGCGTGAGGTGATGGATTCGATTTCAAAGGATTGGCCATAATTATTGACGACCCAGACCTCACGTTTGGTCACGGAACCCGGCTCGGCATTTTGCAGGATAATTCTCGACGGACGCAACTCAAACATCGGCTGGACGCTGTAAGATACGACTACTTCCTTGGCCTGTGGATGATCAATGCCGATCTGGATAATTCCGGCATTGATTTCCTGGATTTTGCTCATGTTCACTTTTGGATTCAGGACATGTTCAACCCTTTTTTCCTTCGGGTCGAACTCCAGAGTTATTGACTGACCAGTGGCGCTAAAGCTGGTGATTGCAAACGGCACATTATCGATGCTTTTTACTTTCAGGGGAATCATTCCGCCGTTTTCTTTGTTAATTGCCAGTTCCAGCCTATTGGGATCTACAACGACCTTAACTTCCACCACCGCCTTAATCGCCAATTCCGCGCGCGGAACAACCGGATCATTGCTGATGACGTAAAGATGTTTTGTGGTAAGTCCGGCGTATCCCGGTGCATGGAACGTCACGTCAATTGCCCCCGATTCACCAGGGGCATATTCCTTTTTGGTTAACTCCGGCACGGCGCAGCCACAGCTGCTCTGAATGGAGTCAATCTTCAGCTCGCCTTTGCCGATGTTAGAGAACTTGAATTGACATTTATTAAACGTACCCGGGCCAATCGTACCAAAATCGTGCTCGGATTTTTCGACTTTGATAGAGGGTGCCTTTTCAATGGACTTTGCGGGCTGTTTGACGGCTTGAGGTGGTTTTGACGGCTGAGCTGGGGATTGCGATGCCGGGGGAGTTTGAGAGGGGGGCAATTTCTTTTCAACCTGAACTGCCGGAGTTGCGGACAGGTTCGATTCCTTTTGACAGCCGGTTGCAAAAACAATCGCCCATACAACAACAATTCCCAATACCATTTGAAACGTCGTCTTCATTGCGAAAATCCTCACAAAAACATCTGTTTTATCTGTTCTTTTAGTCGCCAGACTATCCTGAGATAGTGTACCATATTGCGGTTGAAAAACAACTGTGTTTTCGGCTCAAAAACGGATATGACTTTACAAGAACCTCATACGCCGGTAAAATAAAATAAGATACGATGGTTTTTTTCAACGGAGAAAAAAATATATGCCTGAATCAGGTGAGATCATGCTATCTGTTGTCATTCCCGTGTTCAACGAGGCGGAAAGTCTTCCTTCGCTGCACGAGGAAATTACGCGGGCGCTCCAGGGACGGTTCGACTATGAAGTGATCTATGTGGATGACGGCAGCACGGATGATAGTACGGATTGTCTGGTGGAGATTGTTCGGAATGATTCACATACGAGGCTGATTCGTCTTCGGCGGAATTTCGGACAGACCGCGGCGTTAAGTGCCGGCTTTCACTACGCCAGAGGGCAAATTGTTGTGCCGCTCGACGGCGATGGTCAAAATGACCCGGCGGATATCCCTCGGCTGGTGGAAAAACTCCAGAAGGGATACGATATTGTCAGCGGCTGGCGGAAAAACCGACGGGATAACCCTGTCACTCGCACATGGCCTTCCCGTTTGGCTAACTGGCTGATTGGCCGGATTACCGGCGTGCGGCTGCATGACTACGGCTGTACACTTAAAGCGTATCGGGCCGAATCCCTGGCACCGATTCGGCTGTACGGGGAAATGCACCGTTTTATTCCGGCGCTGGCAAGCTGGGGCGGCGAAAAAATTACGGAGATGGAAGTCAACCACCGACCCAGAATCCGCGGAAAGACCAAATACGGACTGAGCCGAATGTTCAAGGTCATCCTCGATCTGATTACGATTAAATTTCTTTCCTCGTTTTCCACCAAGCCGATTTATGTCTTTGGCGGATTAGGAGGAATTTGCCTGCTGGGCTCATTCCTCAGCGGCATGGCGGTGTTGTATTATAAATTTCTTCGTATGCCGTCGCTGCCAATGAATCGCAACCCGCTGCTGATTATATCGCTGATTTTGATGACCACGGCGGTGCAGTTTGTGCTGATGGGGCTGCTGGCGGAGATTCTGGTGCGAACCTATCACGAGTCGCAGGACCGACCAATTTATGTGATTGAAAAAATTTATGAACCCGCGAACCGGAAAAAAGGCACGGAAGAAAGGCAAACGTGAAAAGGCAAAATTGATATTGTCTCGGCAAAGACAGGAAATCCGGAACTCATTTTTTTGTTAAAACTTCGTACAATCGAATATCAATCACAGGGACATTCATGCGTCGGCGCAGAGCAAGACAACCCGTAACTCCGGTTTCTTTACCCCGGCTCGCTGTTTTCCGTCCGGTCTGGATGGTTGAATTTCTGGCGGTTTTGATTTTAGCCGGCGTTCCCTTTACGCTGGGCAAGTTTTTTGAGTTTAGTCAGCCGGACCCATTTGATGGCGGAGCCTATGCCTATTCGGCCTGGCACATTCTGCAGGGAGCCAGACTTTGGCAAGACGAATTTATTTCCGCGCAGCCGGCGACGTTTTTAATGAATTATCTCGGTGTGGCAATGGGCGGCTTCAGCGAGCTGGGACCGGAACTCGTCCAGATGACCTTACAACTGGCGGCGCTGGGGCTGATGTTTTACACGATCCGAAAATGCTTCGGCAAGACCGCTGCGGTCATTTGTACAGCGGTTGCGTCGATATATCTTTCCGCGCCGGTCATCGCCAAATTCGGCAACGTCAAAGAACAGTTTATGATCGCCTTTATGGTGTTTGCGGTCTGTTTTCTGATGTTAACGATAAAAACACAGAAAGAATGGCTATGGGCGGCTGTGGGGGCTTCTGTGCTCTGGCCGTACTATTTTAAACCCACGGGACTTTCCGTCCTGGCGGCAACGGGGTTGTTGGTACCGTTTTTATCGCTGTTGGTACAGCGAAGCTGGAAACTTTTTTTGAATCGTCTTCTTTTTCTATCCGGCGGCGCAATCGTGGGAATCAGCCCCTTGTTATTATTCTTCCATCTGGAAAACAGCGATCTTCTCGGTACATTTCCGATATTGCTGATAAAACTGGTCATCATAATTGCTGTTGTCGGCTACACAGGGATAGGGATAGCGGAAATTAATAAACATTATCATCTCATTTCCCGGTTAAAGGCTGTGCATTCCATCTACTGGAAAACCGGCATTGCGGCAATCGTGCTGATGTACGTTATTGGTATGGTCATCGTACGCCTTCAGCCGGGCGCAATGAACGAAGACATAAGGAGTTATCTGTATGCCACGCTGTTTTTCAGCCTGCCGCAGCAGGCTTATTGGAGACTCTGCGCGACGGTGCATCAGCTTTGGACGTCGCTGGGTACGAATGATTTCTATATCACCTGCAGTCGCGCTCTGATGGGTTTTTCGCAGCAGGCGCCGATAGTCCTGCGGTATTACGCCGTGCTGAAGCTGCCGATTGCGATGGCAATGGCTTCCATTCTGGTCGTTTTATTCAGAGTGATTCTTCGGACCGTCAAAAAAATCCATACGCTGGAATCGCAGGACTGGATGGCGATGTTCTTGGCGATGTGGTGGGCTTTTGATATGGGGATGATTTGGGTCAGCCCGCGGTCTTATGAGCAGTATTATCTGCCGATGTGCGCCTCGGCGGCAATGCTGGCCGGTTTTGGCGTCTGGCGATTTATGGAGCGTTTTTCTCCGGCCTGCAGTGTAGCCGGCAGGATACTTTCACCGGTGGCATTGCTGGTGATGATGGGAATGGTTTGGCCGATTTTCGCAGGGATTACGCACAGCCCTTTTTCGGGTCAGGCGTATGATCAGCGCAGCCGGGGTTATGCGCAAACGTGGACCTCGACCTGGGCCAGGCTGAGGGGAAAGGAAGTCGGACCGTGGGAACAACTGGGCGACTACATCCGAACACATTCCAGTCCCGAAGACCGGATTTATGTCTGGGGCTGGTATCCGGGTATTTATGTCAGGGCGCAGCGAATCAGCTCGTCCCCCCAGGCGTTTGAAGGGAATATGCATATTTTCTCGCCGGCCTGGCTGGGAACCGAGACGCGGGCGTTGCTGGAGACGTTTGCGAAGCATCCGCCGTTGTTTATCGCCGACAGCCGCAAGAGAGAATTTCCGTGGAACGTGCCGCCGCTGGAATTGTGGCCGCAGGCGCCGAAAGAATTGCAGGGTAATCAATATGGTTTTCTCTCCACAGACCCAGCTAAAGTGCGGCAATTTGAAACGGCTTATTCTGCTCTTCTGGCAAAACAGGTTTCCGTTCTCGAAGCACAACGGTTTGAGGCGATGAAACCGTTTCGGGATTACGTGATGCAAAATTATGAGGTTGTACAGATGTTCGGCCCGCATATCCTGTTTGTGCGAAAGGCCGCGACGGGGACAAAATGAAACCTTCACAGCGTCAACAGCGGGAATTAAACGACCAAAGCTGGGACTGGGCGCTGCGCTCCGGACGGGAAGAACTGGGCAATATCGAAGTCAACCTGAGGTTTCTTGAACAGACGGGATTATTGCGGCCTGGAATGAAAATCGTCGAACTCGGCTGTGGCACGGCAACGTTAACCGACGCGCTATATCAAAAAGGCGATGATATTGTCGGATGCGACGTGTCGGAAGTGGCGATTGGGCGGGCAAGGGAAAAATATCCGCATCTGCACTTGTCCGTCCAGAATGCCGAGCAGCTGCCGTGGGGAAATGAGTCGTTCGATGTCATACTGAGTTTTGATGTGCTGGAACACCTGTTTGAGCCGGATAAACATCTGTCGGAAGTCTATCGGGTGCTTAAGCCCAATGGATATTATCTCTTTCAGACGCCCAATAAACTTGTCAACGCAATTTACGAAACCGTTAAAACGCGGTCGCTGGGCTGGCGACGGTATCATCCGTCGCTGCATTTTGCCGGCCAATTGAGGCGACGGTTATCAAAACACGGCTTTGAAACGCAATTTATGAAAATGAACACGGTTAATGCCTTTACGCTGCAGAAGCTTGAAAAATATCCGCGGCTGCAAGAGCTGGTTCAGCGGGTGAATTTTCAGCGTCTGCCGCTGTGGATGCAGACTAATTTTTATGTCATAGCCCAAAAGGCGCAAAAGCGATGAAAATTTTAACGCTCAACCATGAATTTCCGCCCGTTGGCGGCGGGGCGGCGCCGATGAGCCTGCAACTGGCAAAACAGTTTGTATCTATGGGTCATTGGGTGGACGTAATTACGATGCGATGGCGGGATATGCCTGCGATGGAAGTCATTGACGGCGTCACCGTCTATCGCACCTGGGCTGTTCGCAAACGTCCGGATTTCTGCCGCACGCACGAAATGGCCACGTATCTGCCCGGCGCTGTCGGGAAGGCTTGGCGCCTGGCCCGCAAAAACCGCTATGATGTCATTCATACGCATTTTATTATCCCCGGCAGCCCGCTGGGCTGGATGATTCATCGCCTGTGCGGCATCCCGCAGGTCGTCACCTGCCACGGCAGCGACGTCCCCGGCTATAATCCCGACCGCTTCAAGCTGGCTCATACGCTGATTAAACCCGCTTGGCGATTCCTGGCCAATCACGCCAACGCCCTGATTTGTCCAAGCGAATCGCTGAAACGCTTATTATTGAAACATATTCCGGATTTAAACGTATCTGTCATTCCCAACGGCATCGATATAGAAAAATTTCCTTTGCCGACCGCGGAGCGAAAAAATCATATCCTGATGTGCAGCCGAATGCTGCCCAGAAAAGGATTTCAATATCTGATTGAAGCGGTCAAAGATTTATCGCTGGACTGGCAGGTTCATCTCGTCGGCGACGGACCTTATCGTTCGGAGCTGGAGAAATTGGCGCACGGCTCCAAAACGCCCATACTCTTTCACGGCTGGCTGGACCAGCGGGATGAGCAATTCAAGCGTTTGTTCCGGGAAAGTTCAATCTTTGTCTTTCCTTCCGAGGCGGAAAATTTCCCCACAGTTCTGCTGGAGGCGATGGCCGCGGGAGTGGCCGTCATTACCAGCGATGCCGGCGGCTGTCCCGAAGTCGTCGGCGACGCAGGGTTGATTTTCCCCTCGCAGAATGTCGCGGCATTGCGAAATCGTTTATTGACTCTGGTTAACGACGCGGCAAAGCGTCAGGAGTTTTCTTTGGCGGCACGCCGACGCGCTGAGCAATTCACTTGGCCGACAATCGCCCAACGATATCTGGAAATTTTTGAGACGGCGGTGCACCACAAATGAATTCGCAGGAGCAAAAACCCATTCGCGTTTGCTTCGTATGCCCCAAGGCGTATCCATTGTTAAACCCGGCTTGTCAGGCGACCTTCGGCGGGGCGGAGGTGGATTTATACCTGCTGGGAATGGAACTGGCCAAAGATTCCTCATTTCAGGCGAGGTTCATTGTTGCCGATTATGGACAGCCGCCGCAGGAAACAAGGAACAACATCGCCATTTTCAAAAGTCTGACCTTTCGTGAAAATCCGCTCTTGGGGGCGTGGAAAATCTGGTGGGCAATGAGGGGGGTTGACGCGGATATTTATTTTCTTGAAACGGCTTCGCCGGGAGTACCGCTGGCGGCGATGTTCTGCCGATGGAAGAAAAAAGGATTCGTCTATCGCACCGCCAGTATGCTCGAATGCAATGGACAATGGATTCGGAAAAGAAAAATTCCCGGTAAAGCTTTCGCATGGGGACTGCAGCGTGCCGATGCGGTTATCGTTCAAAATACAAAAGACCAGAAAAATCTGCTCGGTACATTAAATGTTTCTTCGATGGTTATTCCCAATGGACTGCCGATTTCACCGGCGGAAGGTATGAAAAAAGAATATGTTCTATGGGCTGGAAGAAGCGAAGCGGTCAAAGGCCCCCGGCGGTTTATCGAATTGGCAAAACAGTTTCCAGACGAAAAATTCGTAATGATTTGTCCGCCGGCCACCGGGGACAATGATTATGAAAACCTGAAAGAAGAAGCAGCGACGGTACGCAATCTCGAATTTTCCGGCAAAGTGCCGTTTCAGGAAATGAGTATGTACTTTCAAAAAGCCAAAGTCTTGGTCAACACCAGCGATTCGGAGGGTTTTCCCAATACGTTTGTCCAGGCCGCGGCGGCGGGAACGGCCATTCTGTCTTATGCCGTCAATCCGGATGAATTTCTGACCCGCTATAACTGCGGCCTGGCCTGCAGCGCCGATTTTGAAAAACTCAAACAAGGCCTGGCGTTTCTGCTGGAAAACAGCCGCTATATTGAAATCGGCCAAAACGGCCGCCGCTACGCCGAGCAGACGCACGATATCACAAAAATCATAGAACGTTATAAAGACATCTTTAGAACGATTGTAAAAACGGGATGAGATATGCCTCTGCGTGTTTTACATATTATCGGCAGTTTGCGTCTGGGCGGCGCTCAGGTCGTTCTTAAACAAATCGTCGAGCACAGCGATTCAGCTCGGTTTGAACACTTTGTCTATCCGCTGCGCTGCGCTAATCCGGAAATTGCGATTACGAAAAACGTTCTGTCCCATTCCCGCTTTAATTATAACCCGCGCAAACTGACGGACATTCTGCGCATCTGCCGGCAATATCAAATTGACATTGTTCATACCCATCTGCACAAGGACGCCGTCGCGGGTCTGCTGAGCACGTTTTTTCGGAATATCCCGGTGGTCGTTCATGAACACGGTGCGATATTTCTGCCGGGGCTGCAATATAGCGGTTTCCGAGTCATCTTGCGTATGCTGCACAGACGCGCAGCAGCATTTATTGCCAATTCCCAGGCCTCAGCCCGGCAATTGACGATTGCATCCGGCGCTAACCCGTCGAAAATCACCGTCATTTATAATGCGGTTGACACGAATATTTTCAGACCCGACGCAAACGCGCGAAAAAGAATTCGTGCGCAACAGGAATTTTCCGACGATGCGGTCGTTGTCGGTTTTGTCGGCAGGGTGCACCGCGATAAAGGAATTGATTTGCTGGTCGGGGCGATGGGGCTTTTATGCCGGGATAATCCAAAATTTCATTTGCTGATTTTGGGCAACGGCCCGATGGAAAATCTTTTGCAGCGGCGGGCGGCAAAATCGGGTATTTCTGACCACATACACTTTGCCGGTTTTCAGCCTGATCCCGCTGTGTGGATGAGTGCCTTTGACATCGGGTGTCTTCCGTCGCGAAACGAATCTTTCGGTTTGGCGGCGGCGGAAATGATGTGTATGCAGGTCCCGCTGATTTGTACCGCCGTCGGCGGCCTCGATGAGTTGACGGCCAACGGCCAAAACGCCGTAGTTCTGAAGGAAAACACGCCGCAGCGTATCGCCGCGGCAATTCGGCAGTTAGCCGCGGACGCAGAGTTGCAGAAGAAGCTGACTCAACACGCCGCCGTATTCGCAAAACAATTCAGCATCGGGACATTCATTCAAAAAATCGAAGCCCTGTATTCAAATCTTGCGGCAAACGCCGGCATCATCACTTCGACGGTGTGATTCGCGGCGGCGCTACAACCCGCCGACGCAGGCCAAATGTGCGGATGATGCGCGACAGAGTGCGGCAGACAAACGCCGTTGTATGGGGGAAAGCGGTTAAGAGTGTTATCCACATTCGATACGAGGACGGATAGAGATTACGAAATTCGTTTAATAACCGCCGGATATCGGTAGCTCTGGCGTCAAACAGCATTCCGCGAATCCACAGTCGAAGCATTTGTTTGGCGACCGGTTCAAACGCCTGCCGTCGGTTGTATTGTCGCGACAAATCCAGATGGCGGCCAATCAGTTCCGCGTAGAGTTCGATGTCGTTAAATTTTTTGGATATGCTTTCCGGAACCGTCAGATGATAAATCGCCAGCGGTTCGGGGATAAAACCGATTTGCGGCTGTAGATAGGCGACCCTCCACCACATATCGAGGTCATTGGCTTTGGTTTGTCCCTCCCGAAAAAGACCGGCGGCGACTAATACGTCTTTTTTAATCAGCATCGTGTCGGTATGGCCAATCAGTCCGGTGCGACAGGCATCAAAGTAATCTTCCAGAAAATCTTTCCCCCGCAATAATCGGGTTGCCTGTTTGGGTTCCAGATAGGGCGATTGTCTTTTTTCAGTGCATGAGCAGGTGATGTAATTCGCCGTACTCCAGGCTATGTGGGGGTTTCTGCAAATCAAACCCGTCTGGGCCTGCAGATAACCTTCGAGCCATTCGTCGTCCGCATCGAGAAATGCAATCCATTTCCCGGCTGCGGCGCGGATACCTGCGTTTCGGGCGGCACTGGCTCCTTGTGCCGGCTGGGAAATCAGTTTTACCCGGTCGCCGTATTTGCCGGCGACATCGGTGGTGTTGTCGGTGGAGCCGTCGTCAACCACAATGATTTCATCCGCCGCGCGGGTCTGTTTTAAGACGCTTTGAATCGCCCGTTCGATATATTGTCCCGCGTTGTGCGCCGGGATGATTACGCTGATTTGAAAATCTTTGTCCGTCATATCCATCGACTGGAAGTTTATATTTCAGGCGGCCGTTGCGTCCACTTCAAACAATAAGCGATTTTTTTCAACGCCAGACGAACCGGAGGCCCGACCCTGCATTTTATTTTTATCCAATACGGCAAAATCCAACTGAAGCGAATCGCCAGACGACATTGGGTATAAGCTTTTTTGAATTCCCGCGCTTCGGGATATAAATCAAGAAGGTTAACGGCCTGAGCCTTGTAGCCGTTGCGGGCTTTATGATAGGCGGTTCGCAGCGCCAGCCGCGACAGCACTTTCCGCGCCAGTTCGCGCATTTCGACCGGACAATACCGCAAAAGCACATCCGGGTCTAATAAAAAAGGCGGTACATTAAAAGCATAAGTATTTGACAAATTGCTCTCCTGTCGATTGAACCTGGCGGTGGGTATTCCGCCCAGAATCATAAATCGCTCGTTAAAGACCAGCTTTGCAAAGAAGAAGGTATCCTCTCCCAGTCGGCAGCCGGCTTCATAAAAGCCGCCGTGACGGCGTACGCTGTCTGTTTTCACCAGACAAGACCCCACATGAAAGAAAAGCATGTATGATTCCGCCTGTTCGGAGTTCGTATCGGGTTTCATCTCATAAACGCCGGGCACAATCCCTCTTCGTTTCCAGTGGCGGGCCATATTGTCCTGTTTAGGCCATTCGTAGTACATCGTACCCACCAGCGCCGCGGGATGATTTTGAATCGCGTTCAGCGTCGTTTCCAGATGTGAAGGATACCATTGGTCGTCGGCGTCGAGAAACGCAAGGTAAGGGGCTGTGGCAAGACGAATGCCCGCATTGCGAGCTGCGCCGGGGCCGGCGTTGGACTGCGACAACAATTCAATCCGACGGTCCTGCTCTCGCATTTGGCAAACAATCCGCGGGCCATCATCTGTGGAGCCGTCATCGACTATAATCAGCCGCCAGTCGGCAAACGTCTGGAGTTGTACCGACCGAACAGCCGGTTCAATCGTGGCTTGCTTATTGTATAGAGGAATAATAATGTCAATTGCAGCCATATATTACTGTTTTGTCTCCAGACATTTCTCCACGGCAATTTGGATATTTCGACCGATTTGATCCCAGGTATATCTTTGGATAAACGAATTCCACGCCTCTTGTGCCAAAGACAATCCTGCCTCCGGTTTTTCACAGAGAAACCGGCATTGTTCCGCGAAACTTTCAGGATCGTCCGCGAGAAGAATATTTTTTTGATGTTCGACATTCAGTCCATAAGCGCCAATGGAGGTTGAAACGACCGGACAAAAGCGGCTGAATGCCTCAAGAATTTTAATTCGGGTTCCTCCTGCCAAGAGTAATGGAACGATCATGGCAGACCACGTTTCAAATTCTGCCGCGGGATTTTCCACGTACCCGAGCGGTTCAAAACCTGGCGTATGGTTTAAGAACGTTGCCTCAGGAGGCAGCGCGCCAATAATTCTAAGACGAATGTCCGGCCGAGTTTTACGAAGGACAGGCCAGACGTTCTCCGAAAACCAGTTTAACCCATCGAGATTGGGTGGGTACGTCAGGGTTCCGATAAACCCGATACGCGATCCGTCCGGCGACGACCATTCCGGCTTTATCGAGGGATGTGTAAAACCATTCGGAACGACGCAGATATTGGAAGCCGGTCCCAGAACAATTCGGTCGGTTTCGCTGCAAACGGTGACAATGGTGTAATGACGCACGGCGGCCTGTTCAAGCCGTCGCCATTTGAAGGCCTGGACCCTTGCAGAAAGTTTCAGCCGAAGGGTTTTGTCCTGTTGGGCGCGGGTCTGGAATTTAAGATGCATCAGATCGTCGAGATCCATCACGGAATGCTCCACCCTGTGGAGTCGAAATGGAATCGCCGAAGCAAGCGTATGAAACCATACGAGGTCGTGCTCGCGCAACAGCGTCTTCATTTTTTTTTCTTCGCGGCTGGAGACTCTGAACCCGACGGGGCCGGGCCAGTGCATATGGTATTTATGGATCAGCATGCCCCAAAGCGGTGGAAGACTTCTGTAATCCGCAACGGTGAAAAGTTCGAATTGATCCGAGGATTCTTTGGCCGCTGCCGCCGATTGTTCGTTGACGTAATTTTCCACCGCTGCGCAGGTCACACGTCCCAGCCGGCGAAGCTGCCGGCATATATTCAATGTTCGAATCACGCACCCCGTCCATGGCGATGAACGCAGTGATTCAGTGACATATAAGATACGCAAATCCTGTTTCATCGTAAATGAATCCACCTGTTATACAGAAAATTTTTAAACTGTAGAAGCTTATCCGCGAAGAACGGTCCTATGTAGGGAAACCGCAGACGAAATCGAATTTCTCTGCGAAAACGAGAACAAACATAATCTCCAAACCGTTCCAGCAAAGCCTCGGCCTGTTTTTTTTGTCCGGTTTGAATCAATTCCCGAATCCAGACTTCCAGCATACGGCGGGCACAGAGTAGGAATGCATCTCGTCTTTTATACTGAACCGAAAGCTGAAGATGCCGCTCGATTAGCCGAATCATAAATTCGTAATGCACATTGACCTTGGTGGAGCTGCCGGGCGTGTCCAAATGATAAATCGCCAGCGGTTGACCGACATATCCAACGCGGGGGAATTGATATGCGATGCGGAACCACAGGTCGTTGTCCTGCGCCCGTTTCATTCCCGCTTCGAAGAGGCCGACTTTGTCAAACACGTTTTTATGAACGACCAGCGTACCGGTCCAGGCGTAGAAGCCGCGGCAGTATGCGTGAAGATAATCCTCAAAGGCGTCGGAGCTATGGTTTGGATGCACGGCGTTCAAAGGCGTTCCTTTTCGATTGGTATGAATGAAATTACCGTATCCCCAGCCAAGATCGAGATGGGTGCGGAACAGTTCATCCTGAAGTTTTAGTTTTTCCGGCAGCCATTCGTCGTCGGCGTCGAGGAACGCGATCCATTCGCCCGTTGCGGCTTCGATGCCGCGGTTGCGTGCGATACTGGCTCCGCCGTTGGGCTGTACAATCAGCCGTACCTCTGAGCCGAATCGTCGGGCGATGTCCGCCGTGCCGTCGGTGGAGCCGTCATCGACGACAATGATTTCTTCAGCCGGGCGGGTCTGAGCCAGCACGCTTCGCACAGCTCGTTCGATGGTGGTCGAGGCGTTGTACGCCGCAATGACGACGCTGATTTTCATACGTTCCGAAAGACAAGCAGGATAAAACCGTTATTTTCAGAATATAAGCCACCGCAGAATATCGTTATACGTAACCCACAGAAATACCGACAGCAGAAACGCCAGCCCGATCCAGGTGATGATTTCCTGTATTTTGGAGTTTAGCGGTACGCCGCGGATTTTTTCGACAATCAGAAGCACAATCACGCCGCCATCGACGATCGGCAGCGGAATCAGATTCATTACCGCCAGACACGAGCTGAGCAGACCCAGGAAATTCAGCAAATCAAGGACTCCCTGTCCTGCCATTTTGTAGCTGATGGAAGCGATTCCCACAGGCCCGCTGAGAGCAGAGACGGGGACGGTTCCTGAAAACAACCCTGTGAAGGTAAAAATCGATTGCTCCACAAACTGCCAGGTTCGTTTAACGCCCCAGACAATCGCCTGAATCGGATTTTTGGCCTTGTAGGTCTCTTTATAAAATTCCAGCGGGGCCGCCAGCAGCATTTCGGAACGTATATGAATGGCGTCCTGTTCCGGCACATCCAGACCGGTTCCGCCGGCATCGGCGCCGATGCGGTATTCAATGCTGATGCGCTGACCGCTGTTTTGACGAATCAGCCGAACGACGTCATAAAAACTTGCGACTGGCTGACCATCCACTTTTGTGATCTCTGCCCCGGCTGGAATCGGCAATGCGCCGGGGCCGGTCGCGGAATCAATCGTCCGGGCTGCGATGGGGTGTTCCATATCCAATGCCGGAACAATGCCCAGCATAACCCGGCCGTTTTCTCCCGTTCGTGTAGTGGGTTCCATCACAACCGTTACCGGCAGCAATTGACCCTCTTCATTTTTACGCAGAACGGTAATGGACAGTGGCTTGTCCTTATGCGAAATGGTTTGATCTCGCAGATCTTTGTAGGTGGGGTTGGCGACGTCGCCGATTTGAATGATGATGTCGCCTTTTTCCAGTCCCGGTTCAGGTTGAGAAGGGCCGGCTTTTTTGCGAAGAATGGTCTGAACGAACCATTTTTTCATTTTGTTTGCGATTCCCGCTGGCTTAGACGGCGTAAAGGCTTCCTGTACTTTCAGCCGCGGCACGATGGAGTAGATATGGGCCAGGTCGAATTCCGTCCGAAAATTTGGAAAACGAGGTCCGCAAACCATCGGGACTTCAATTTGAACGGACGGTTTGTCACTTCCCTTTGGGAAGCAGCGGGCTATCGTCAAAGTCGCCGAAGGAGTCAACGATGAAGCGGCATATTCATTTAATTGCCATGGTTTTGTGAGAGGTTTGCCTTCAAACGCCGTAATGACATCGCGGGGTCGAAGCCCTGTGGTCTCGTAAAGCAATTTGATTTCCTCGGGGTCTTTGAGATACCGGCTGACCGCCAGCGTGGTTGGCAGGCCGGTGCCGAAGGACCGCAGGTCAGATGAGTCGTTGATTTGTTTTTCCGCCACCAATTTCACCTCTGCGGCCGAACCGTCGGATTTTTCCACTTTCATTTCCACGGGGCGGTCTTTGTCGGACAGAGCCGCTGCCAGCACAATTGACATATAGTCAATGAACTTTTCCCCCTCGATTTCCACAATACGGTCTCCGGCCCTGAGTCCCGCGACGTCGGCGGGGGAGTTGGGAACAACTTGGCCGATAATTGGCGGTGTCAGATTTAATCCGTGCAAAAACAGCGCCATAAACAGAATCATTGCACCAATGGCATTGAAGACCACCCCACCGGCTACCACCACAATCCGTCGCCAAATGGGTTTGTTGGTAAAGGATCGCGGGTCATTGGTTTGTTCCACAGGTCCCGAATCGGACTGCCCCAGCATTTTGAGAAAACCGCCGAATGGAACCAGGCCAATGCAGTATTCTGTTTCGCTGTCTCCTTCCGTAGCAGGTTCGGCAGACTGAAACTGCGGCAAAAAACGAATGCGCAGCCCGTTAGCTGTTTTCCGCAGGCTTATCAGTATAGGCGGAAAACCAATGGAAAACGCCTCGACTTTGATGCCGCACAATTTAGCCGTCAGAAAATGTCCCAGTTCATGAATCATCACGACCGCGCCAAAACCGAGTGCCACCAGCAGAATCTTCCAGGTTATGCCGGGATTTTGAATCGCCAGCCACATCAATCCAGCCAGAATAACGACAAGCAGGAGGAGAGAATTTGTTTTGGCCGTTTGCGGCTGTGGGTTTTGATTTTCAGTCAGGTTTTGCTCGTTCATAATGTTCTCCGCAACAATCCATCCCTGTGGCCTATAGGGCCGGTTGATGGCGGGTTTTCAATACCTTTAAGACTTCTTTTCTGGCCCAGCCGTCGATTTCTATCAGTTCATCGAGACTTGGATTCTGCCGGATGGAATGTACATTAAGACAGTGTTCCACCAGGTCAGGAATGGTTCCGAGTCGGATTTGCCCATCTAAAAACAGGTTCACCGCCGCTTCATTGGCGGCGTTGAGTACCGCCGGCGCCGAACCGCCGACACGCGCCGCCTCAAATCCCAAATCCAGTGAACGGAAAACAGAACGGTTGGGTACTTCAAAAGTGAGTTTTCCCAGACACGCCAGTTCGAGTCCTTTGGCGGTTCCCGGTACGCGGTTGGGATACGTCAGGGCGTATTGAATCGGCGTTTTCATGTCCGGCGTTCCCAATTGGGCGATGATCGAGCCGTCAACGTATTCCACCATCGAATGCACAATCGACTCCGGATGAATCAGCACATCGATTTTTTCCGCGGGCATTTCAAACAGCCGAACCGCCTCAATGACTTCCAGCGCCTTGTTCATCATCGTGGCCGAATCCACAGTGATTTTCGGCCCCATCGCCCACGTCGGATGAGCCAGGGCCTGTTCTCGCGTGGCGTTTTCAAACTCCTCAAGGCTGGCCTTGCGAAACGGCCCGCCCGAGGCGGTCAGAATGATTCTTTTGACTTCGCTGGCTTTGCCGGCGTGCAGACATTGAAACACCGCGGAATGTTCGCTATCGACCGGCAGAATCGTCGCGCCGTACTTACGCGCCGTCTCCATCAATATCTGCCCCGCGACCACCAAAGGCTCTTTGTTGGCAATCGCCAGAATTTTCCCCGCCCTCGCCGCAGCCAGCACCGCCCCAAGCCCCGCCGCCCCGACCACGCCGCATAATACAATATCCACCTGTGGCAGCGATGCAATTTCCACCAGCGCCCCAGGCCCCGATAAAATAATGCCGCCGAAACGCTTTTGAAGACCGGACAACTTGTCCGGGTCCGTTGCATCGGTCAGCGCAACGATTTCAGGCTGAAATTTTTCCGCCTGCTCGGCCAGCATTTCCACCCGGCTGTGTGCCGTCAGCGCAATAACCTGATATTCCGGCCCCAGCGCCTCGATGACGCTCAAAGCGTTTTGACCAATAGACCCTGTTGAACCCAAAATGGCGATTTTTTTACTCATCAGCCCTTAACTATCCCCGAACAGGGACTTTCTGTCAAGCAAAAGTAGGGATAACCCCCTGTGATTACCCATTGTCCACCCCCGTGATGGAGTATATTTAGCCGCCGAATTTATTCGAGGGTTGTTTTTGTCCACCCCGTCCATTTTGTTCGTGCTTGTCTGTGTTGTATTTGAAGGAAGGATTTAAATGGAATTATCTGGTCGGATTTGCCCTGATTGTCTTGGCGGTGTTTTTTGTATTCAAAAAATGGTGAATCGAGGGCCGAAACCGCGTTTTCAAGATTATCATGTCTGAATTTTCCCGCAAAAAAATAGAAAAATTTTCAATTTTGCAATAAAACCTTTTACCCTTGCGGTCTATATTATATCACTGTATAATAAAGATATTAGGATGTGCAACTGTTCGAAAAAACACAATTTTTACAGGAGTTCAAAAATGAAACGATGGTTATTGACTGGATTGTTTGTTGTGGCATTTGTTCTTTCGGCTGCTGTTGCGGTCAAAGCCGCCTGCCCCGCAGGGTGTAAGAAAAGCTGTTGTGCCGCCAAGGCCGAAAACCAGAAGGGATGTGAAAAGGCAGACCCCAACAGCAAATAAGAACCGCGGGCGGGAAGTGGAACAAAAAACCCGCAAAACAATTTTATCTGAACATCTTCTGTTTAGTACACAAAAAGCCGACTGTTTCAAAACGGTCGGCTTTTTCGTTTTTCTCAGCTTTTTATGCAGGTCGTACCGGAATACCATGCTGGGCCAGAAACTGTTTGGTTTGGCTGATGGTATATGTGCCGTAGTGGAAAATGGATGCGGCTAAAACCGCGCTGGCCTTGCCTTTGTCCAGCACCTCCAACAAACTTTCCAATGTTCCCGCGCCGCCGGAAGCGATGACGGGGACATGAACCGCTTCGGCCACTGCACGGGTCAGTTCGATATCGTATCCCGTCTGGGTGCCGTCGGCATCCATACTGGTTAAAAGAATTTCCCCCGCGCCGAGTTTTTCCGCCCGCGCCGCCCATTCTATTGCGTCGATGTCTGTGCGTTCCGTGCCGGCCTTGATACAGACGACCCATTTATCTTTTTTGTGAATGTCTCTTCGGGCGTCAATCGCCAGCACGACGCATTGACTGCCGAAACGCTGGGCCGATTCGCTCAGGACGTTCGGGTTTTTGACCGCTGCGGTATTGATGGAGCATTTATCCGCGCCGCTTCGCAGCAACAGGCCGATCTCGTCGGCACTGCTGATGCCGCCGCCGACGGTGAACGGAATAAATACGTTCTGCGCCACCTTTTCGACCAGCTCGACGATGGTTTTTTTCGAGCGGAGGGTCGCGGTAATATCCAGAAATACCAATTCGTCGGCGCCTTCGGCGCTGTAGCGGGCGCCCAGTTCCACAGGGTCGCCTGCGTCGCGCAGATTCAGGAAATTGATTCCTTTGACAACGCGGTTGTCTTTCACGTCCAGGCACGATATGATTCGTTTGGTTAACATAATCGTTTAACTCACCCCGCAGATGCGGACGAAATTCCGCAATAGATTCAGCCCGTCGTTGCCGCTTTTTTCCGGGTGAAACTGTGTGCCGAAGATATTGCCTTTTTCCACCGCGGCGGTTAGCGTCACGTCTTCGTATTCGGTCGTCGCAACTTTGGCGTCGGCATCCTGCACCTCGGCGTAGAACGAATTGGCAAAGGCGAAGTGCTTTCCTTTTTCCATCCCGGCAAACAATCGCATTCCACCGGCCGGTTCGACAAAATTCCAGCCCATGTGCGGAATGGTTCTGCCCGGCGGAATCGGGATAACTTTGCCGCCAATCAACCCCAGACATTTGTACGTCCCCATCTCGTAGCTTTCGTCAAAAAGTATCTGATAGCCCAGGCAGATTCCCAGCAGCGGTTTTCCCGCCCGGGCCTCTTGACAAATCAGCTTTGCCAGCGGGGCGACTTTCTGCATTGCGTATCCGCTGGCGCCCACCCCCGGCAGAATCAGCCCCTTTGCTTTTTGAATGACTTTGGGATCGCAACTGACGGTGATGTCGGCTCCAATGTGACGAAATGCGTTGGTCACGCTTCGTACATTCCCTACGCCGTAATCAATGATGACCAGCATCTTATATCCTGAAAAATGGTGAGCCGGAGGTCCACCCTGCTTGTTATCGACTATCGACTATTCACTGATGTTCAACCGGCTGGCCGAGGACGCCTTTAAGCTCTTCAAACTTTTCCTTGAGCATCTCGGCAGTCTTGGTTTCCACGTTAAGCCGCAGCAGCGGTTCGGTATTGCTGGGCCGCACATTAAACCACCAGTCTTTGAACTGGATGGTGATACCGTCGAGGTCGTCGATGCGGCCCTGGCTGTACTTGCGGGTCAGCTCCGTCATCGTCGCGTCTTTGTCTTCGACGCGGAAATTTACTTCACCGCTGCTGTAATAACGTTTCAATGGGGCGATCATTTCGCTCAACGGTTTTTCGCTTTGGCTGATGAGGTTGAGCAGATGCACCAGCGTAATCATTCCCGAATCGGCGAAGAAATTATCGCGGTAGTAAAAATGTCCGCTCAATTCGCCGCCGAAACAGGCATGGCTGTCGCGCAGCGTCTTTTTCATAAACGCGTGTCCCACCCGTTCCCGTCGCGGCGTACCGCCGTACTTGAGGATTTCTTCCTGCACCACCAGAGAGCTTCGCAGGTCATAAACCACCGCTGAGCCGGGATTTTTTCGGAGAAAATACGGGACCATCAGCGCAGTCATTATATCACACGGAATAGTCTTTCCTTTTTCGTCCACCACCATCAGGCGGTCGGCGTCTCCATCGAAGCAGGCTCCGAAGTCGGCCTTTTTGGTCTTGACCAAGGCCTTCAATTCCGCCAGGCTGGTTTCCATCAGAGGATTGGGGTCGTGTTTAAAAATGCCGCTGTGCTCAAAATTAATCGGAATAATTTCAATCGGCAAACCCCCGAAGATCGCCGGGACCATTTTGCCGGCCATTCCGTTGCTGGCGTCGATGACCATTTTGAGTTTCTTCAGTCCCGGCTCAAGAAACTTCAGCACATGCTTTTTGTATTCAACCGTCAGGTCGCAATGCTCAACCGACCCAGTGGCCTTACCGAGCGTATGCAGCAGAGCCGTGGCGATGTGCTTAATATCCTTGAGCCCCGTATCAACTCCGACGGGTTTGGCCTGCTGACCGGAGATTTTGAAGCCATTGTAGCGGGCCGGGTTATGGCTGGCGGTAATCTGCACGCCGCCGCAGGTGCCCAGGTGGTTAATGGCGAAATACATCTGCGGCGTGTCAATCATCCCGATGTCGATGACGTTTGCTCCCGCAGCGTTCATCCCCTCAATCAGAGCCTTACGCAATGATTCACTGTGCGTCCGCATATCCCGCCCCACGCACAGACTCTGGGCGTTTACCATACCCCGTTCATAGCCTCGCAGCATCGAGCGTAAAAACTGGGCCGTAGCGTGGCCGATTTTCCATGCCGACTGCTCGTCTAACTGGTCGGGGTATGTTCCGCGGATATCATACGCCTTAAAGATGGAAGGGTCCATAATCCGACTCCAATACACTCCATAAAATTCCCGTGCAAGTCTTTGTTCGTATGGTACGTCCGGTGTCTCAAAATGTCAAGGATGGAAGTCCTGCACGGGATTTTGTTTACTCTCTTGCAGTTTTCACGATCCTCATTTATTATGCGGTGTCTGGGGAAACCCTTTCAGGTGTGAATGAGAAACAAGCTATACTCAGTAGTCAAAAAATAATGAGGACAGACAAAATGGGTAAAGGCGATAAGAAGACCAGGCGAGGCAAAATTTGGCGCGGCAGTTATGGCAAGTGCCGTCGCCCCCACAATGCCAAAAAAGCCTCTTCAGAAAAGAAAATGTCCTGAAAAAGCAAAACCGAGTCCATAACTGACTGCTCCTTTGCGATGGCCTCAAAGGAGAGGATTTCTGTATTTCATACCCCAAAAACATAAAGTCTTTTTCCACATGGCTTTGTGGCAAACTCAGCAAGTCCTCATTTTTTTGTTTGACAAATTAAAACAATTGTTTTACTATTACTTGAAACAGTTGTTTCAAATGCTTGTTTTTGGAGAAAAACGAAAATGCCACAAAAACAAAAAATCGCGGACGAACACACCGAATCGGTGCGAAACCGCCTTTTGGACGCGGCGGAAAAATTGTTCTGCCAGAACGGTTATGACGGCGCTTCCGTTCGCGTCCTGACGGCAGAGGCCGACTGCAATGTCGCGGCGGTTAATTATTACTTCGGCGGAAAGGACAATCTGTACCAGGAGATGTTCAGACGCCAACTGCAAATAATATCCGACCTGCAGATTGGTAAAATGAACGAGATTTTATCCCGCCCCAACCCCACGCTCGAAGAATTTGTTCGGGAGACGATAACTCCTCCATTGCAGGCGGCGTATGAAAAGCAGTTGCGGGGGCAGATTATGCAATTGATGGTGCGCGAGGTATTGAGCAAATCGCCACACGGACAGAAGATTACGGAAAACTTTCACACTCGTATTATGGACCGTACGGTGGAGGCCCTGATGCAATTAGTGAACGGGCTGGACAAGAAGACGGCCCGGCTGATTTTTTCTTCTCTTGATTCGCTGAAACTTCATCCGTTTTTATTTATGGATAAATGTCTTTCCATGATTGAGGGCCTTACGTTTGAGGAGCTGATAGACCATATTGTTCGATTCGCCTGCGCGGCGATTCGAGGCCTTATCAAAGTTAAAAATTAAAATCCAAAAAGCAAAATTAAGGAATCCGCCGGCGGCGGATGGAGATGCCGGATATGAAGTCTATGAAAACGACGGAGCGACAACACGATAATACAATCTGGTTTATTTTGGCGATTGCGGCGCTTTTGATAATACTATTGTTCGGCGGCAGGATAATTTGAGGAATAAAATTTTATGTCGGCGATGATTAAAATAAAAAGGGCGGTTCAATTCTCGCTCACGGCGAGTCTTATTATGTTATTGTCCGGCTGTATGGTTGGCAGGGATTATATCCCCGTATCCAAAGAAATGCCTTCGGTGTGGAATCAACCTCTGTCGGCCCAGATGAGGAATGAACCCAATCTGCCGGTTCGCTGGTGGGATATTTTCGGCGACGCACAACTGAACCATTTAATCGAACTTGCGGTTGCGAATAACCGGGACGTCAAGGCCGCATTTTCCCGGCTGGAAGCGTCGCGTGCCCTGCGTGATTATACCACAGGTCAGTACTACCCGAGTGTGGACGCCACGGGGTCCTATAGTCGATACCAGTCCAGCAAAGACGGGGCGGCACAGACGCATGACGAACCTGATGCGATCAATCTTCATTCGGCGGGTTTTGATTTTCTCTGGGAGATTGACCTGTTCGGCAAAATCAAGCGGTCCGTGGAATCATCCGAAGCGTCGTATCAGGCCTCCATCGAGGATTATCGCGACGTGATGGTGACGCTGCTCGCGGAGGTCTGCCGCAATTATATTGATCTTCGCGCTGCGCAGACGCGGGTCGCCTATGCCCAGGACAACATCGAAATCCAGCGAAACACACTCGACTTGACGAAAAGCCGATACGAGTCTGAAATCGCCGGCGAGCTGGATGTTCGCCAGGCTGAATTAAACCTGGCCAACACGCAGGCTGAGATCCCTTCTTTGCGTATTGCCGAGACGGCGTCGCTGAATCGTCTTGCGGTACTGGTCGGCCAGATGCCGGGGACGCTGGAAAAACAGCTCGGCAAAAGCCAGCCGCTGCCTTTCATCAAAGAAAAGATAGCGGTGGGTCTGCCCGCGGACCTGCTTCGGCAGCGTCCGGATATCCGCCGGGCGGAACGGCAGCTTGCGGCCCAGACGGCCCAAATCGGCGTCGCGACGGCGGACCTTTACCCGTCATTGCAATTAACGGGCACATTTGAAATACAGTCCCGGCAACTGGGCGGCCTTGGCAATATTCACAACAAGGCTTATTCTTTCGGGCCCGGCTTGCAGTGGCATCTGTTCGACGCTAACCGAATCAAAAATACAATCAAAATTGAAGAAGCGACCACACGGGAACTGCTGGCCAAATGGGAGAGCGCCGTTCTTTCGGCGGCGGAAGACGTCGAAAATGCGATGGTCTCGTATGCCCAGCAAACCGAACGCAAAGATTCTCTGAATAATTCGGTCAAGGCTTCGCTGCGTTCGCTTGAACTGGTTGAAAGCCAGTATAAAAGCGGCCTGACCGACTTTCAAAATGTCCTCGACACCCAGCGAACCCTGTTCACGCAGCAGGATAAGCTGGCCGCAAGTCAGGGAGAAGTCTTGAAAGCCCTGGTACGCATTTACAAGGGCTTTGGAGGTGGCTGGCAGGTGGATACGGTCGCGCGTTCATCCGAAAAGAAAAACAATACGCAGTAAGTAATATGTTGATAGCGGCAACGACCCGGCTATCCCAAAATCAAGTTGAAAGGCAGGTTGTTCGTTATGAGTAAAAAAGCGTTTTATTTCATACTGGTTCTTGTCATCGCGTGGGCGGGCTATTACGGGTACAAGAAATACTACGGCAAAAATCAGCCGCCGCAGGAACCGATGGGTGCGATGGGAGGGCCTCCCCGTGTGATGGTTCAAGTCCCGCAGGTGCAGGACGTGGAATCGTATTATGAATTTACCGGCAATACCGCCGCGGTCGAACAGGTGGACATCCGGGCTCGCGTCACAGGATTTCTCCAAAGCATTAACTTCACCGACGGCGCCGAGGTTAATAAGGGCGATTTGCTTTTTGCCATCGAGCCGAATTCTTATAATGCCCGCCGTGACCAGGCGACAGCGCAGTTGATGGCCGCCCAGGCCGACATGGAACGGGCGCAATTAGATTACGAGCGGATGGAAAAAGCGATTCAAAACAACGCCGTCAGCAAACAGGACCTGACCACCAAAAAAGCCCAGCGCGACCAGGCCCAGGCCAATGTGATGAGCGCGCAGGCGGATTTGCAAAATGCGGAACTGAACGTCGGCTACACCCGAATTACGAGCCCTGTGGCCGGTCGTGTCAGCAGGCGATTCGTGGACGTCGGCAATCTTGTTGGGGCCGGCGAACAAACTCTGCTTGCGACGGTGGTCCGGATGCAGCCGATGTATGTGTATTTCAATGTGAGCGAAGAACTGCTCCACTCCTATTTTCTCGCTCATCGTCCCGGCGATAAGGACGGCCGGCAAAAAATCCAGTTCGGCTTTGCCGGGCGGGATGATTATCCGTGTGAGGGTTTTCTGGATTATATCGACAACAAGGTGGACCCGATGACGGGTACCATTTCCGTGCGGGGCCAGGTGCCGAATGCCGGGAAACAACTGCTGCCGGGGATGTTTGTGCGTGTGCGTGTTCCGGCCGGCGTCAAAAAGGATGCGGTTTTGATTGAAGAACGGGCGGTGAATTCGGACCTTGGCGGAAAGTATGTTTTGACGGTGGACGCCCAGAATATTGTGCAGTATCACCATGTCCAGTTGGGGCGCAAGGTGGGCGACAAAGTTGTGGTGGAGTCGGGTCTTGACAAGGCCCAGCGATATATTGTCAGCGGCTTTCACTTTGCGCGTCCCGGCGCTCCGGTGGTTCCGCAGATGGCGGGCGCTGCCGGTCCGGCGGGGCCGGGTGCAGGTGCGGGCAGTCCGGCGAAACAACAATAAAGATAACGGCAATCATTGCCGCGTAAGCGGCAAGGAGATATGGTCTTTATGTTTAGTGAATTTTTTATAAATCGTCCGATTTTCGCCAGCGTTATTTCGATTGTGATTGTGTTGGTGGGGTTGATTACCATACCGCTTTTACCCGTGGAAAAGACGCCCGATATCACGCCGCCGACGGTGGTGGTGGGAGCAGTCTATCCCGGCGCCAACGCGGAGGTTGTCGCTGAGACGGTGGCCACGCCCATCGAGGAAGCAATCAACGGCGTGGACAATATGCTGTATTTATCATCCAGCTGCAGCGACAACGGACAAATGCAGGTGACGGTGACATTCGAGGTGGGGACGGATATCGACATGGCGACGGTGCTGGTGCAGAACCGCGTCGCCATGGTCGAGGCCAAGTTGCCGGAAGAGGTCAAGCGTCTGGGTGTGACGACACAGAAGCAGTCGTCCAATATTACGCTGGTCGCCAGCCTGGTTTCGCCGGACGGTCGTTACGACGAAATTTATATAAGTAATTACATCAACCTGCAAATGAAAGACGCCCTGCTTCGCGTTCCCGGCGTGGGCGGCATTATGGTTTTAGGTTCCAAGGATTTTGCGATGCGGCTGTGGCTGGACCCGGATAAGCTCAAGGCCCGCAGCCTGACGACGGAGGATGTGCTTGCCGCGGTTCGCGAACAGAATATTCAGGTTGCCGCCGGTCAAATCGGCTCGATGCCCAGCCTCCAGAACCAGAAATTTCAATACACGGTCAAAACGCTGGGACGGTTAAGCAGTCCACAGGAATTTGAAAATATTATTCTCAAAGCCGCCCCGGACGGCCAAGTTCTCCGGCTCAAAGACGTCGCCCGGGTCGAACTGGGCGCCGAAGCCTATTACTGGTCTGTCAGGCTCAACGGCAAGCCTTCCGTGGCGATGGGTATTTTGCAGACGCCCGGGGCGAATACTTTGGCGGTAGCCAAGGGCGTCGGCAAGACGCTGGAAGAATTGTCCAAAACATTCCCCGAAGGGCTGGAGTATCACATACCCTACAACCCCACCACCTTCATCAGTGAATCCATCCGGGAAGTACTCATTACGCTGATATTTACTGTATTCCTGGTGATTTTTTCGGTTTATATTTTTCTGGAGGACTGGCGTGCCACGCTTATTCCTTCCATTACGATTCCCGTCTCGCTCATCGGCACCTTTGCGGTGATACTGGCTTTGGGGATGTCGATAAACACTCTGACGATGTTTGGTCTTGTGCTGGTGATTGGGATTGTTGTGGATGACGCGATTATCGTCGTCGAAAACGTCAGCCGAATCATCGACGAAGAAAAGCTGTCTGCCAAAGACGCCTCCGTCAAGGCGATGAGACAGATTACGGGGCCTGTCATTGCCACCACCCTCGTGCTGCTGGCCGTTTTTGTGCCGACGGTGATTATGGGCGGCATCACCGGCAAACTCTATCAGCAGTTCGGCGTGACCATTTCCGTGGCGGTGGTATTCTCGGCGGTTAACGCCCTGACGATGAGTCCGGCTTTATGTGCGCTGCTGCTTCGGCCCCGCAGTGAAAAAGGAAACCGCTTAGCTAAACTTTTTGACCGGTTTATGAAAGGCTCAACTAATCGTTATGTTCAGGTGGTACGTTCCGTCATCCGGAAAAGTGTGTTCGCAATGCTGATATTCGCGGCGATGACCGCCGCATCTTTGCTGGGTCTGAAATCCCTGCCTACCGGTTTTATTCCGGATGAGGATGAAGGCTCGTTTTTTGTCAATGTCCGTCTGCCCGACGGGGCGACGCTGGAACGCACCCGTCAGGCGCTTAGCGAGGTGGGGCAGGTTCTCGAAAGCACGCCGGGCGTCAAGGATTATGTGTCTGTGGCCGGGTTTTCGATGCTCGATGGAGCCATCGTTCCCAACAGCGGTATCTGTTTTGTGAATCTTCAGCCGTGGTCGCAGCGGCAAGACCCGTCTTTGCATGTTTCGCAAATTCTGCAAGGGGCGCAGATGCGGCTGTTCGGCATACCTGACGCATTTTGTCTGGCGTTTGGTCCGCCGGCAATCCGCGGGTTGGGCAATACAGGCGGATTTGAGCTTCTGCTTCAGGACCGCGGCGGGGCCGGCTTGCAGGCGCTGGAAAGCGCCGCCAATACGCTTCTTGCCCAAGCCAATTCAGGCCTGGTACTGACCCGGTTGAATAGTACCTTCCGGGCGAACATCCCCCAGCTATATGTGGATGTTGACCGGGTCAAAGCCAAAAGTATGGGCGTGCCTTTGAGCACGATTTTCGATACGCTTCAGACGTACCTGGGCAGTTCGTATATCAATGATTTCAATCTTTTCGGGCGGACATTCAAGGTTGTGGCCCAGGCGGACAAGAACTTTCGAGCCACGGCGGACAACATCGGCCAACTCGAAGTCCGAAATACGCAGGGCCAGATGCTGCCTCTTCGGACCTTGCTGACGGTTCGGGATATTGTCGGTCCGCAGCTGGTGACGCACTATAATCTGTATCCATCGACGACTATCACAGGTTCGGCCAATCCGGGTTTCAGTTCGGGTCAGGCGATTGCGGAAATGGAAAAGCTCTGCAAAAAAACGCTTCCCGCCAACATCAGCTATGAATGGTCGGGGATGAGTTATCAGGAAATCCGCGCCGGCAACCAGGCGCCGAAGATATTTATGATCGCCGCGCTGTTTGCGTTTTTGTTTCTGGCGGCCCAGTATGAAAGCTGGATGATTCCGGTGGCGATTGTATTTGCCGTGCCGCTGGCGCTGCTGGGAGCGGTTACTTTTACCTGGCTGCGGGGTTATGATAATAATATTTATACTCAGATTGGCATTGTGCTGCTGATTGGTCTGGCGACGAAGACCGCTATTCTGCTGGTTGAATTTGCCAAGAGTCATCACGAAGAAGGTCACGGCATCGAAGAATCGGCTATTGTGGCGGCCCGGCTGCGATTCCGCCCGATTTTAATGACGGCCTTATCGACTCTCATTGGAACCGTTCCTCTGGCTATCGCTGCCGGCGCCGGTGCGGTTGCGCGGCGAGCCCTCGGCACCGCGGTTTTCGGCGGAATGCTCCTGGCGACCATCCTCGGCGTACTGATGGTTCCTGTTTTCTATGTCGTCGTGCAAAAAGTGACCGAAAAAATTTTCAAAAGAAAGTCTTAGAGCCTATCCGAATAACTCTTTCGTGATGAGGTCGAGCGAAAAGGTCGAGGCCAAGGCGGCAGGGGCAAAATCGCCGCAGGCGTAGCTGAATACTACGTCGAGGACGATTTTGACCCGACAACACCGGCATCGGGCTTTGCAGCCGACCGCAATAGATAGGGTTATTCGGATAGGCTCTTAATCCCCAAGAATAATTTCAGCGGTCTATAGTGCCGCCGTTGCTATTAAAGTAATGGCGAGACCATCGGGTGTTTGTTCCCTGGGCCACGATTCAGAATACAATTGCCGCGTAGCCGACGGATTCACTGCTGGGTTGATGAAAACGGGCTTTCATCACCTCGGCGCTGTTGGTATGGCCCAGTAGAACCCCTTTTTTGCACCCGGCTGTTTGAGCCGCGGCCACGACCGCCGCCGCTGCCGCAGGCCCGCAGGCGTTTTCATTTCGCAGGGACGACTCGACCAGATGCTCGGCATCCATTCGCAAGGCTCTTTCAATAAATTCCATATCGTTGACCTGATGCGCCCAGGTGATTCCCGTCTGGCCCGTTCCCTGCGGACAGAAACCATAGCGCGGGCCGTAATGTGTTAAATCGGTCGAGGCAATGCAGATGGCATTTACGCCGGAATCTTTCAGCAAAGCGCCGACTTTTTGTCCAAACAGACATTCATATTGCTCCGGCCCCGGCGGCATAATGATTGCGACTAATTTGGCGTTGGGGAAAAGATGCTGAATAAACGGAACCTGCACTTCGATGCTGTGTTCGTAGCGGTGCGCCCCGGCATCGGGTTTGGCGCCCCGTTGAATCAATTCCTGCGTAAGAGCCTCGTCGATTTGAATTTGTCCCAGCGGTGTCTCCCACGCGCCGCCTGGATAAATCACCGGACAGGTATCATAACAGCGGTGGGCGGCGCCAAAGACAATGAAGGTATCGACGTCTTTGTTGACTTGTTTGGCGGCGGCAAAAACCATCGCCGCTGTGCCGCCTGAAAATAACCAGCCTGCGTGCGGCACGATGCCGGCGGTAATTTTGGCCGGCAGCTCCGTCTTTATCGCGCCCTTTGGCAGACACTCCGCGATTTCACCCAGGCATTCCTGTCGGGTTGCACCGTAAAATTGTCCTGCCACGGCGGGCTTTCGAATCGTCATATATACCTGTCCTTAAAATGTGTCCGTCAGGGTCGCGGCGATGTCGGGTTTCAATAAGTTCTACAACCCGCCGCGCGGCAAAATATACTTGTTAAGTATTTTCCCTTGAAAGCCGTTTCTCTTGCCGATATATTCGGTACGCGTATTGTACCCTGTTATGTGAGGAAAGACAATGACAAGCCGAAAATCTCTCGTAGCGGTTCTGATGGGTTCCGACAGCGACCTTCCCGTGATGCAGAATTGTGTGGATCAGTTGAAATACTTTGGCATTGACCTGGTGGTGCGAATCTTGTCGGCCCACCGCACGCCGGCCCAGGCGGTTGAGTTTGCCGAAAAAGCCAGAGATAATGGAATCCAGGTTATCATCGCCGCGGCGGGAATGGCCGCTCATTTGGCCGGCGTCATCGCCGCCCATACGACACTGCCGATTATCGGTGTTCCCCTGCAGGCCTCCGAAGGACCAGACGGACTGGATGCGCTGCTCAGTACCGTGCAGATGCCTCCGGGGATGCCCGTCGGCACGATGGCTATCGGCAAGGCCGGCGCCAAAAACGCCGCCGTGTATGCGGTGCAAATCCTGGCATTAAACGACAAACAATTGACCGAGAAACTGGCAAAATTCCGCGCCGAACAAACCCAAAAAGTCCTCCAGAAAGACGCGGAGTTGAATAAGTAAAGTTGCTGTCGGAATAAATTTTGTTACAATTGTGTCGCTATTTTTGCGTTTTTTTGATTGAATGCTTACAATATGACTGAAATTAGATTGATCCAGGAAGAAATAAAAGCGGTCAGAAACATTTTCTTAAATGTTGTAGAGAGATTGCCGTCTTTTGATATTACCAATCCGGAAATTCTTCCTTATGGTCTTAAACCTCATACTCGTTCTGTCTGTTGGATTGTCGAGCAGGTGGTAACCCAGCAGGCAAAATATCATGCCAGTCGTCTTGGCCTGCGAGACGTTGATATCAGTATGCCGGACACCTGTCTGCACGATTGCATTGTATACAAAGAGGATAAGCATTATTATGTCAATGTGAAAATTCATAATGCAGATGGGAGAGACAATAAAAACGACATTTCCGCGGTTGAGAAACTTTATATGTTTTATAGTACGCAACCTGATTATCGTCTGATTTACGCCTGTTTTGGAGTTCGATTCAGGAATTTGACAATTGAATTTGCGAGAGAAGGGATACACGTTTTTTCGCCGCAGTTTCTCCCGATTTATGTTAATCCCAGAAATGACAAAATTCAGGCTTATTACGAACATGAGCCCCAGTATCGTACCCGTAGGCAATTTCTCAGGCTGCTTCGTGAAAATTCTAAAAGTATTGTTTTGGGGGAGGAACGATGATTACAGATCAAATCTTAAACATAGACGCAATTGATGGCATAAAGCAGATTCCAAACAATTCGCTCGATTTAGTGGTTGCCGACCCTCCGTATGGCCTTGGCAAGGATTATGGAAATGATTCCGATAAAAAACCCCAAAAGCAGTTTCTTGAATGGACATACCAATGGCTGGATTTGATAATCCCCAAAATCAAAGATACGGGTTCGTTGTATATTTTTGCCACGTGGCGGTTCAGTCCGGAGATTTTTGTTCATCTCAAGAAGAAAATGATTATGCTGAACGAAATCATCTGGGACAGGAAAGTGCCGAGTATGGGCGGCAGCACCCGGCGGTATTCCTCAGTCCACGACACGATCGGTTTTTTTGCCAAAACCGGACGTCACTATTTTGATTTGGATTCCGTCCGCATTCCGTATGATGAAGAAACAAAGAAAGCCCGAACCCGGTCGATATTCGTCGGCAAAAAATGGCTTGAGGTGGGCTATAATCCCAAGGACGTATGGTCGGTTTCCAGGCTGCACCGAATTCATTCGGAACGGGAAGACCACCCGACCCAGAAACCTCTGGAGATTGTTGAACGTATGGTCAGGGCCAGTTGTCCTGAGGGTGGTCTCGTGTGCGATCCTTTTGCGGGCACGGGAACGACAATTGAAGCCTGTATCAGGAATAACCGTCATTACGTTGCTTTTGAAAT